>JAYGFS010000476.1:0-4091 GCA_046581765.1 Verrucomicrobiota bacterium
CTAAACGAAAAAGAGATATCTCGGCGTTCAGCATGTCGTTCCTGGATTGCATCTGTTGTGGTTTTGGGGCGATCATTCTGCTGTTCGTGCTTTCGAAATCGGGTGAACCCGTGGTGATCGAGCAGGTGAGCGAAGACCTGTCATCAGTACTGGCCAGGCTGGAGAAAGAGCTGTCTGAGTTACGGGGTGAAACCGCTATTTTAAATCGCGACCTGGAGGGAAAGGTGGTGCAGCTTTCGGCTGCAAAGGAAAAGCTGGCACGCTTGCAGGGGGACTTGTCCGATGTCAAGGGGGCCTTTTCGGGTTCTGCATCGGACGCGACGGTGCAGAATAAAATAGAAGGTACCCTGGCCGAGGCCCGCCAGGACCTGACGGAGGAAATGAAGCGCCTGTTGGCCAATATTCCAAAGAACAAGCGGACGGACAGCGTGGGGGGAATTCCCGTGGACAGCGAGTACATCGTTTTTATCATCGACACATCGGGATCGATGAAAGGCAATGCCTGGCCGATGGTCATGCGCAAGATGAGAGAGACCCTGGACCTGTACCCGCAGGTCAAAGGCATCCAGGTGATGAACGACATGGGGAATTATATGTTCAGCCAGTACCGGGGTACATGGATCCCGGACACGCCCGCTCGGCGGAGTGCGATTTTAAAGACCCTGGCTACCTGGGAGGCGTTCAGCAACAGCAGTCCCGTCGAGGGAATCAACGCTGCGATCCGCGACTTTTACGACAGCGACAAGAAGATCAGCCTGTATATCTTTGGGGACGAATTCAGTGGGAATGCCATGCAGCCCGTCGTGGATACGGTCGCGGGTCTGAATAAGGCCAATGCCCAGGGCGAGCGGCGCGTGCGGATTCACGGCGTCGGCTTCCCCGTCATGCTGGACGCGCCACCGGGGATGGGGATTACGGGTTACCGCTTCGCCACCTTGATGCGTGCCCTGTGTGAGCGCAACGGCGGGACCTTCGTCGGCTTGAACAGCCTGTAGTACTTGCCTCCACGAGCGGGTAGAGTCGCGGTATTCCTTGAAATGCCTATGCGTCCAGGTCCACGCGTCCGTGCTCACGCGTGTACACGGGCGTGAATACATGCTTGCTGCGCTGCTCGGCCATCATGTCGTTTGCCACCGATTGCCAACGGGCGTAATGCGCGGACTGCCGGTGCGCATCGATCGCGGCTTCGTTTTCGTAAATCTCCACCAGCTCAAAGCGGTCCGGTGCATCGTTTCGGCGAAAGATGTCGAAGCGATGGCAGCCCGGTTCCTGATTGCTGTTGCTCGCGTTGTCGATGGTGGCTTCGATAAAGTCCGCGACGCATTCGGGCTTAACCTGGATGTATACATGGATGCAGTACATGGTGGATTCCTTTTTGGGGTGAATGACTTGTAATTCAGGGTCCGTTGAAGCAGAAAATCAGGGTCGAAGCCATTAAAAGGCGAGCTAAAACCCGATTGGAGCAAGTCATGAAACAGATTCTTACAGGTGTGTTGGCGCTTTCCCTGGTCTCCCTCTCGGAGGGGAGCGAGTGGACGCACTTTCGTGGGCCGAACAACGATGGGATTTCCCCGGAGAAAGGCCTGCTCAAGAGCTGGCCGGAAGCGGGTCCCCGCCTGGTGTGGAAGAGCAGCGGCCTGGGCAAGGGCTATGCGAGCCTCTCCATCGTTGACGGGACAATATACACCACCGGAAATACTGGCAGCGGACAGGCCGTTATTGCCGCCTCACTCACCGACGGGAAAATACTCTGGTCGACGAAGCTTACGGATACCGATCCCAAGCACGGGTACAGCGGTTCCCGCTGCACCCCGACCATCGATGGGGATTCCCTCTATGTTGTCTCCTCCGATGGCCAGATCGTCTGCCTGAAGGCGTCCGATGGAGCCATCGCCTGGCGTCATGCCTTCAAGGAGTGGGGGGGTAAAATGATGTCGGGCTGGGGCTATGCCGAGTCGCCGCTGGTGGATGGCGAGCGGGTGATTTGCAATCCGGGAGGCAGGGATGCCATGCTGGTGGCACTTGACAAGAAATCCGGCAAGGTTATCTGGAAAAGCAACGGTTCAGCCGAGGGCGACCAGGGCAAGGATGGCGCTGGATACGGGTGCATCGTGATTTCACAGGCCTGCGGCATTAAGCAGTACGTGGCGATGACCGGGAAAGGCCTGGTCGGTGTGCGTGCCTCCGACGGGGAGCATCTCTGGGGTTATAACCGGGTGGCTAACAAGACCGCCTGTATCCCGACGCCGATTGTCGTGGATGATTTTGTCATTACATCCTCCGGTTACGGAGATGGCGGAACCGCCTGCCTGGAGCTGGTCAAATCAGGAAAGGGTGTCGAGGCAAAGGAGCGCTGGTGGAAAAGCAATATCGAGCTTCAAAATCACCACGGTGGCATGATCCAGCTCGGCGATTACGTTTACCTCGGCCATAAGCACAACAATGGGTTTCCCACCTGTATCGAATGGAAGAGTGGTGCGATCAAGTGGGGTGGAAAGGATAATCGCGGTGCCGGAAAGGGCTCTGCCGCGATCCTCTATGCCGATGGGAATATCATCTTTCGTTATCAAGACGGCCTGGTCGCCCTGGTCGGGGCAAATCCGAACACGTACGAGTTGAAAGCGACGTTTAAACCCGTGTTTCAGGAGGGAAAGTCCTGGGCACACCCGGTGGTCCTGGACGGAAAGCTCTACCTGCGCGAACAGGATGTCCTGATGTGTTACGACCTGCGTGGCTGAATGGGCATGTTTTAGCGGACACGGGTAACGCCGGAAGAAGTCCGTGCAGCGTAACCGGCTAATGGATCAACGAACGATAATCGTAGGCGATGTTCATGGGTGCATCGATGAATTGCAGCAGCTGATAGAAAGCCTGGACTACCAGCCGGTGTCCGACCGCTTGATTTTTCTAGGTGACCTGGTCAACAAGGGTCCTGCCTCCCGGGAAGTATTTGACTATTTTACCACCCTCGATGCCGAGGCGATCCTGGGCAATCACGAATGGCACCTACTCGAGCAGGCCCGTGCGCCGAAGAAGACCTGGCCGGGGTACGGAACCTTGAGCGAGGCCTTTGCTGAGACCTTTGAAACCTTTATCAAGACCATTGAGGCCTGGCCGTTGTTCATCCGGGGTGAGGGATTTTCCGTGGTGCACGCCGGGAAGGTTCCAGGGGAAGCCCTGGAGGACTCGAGCGCAAGCGACCTCACGAGCATTCGAACCTGGGGAAGGAAGGAGAAGCCCTGGTTTGATTATTATGACGATCCCGGGTTGATCGTTTTCGGGCATTGGGCGGCACTGGGAGGATTGGATCGGCCGCAGGTTATCGGCCTGGACACGGGTTGTGTGTACGGGGGTGCTTTATCCGCCCTCCTCCTCCCCGAACGAAAGATTGTCCGGGTAAAGGCGAGGAAAATATACTGCCCCATCGACTGAGGCTTAAACCCTTATTTTCCCCATCCTGTTTGCTTGCATCATTGAATGTTGGCGCATTTCCTTTTGCTTGCCCGGCATTAACGGGTCCTGCATACGGGCAATAAATTCCTTCTCACGCGTAGTTTATGTGCATTGCTAATCTGGAGCTAATGCTGGACAAATAGTATAGGGATAAATTGATCGCCCATGCTAAATAAGGGACTTTTTAACCCACAACGACCCAAGGAGGAGCGACCGGATATGAATAAACAAAAGCTAATTGGGGCCATGATCGCCTTGGGTTCTATCGCCCTGTTGACCACGACCTATGCCGAGATAAGCATCAGCGGAGATCTACGCGTTCGGGGCGAACATATTGACCAGGATGCCAGGGACGAGCGGGATCGTTTACGGATCCGCGGTCGCATCAAGATGGATGCCGACTTGAACGACAACGCCCAGGTGGGCCTTCGCCTCGCCACGGGTAGTGGTGATCCGGTATCGCGCAACCAGTCGCTCGATGGGAGTTTCAGCCTGAAAAATTTCGGCCTCGACCAGGCCTTCATCGACTGGACGCCGGGAGGTGGTTCGCTGACCTTCACCGGGGGGAAGATGGTAAATCCGATGGTGATCGTCAAAGACCTTGTGTGGGATGGTGACGTGACGCCGGAAGGGATCAA
>JAYGFS010000522.1:0-18286 GCA_046581765.1 Verrucomicrobiota bacterium
ACAGGGCCACGTACACACGCCCCCCGCTCACCGACAAACCATCGTATACCGGCATCACTGCGAGGTCGATTCTCGCAACTTGCCGACCTTTCCCTTTTTCGAGCAACAGGATCCGGCCACTGCCGTCCCCGCTCCTCGCCGCGGCCTTTTGTCGCGTATCAGCCCGGCCCATCAATGCGCCCAGGACAAGGGCATATATCGATCATCGATCGCTTCATTCGCTCCTCCATTTACTCAAGGGGTATACCGGTTTCCCGGGTGTACATTTTTCCAAGCAAGTCTCGCCATTGTTCGTATTGTTCGGCCGCCGTTCCGGTTAAAGACGCGACCTTTCCCCGAATCTCGACCGTAAACGGCTTCATTTCCGAGCTGACCAGCATGCCCGCACGGTCAAGGTCGTTGCGCAATAGACGGGCCTTCACCCGGTACCCGGTCGACCAGTCGCGTCCCTTCTCATACACCTTTTCCGCAGTGCCTGGGTTGCCCGCCGCCTCGACGAACAAGCCACCGCCGCTGGTCAATTCGCCCAGGATTACCAGAAAAGGGTCGAGCCATGAGCGCTTCTCGTAGCGGGTCATCTTGCGGGCATCCCCACGGATCGCCTCGCGCCAGATGGTGTAGGGTTGTTCGATTGCGAAATAGTACCGCCCGTAATGCGCATCCATGGCGTCGAGCATGTCGGCTTCGCGGGCAAAGACCTGCTGCATGCCCAGAAATACCGGGTCATCCTCGGCGGGCAGGCGTCGCAATGCGACCGGGTCATCTTTCTGTGCCTCCAGGTACCCGCTGAACACGGCTGGCAACAGGTCGGCGGCAAAACGCACCCGGGCCAGGTCGGGATTCGGTTCCGGCCCGAGTCGCAGCCGGTCCAGGTCTGCCATGATCGGATCGAACAAGCTGCTGAACAGCACCTCGCCTTCGGCAGGCGTATACGCATAGTCCTTTTCCAGCAGGATGTTGTCCGCCTGGTCAATCACCCGCAGGCGAACGCTGTCCGGATCCGATTGAAGCAGGCGACCTTCAACCCGCCAGTCCACCGCTCGCGAAGCGGCAGGGATTAAGCGCACCTTGTTCCAATCGCCCGTCACGTCCAGCAAATTGCGCAGCCGGTAAGGAATGAAAAGGGATTCCGCCTGGTGGATGATATCCGTCATCCCGGGTGATTGGCCATCCGGTCGGTCGACCGGCTCAAAGGGCAAAATGCCCAGGCTGGGATGAAAACCCGTCTCACCCGGGAGCGGCTGCAGCGTTGCCCGGTGCAGGGTGTTACAACCCGAGAAAAGTATGGTCAGGCCCGTAAAAATGGCTATCAGGACGTATCGCATGGAAATGGAAGTGTACCCAGCGTGCTGGGCAGACGGCAATCGTTCGTTCCAGAATTCCGCAGGAGACCGGGAGCAAAGCACTTGCCAGGAAGGGATCTCCCGCAGAGCCCCACGAGGGGAGGCGGGGTGTTGCGAAGAAGACCCGCCCCGATGCCTCATCACTCAAGGCCGGGACCAGGCATCCTGTGCTTTTGCATCCAGGCTGCCCCAGTAAATCCGGATGTCGCTCAGGGTTCCCTTAAACGCATTGGGGATCTGGTAAGACCCCACCAGGCTGCCCTTGTCCTCGCCGATATCCAGGCCCTCCTGCGGAAGGCCCGGGACAAAGCGGCCTTTCCCGGAGCCGGCCTTTTTCCCATTCACATACACGGCCAGATTCATCCGGGCATCCAGGGTCCCGCGTACATGGCTTCGCTTATGCAGGGAAATTTTTACCTTTGACCTGGCTTCACTCAAAGAGCCCGAACCCCTGATGCCAAAGTGAAGAAAACCATCCTTGAGATATAGAGTGTAACCCATTCCGCCACCGCCCTGGGCAAGGATCACCCCATCCGGGCTTTCAGGCCTGATCCAGGCCCCGACGGTAATCGGCTTGTAGCTTGGATCAGGTTGCTTGTTCTTCACCACACCGGGCTTGTCCATGCGAAGGATCTCACTCAGCTTTACTTTTTCCGCCGCCGCTATTCTCCGCAGTTCCAGGGTGCGGTCGCCCCAGCCACCGAAACTCGCCTCGGGGTCTTCATCCGGCAGTTTCAACTCCACCCGCAAGCGTTGGAGCTCCTGGAACATGTTTTCCTTCACCTTCGCGAACTCGGGATTGTCGTATTGGCTGCGCATCTCCTGTGGATCGGATTTCAGATCGAACAGTTCCCACTGCTTCACATGATCCTGATAGTAGTTGATGAGCTTGTACCGGCCATTCGATACCCCGTAATGGCGGGCCACCCCGTGTCCCCCACCCTCGTAATAATGGTAGTAGAATGATTTTCGCCAATCGGATGGCGTTTGTCCCTTTAGAATGGGGATCAAGGATTTCCCCTGGAGGTCCCCGGGATTCGGTGCGCCCGCGATCTCCAGAAAGGTGGCGGCAAAATCCACCGGCGAGACGATATCGGAATCATTCACGCCACCCGGCTTGATAACGCCCGGCCAACGCACGAGAAAGGGCGTGCGGAAAGATTCCTCATACATCCATCGCTTGTCGAACCAACCGTGCTCTCCGAGGTAGAAACCCTGGTCTGAGCAGTAGATGACAAGGGTATTCCCGGCCAGGCCGCTTTCGTCGAGGTAATCGAGCACCTTGCCCACCTCGGTATCAACCGCGGCGATACACCGCAGGTAATCCTTGATATAGCGCTGGTACTTCCAGCTGACCAGCGCCTGGCCCTCCAGTTGTGCCGCGGCAAAGGCCTTGTTCTTGGGGGCATACGCGGCATTCCATGTCGTCAACTGCTCCGGGGTGAAATTCCGCGGCGGATCGAGTTTCAAGTCCCGGCGGGTCATCGTCTTCGAAATGGTCATGTCCTGGTCCCGTGCAGGATCCGCCCGGTTCTGGTAATCATCGAAGAGGGTCGCCGGCTCGGGAAAGGTTACCTCGTCATACAGGTTCAGGTAATCCGGTCCCGGTTCCCAGTTCCGGTGCGGTGCCTTGTGCTGATACATCAGCATGAAGGGCTTGCTCTTGTCCCGCTGATGCTTAAGCCATTCCAAAGCCAACCCCGTGATGATCTCCGTGGTGTATCCGGTGTACTGCTTCTTCACCCGGTTGCCATCGCCCTCCACATCGCGCATCATGGGGGGGTTGTAGTACGGCCCCTGGCCGATCAAGACCTCCGAGTAATCGTAGCCCTTGGGTTCCATGTGGGTTCCCAGGTGCCACTTCCCGATAACGGCCGTCTGGTAACCCATCTTTTTCATTTGCTTGGGGAAGGTCCACTGGTCTCCGTCAAACTTGTTCCCATTGATCAGGAAGCCGTTGAGATGGGAATACTTTCCCGTCTGGATGACCGCGCGCATGGGGCCGCAAATCGAATTGCTTACATAGCAGCGATTGAAACGCACGCCTTCACGTGCGATGCGATCGATGTTCGGGGTCTTGTTCAGCCCATGCCCATACGCGCTGATCGCCTGGTAGGCGTGGTCATCGGAGAAGATGAAGAGGATATTGGGCTTGGCTCCGAAGGCGGATATGCTTAACAGGCTGCTCAGCAGCAAAAGAAAAGGCTTCATGAATGGCTCCTCGCTGGATTGATGATTCTATCCACCAGGTGGACGGTGGCACGCTGGATTAACCGGCCTTCTTTACCGGTGTCTTTGTCGGCTTCTTTTTCGAATTCTTTTTCCTTGGCTGTCCCGGTCGACCGGCACCCGGGACCCCCGGCGGTCGCTGCAAGGCCGCGGTGGGTCGCTTATGCGCCTCGATTTCCTTCAGGTGTGCCGTGTAGGCCTTCTGCAGTCGTTCCACCACCTCCGGGTATTCCCCCGCCAGGTTCTTTGTTTCACCGATATCTGCCCGGGTATCGTACAGTTGAACCGGCAGTTTCGAGGGGGTCTTCTGGATATCCCCCCGCTGCTTGGCCTTGCCTTCCTGCCATGGATAAAACTTCCATTTCCCGGACCGGACGGTCCCCGGGCCATGCTTCAACACGTAGGCCTCATGCGGGCTCTTTGCCCCGGGTTTGCCGCTCATCAGGGGCCAGATGTCTTTCCCGTCGATCGTGCGCTCCGGCAGCTCTGCCCCGGCCAGGCCGGATAGCGTCGGCAGCAGATCAATCGTCGCCGCCACTTCCCGGCAGACGGTATTCGCGGGGATTTTCCCTGGCCACCACATCACCGTCGGTTCACGAATCCCGCCATCATATACGCTCCCCTTCCTTGCGCGCAGGGGAAGCGAGGTCCCCACCGCGGCACCATTGTCGCTGGTGAACACGACCAGGGTCTTCTCGGCGATCCCGGCATCCTTCACCGTCTTCAGGATCTCCCCTACCGACCAGTCGACTTCCTCGATCGCATTCCAGATCATCTTGTCGTGCCGGTTGGCAAACTTTTCTGATGCGGCCAGGGGCAAATGGACCATGGTATGCGGCAGGTAGAGAAAAAAGGGTTCCTCCTTGTGCTGCTGTATGAACCGAATCCCTTCCTCCGTATACCGTTTCGTCACCGTGCGTTGATCCGCAGGGTATTCCACCACTTCCTCGTCACGCAGAATGGGCACTTCGTTCTTCTGCCTCAATCCGCCTTTCAACTGCTCCAGGGTTACTCCCTTGCGCAGGACGATATCCTTTGCCAGCTTGTTCGCCGGGTCGATCCACATGTCATTGCTGTAGGGAATGCCGTAATAGCTATCGAAGCCCTGGTAGGTCGGCAGGCAGGGGGGTAGATGGCCCAGGTGCCATTTCCCCACGCAGGCCGTACGGTACCCCACGCCTTTTAATTGATCCGCAATCGTCACCTCATCCGGGTGCAGTCCATGGCTGCTGTTCGGGAAAAGGACCGCATTCATGCTCAGCCGCGTGTAGTGGCACCCGGTCATCAAGGCGGTTCGCGAGCCCGAGCACACGGCACAACCTACATAGAAATCATCGAAGCGCATGCCTTCCCTGGCCATGCGGTCGAGATTCGGCGTCTTGGGCCCGGTGGCCCCATTGAAGCCGACATCGCCGTACCCCATGTCATCGATGAAGATAATGATGACATTGGGTTTATCGCTTGCGGGAACCCGCACGAGGCCAGGACCCAGGACCAGGCTGAAAAGGAAAAGGTAAGACAATTTCACATCGTTCTCTAGTTGAGGAAATGTACGCAACTATAAATACGTTAAGAGGTCCATAGATTTTACCCGAGACAGGCAACTATTCACGCGGCACTCCGGACCCTGGCCCCGGGGAGACGCGAGCCATCGATCGGGAGGCCTGGGGCGAAAATCACTATTCCGCCAGGATGACAACCCGGTCGTCGCGCCTGGCGCGCAGCTGATACAGTACATTCGTGGCCACGCCTGGAACCGAAAAGTCGACCAGCTCATCCAGGCGGGCGCCTGCAGGAGGACTCCGCATACCCCATTGCGCCTTCAAGTTTCGCGTGGCGATCCTGCGCTCTGATTGCTCATCCAGGAAATCGTAGGCCATATCCACGTAATGCGGATCGCGTTGCAGGGAATGCTGGGCGACATAGCGAACCGCGTGGTAGGGATCGTTTAAGACCTCCATGAGTGCGCGGGGCAACCAGTGATCCCCGGAAATTGTCCGTGCATCCTCCCTACCCATCGACGATGCGATGATCGCACGTTGCCCGGCATCCCCCGAAAACAGGGCGATCAACGATGCCGGAACCGCTTGTTCCTCCGGGCTCAACGCGGGCTGATCGATGCCGTACCACTGGTGAAGATGGGACGCTGTCCAGGCCAATGTTTTATCGAGATGGCAGAGGTTGCAGGCGTTGGGCCGTCCAAATGCCAAGGTCTCCTGCACGCGGGGGGAACTGATTGTGTGGCTCCGGATCGTTTTCAACAAACCGTACGTCGTGTACGGCATGTGGCAGTTATAACAGGTACTGCCCGATGAATCCGCCGCGTGATGGGTGTGGGCAGCAAATTCCGTGGCGTCCTCATAACTGGAATGGCATTGCAGGCAGGCCTGGTTTCCCGTCATCCGGGGCTTGAGTTGATCGTTTGCCCACTCCTTGCGCGGACGCGGGTCCTTTTTTGGCTGGTGCATGGCGTGACAGGACATGCAGGTGAGGCGCTGTGCATCTTTCCCGTCCCGGTAACAGGGCGAGTGGATCATTCCGTTGAATTCACGCCCCGACACGCGCACCATGCCATCGCCCCAGAAATACATCTCCGCCTTGCCCGACTCCGCATTGCTTGCCTTCACGGCCGGATGATCCTTGTTTCCCACCTGGTCCCACAGTACATAGCCGCCCTCGGAGAGGGTCATGCCAGGCCGGATCGATCGCCCATGTGTATACCAGTCCCGATACTTGGCCTGGTCCATGAGGCTGATCCCATGACACTTCCCGCAGATATCCGACATCCGGTCAGAGGGAAGTGAGGTCGGGAGCACCACCGAATCGTCATCACGCTTGACACCCTCGTGTGTCTGGTGCCAGGCCGCATGCTCGCTGGCGGGCCCGTGGCAGGATTCACAGGCAATACCGAATTCTCCGACATGGGTATCCATCGCGGTCACCTCTCCCACCGGCATATCCTCCGGCCATGTCAAGGCCGGGTTGGGCTGCGTGGTGTGGCATCGTATACAGATGGTGCTCCATTCCATGGGATGAAATCCCGGCACGTGGGCAGCGGGTTCCAGGAAAACGGAGTCACGAGGAATCCAGCGATCCGCCTCAACAAGGTAGACCACGGGCAGGATCCCCAGCATGCGCATTTTGCCTGAAGGGAACCAGTACATCTGCATGTGGTGGGAACCGGTCAACAGGCTCACCTCCAGATCGAAGACATTTTTCCCGTCTGAAACCTTTCCGTAAAAACCCTCGTCATCCTTCGACAATCGACAGGTCATGCCATTGCCTTGTTCCGTTTGTCCGTCGAAATTTCCTTTGACGTTTTCCGGGGTCGGCAAGGCGGTCATGGTGCGATGATAGGAATCATGCCAACTCGCATAGGCGCGCTCATGGCAGGTCTTGCAGCGATCCGAGCCCACAAACTCCGCAGGCCGCTTGATATAGGGGCGGTCGTCAGGCACTTGAGGTGACTCCACGAGCGCCGCTTCCGGCGGTGATACAGGATTGTGGTCGACCGCCGGGCCGACTGGAGGCTCCACCCGGGAACAGCCCTGCCCCAATGCCGCAACCACCACGAGCCCGAGCAATTCCAGATACTGCATAAAGGAACGCATAACGGGATACTACCGTATGGGCAGGCCGTGGCCAAAACATATTCCGTTGTCCCTTTGGTCCAGGTTCAGCGTTGGTGGTCCGGTGGCTTCATCAAAGTCGACCGCGTGGTAGAGCCGATGGGTTGGTGGTTGTTTTCCGTATCCGATTGGCTGGACAAAAATATTTCGAAAACCCCTTCTAAACCTATTATACCGGACGGATCTGCTGGCACTGGGTAGATGCAGGGCTTTTCGATGAGCGGAGGCGGCGCAAACTTTTCTTCCCGTGACAGGAACATTCGCGTTGCTTTTTCTGAAGATCGGAAGGATTTTCACCGCGCGTTCCGATCGTAGGAAACAAGTTGTTATGAAGGATTATGGACCCATCATAGAGGAACAGGGCGTCACATTCCGACTGTTCAGCCGACACGCCAGGGAAGTGTGGGTCATGCTCTTCGACCGGGCGGAAACCGACACGCCGATCGCCGAGGAAGCGATGACTCGACGGGGCGATCGCTGGACCCATTTCCTGCCGCAGGCCCGGCCCGGCATGTTCTACTGCTTCCGCCTGGATGGCGACAAGCCTTACGACCCCATCCAGTGGGTACTCGACCCCTACGGCGAGGCGATCCACTGGCCGACGGACTGGGGTGTTCCCCCGGTAGACAAGCCAGGGATTCGCCCCCGCTTTGGATCCGCGTTCCCGAAAAGCGTCATCGTGCACTCCCGTTTCGACTGGGGGGATGATCATTCGCCCGAAATCGAATGGGAGGACATGATCATTTATGAAATGCATGTGCGCGGATTCACGAGGGATGGCAGCTCCGGCGTGGCCGATCCGGGAACCTATCGCGGCTTGATCGAGAAGATTCCCTACTTGAAAGAACTCGGCGTGACGTCCATTGAACTCTTGCCCGTGTTCGAGTTCAACGAGAATGAATTCTTCATCACCCGCGACAGGCGAAAGAACCTGGTCAATTACTGGGGTTACAACACCCTGGGTTTCTTTGCCCCGAAACAACAATACGCGGCCTCAAACCAGGTCGAAGAATTCAAGGAACTGGTAAAAGCCATTCATGCCGCGGGGATGGAGGTCATCCTTGATGTCGTATACAACCACAGCGGCGAAGGCGGGCGCAGGGGGCCGGTCTATTCCTTTCGCGGCATCGACGAGCAGGTCTACTACTCGATTTCTGAGCAGGGCCACTATCGCAATTTTTCCGGGTGCGGAAACACGCTGGATTGCCATCACCCTGTCGTCCGCCGCTTTATCATCGAAAGCCTCCGCCACTGGGTGGAGGAATATCACGTCGATGGATTTCGTTTTGATCTCGCACCCATCCTCACGCGTGGCCCCTATGGAAGGGTCAGGAAGCACCCGCCTTTGATCGAGGAAATCGATGAGGATCCCGTCCTGCGCCCGATCAAGATGATCGCCGAGGCGTGGGATAACACCACCTACCTGGTGGGAAACTGGCCCAGCCCGCGCTGGAGTGAGTGGAACGGGAAATACCGCGACGACGTTCGCGATTTCTGGCGCGGGCAAGGCTGCCTGTCCGAATTTGCCACGCGCTTGTCAGGCAGTGATCGCATGTATGCGGGTAAATCACCTCGCCTGAGCATCAACTTTGTCACTTGTCACGATGGCTTTACCCTGCGGGATCTCGTCAGCTACAACGACAGGCACAACGAGGAGAACCGGGAAAACAACCACGACGGCGAAGGGCTCAACCGCTCCTGGAATTGTGGCGTGGAGGGCGAGACGGACGAAACGGGTGTGAATGCATTGCGCATCCGGCAACAGAAGAACTTCATCGCCACCCTGATGCTTTCACAGGGCATTCCAATGCTGTTGTCCGGTGATGAATTCGGTCGCACCCAGGGCGGTAACAACAATGCCTACTGCCAGGATAGCAAGGTTTCCTGGTTGGACTGGGCCTTCCTGGATTGTTTCGCCGAGCTCCGCGTGTTTACCCAGGAAGCGATCGCCCTGCGCAAACGCTTTCCCAGCTTACGCCGACGTACCTTTTTCACAGCGCCTCCCCCGGGAGAACCCCAGGACGTGGAATGGTACGGGCCGAGTGGTGGCGATCCCGTTTGGGAAGGCGACAAAGCCATTGCCATGCACCTGTGTGGCAAGGCCAGGCACACCGGTGCCGATACAGACTGCCCGAACTTGCTGGTCATGTTCAATGCCGACTCCCAGGACCAGATCTTCGACCTGCCGGATCATGATCGGTGGACCTTCATCTTGACCAGTAACCGCGCGATCACGGCCAAAGACGGACAAGTCACCGTTCCCTGTCACAGCATGGCAGTCATGGAGTCACACGGGTGAAGGCATTCTTCCTTGCGGGGCCGACCGCGACAGGCAAAACCGCCGTGGCGCATGCCCTGGCCCGCGAGATGGATCTGCCCATTCTTTCGACCGACTCCATGCTGGTCTACCGGGGTATGGACATCGGTACGGCCAAACCCAGCCGGAAAGAACGCGCCGGGATTTCGTACCTTGGCATCAACTTGGTGGATCCGGATGCGAGTTTCAGCACGGGTGACTATATTCGTGCGGTCAAGGGCTGTTGTGATACCTGCATCGCGACCGGCGGAACCGGACTGTACATCAAAGCACTGTGCAACGGCCTGGATGAACTGCCCGGGGGGAACCCCGAAAGACGTGCCGCACTGGAGGTGCTGGACGTCCGCCAACTTCAGGACCTTTTGCGCGAGCTCGATCCGGATTGGCTGGCCGCCATGGCCGACCCGCTGAATCCCCGGCGACTGGTCCGGGCTATCGAACTGGCCGAAGCGGGCATTCCCCGGCCGACGGCCCTGGCCGAGTTGGCCAGGGTGCCCGTCGTGGCCTTGTCCATGGACCGGGAACACCTGCGCGAGCGCATCGCACAGCGGGTGGACCTGATGTATGGGCAAGGCTTCATCGAGGAGGTTCACGCCTTGCGAAGCCGCTTCCCCACGTGGTCCCTAAGCGCCGAGCAGGCTATTGGCTACGCGGAAGCAATCGCTGTGTTGAATGGCACCTTGAGCTTGGTGGAAGCGAAAGATCAAACCGTCCGCCGTACACGGAAACTCGCCAAGCGACAGATAACCTGGCTCAACAACCAGTTCGACATCCACTGGGTGGAAATTATGCCGGAAGATAATCCGGCCGAGACGGCCACGCGGGTTCGAGGCCTATGGGAACAGCGGGGCCCGTTGCCCATTTGCGAAGGCCCCTGACCCATTGCCTGTGAAGCGAATGCTTCAGGCCGCTTTGCTTTTATCATTAAGCGGATGCTGCTTGATCCAAAAAGAGGACGCAATATAGATTCCGACGCCGACACAGATACACGAATCGGCAATATTAAACGCCGGGTAGTGCCAGTCACCCACGAAGAAATCCAGAAAATCGACGACATATCCATACTTCACCCGGTCGATCATGTTCCCGACAATGCCGCCGATGAGCAAGCCGTAGGCCCAGCGATGCGAAGTCGTGTTGCTGAGGATGCGGCGTCGGAAAACGACAAGCAGGATAAACATCACGATGGAGACAAGCGCCAGGATCTCCGGGTGATTACTGAGCATGCCCCAAGCGGCACCGGTATTGTGCAACCGGGTGAGATCGAAGAATCCGGGGAGTACCGGGCACCTTTCGTACATGTCTAAACTTCCACTGATGATCCGCTTGGTGGCCTGGTCAGCCACCACGGCAACGATACTGATCATCAGCGGGAAAAATCCGATCCGCCAGGCTTGCTCATCCCGGGAAGTAACGGGATCAACTCCTAGTGTGGACCATGGTTTGACCGAAAGGTCGGTAACGCGGCCCGAATTTCTCTATTTCAGCCTGCGCTTTCAGCGAGAACCGGGCATAGGGAATAGCCTTCAAGCGTTCCTTTTCGATCGCGACCTCGTACATCTCGCAATATCCGAAGCGGCCTCGATCGATCCGACGAATTGCTGCATCGATCTCATACACGGTATCCTGCTCTGCGCCGACGAGGCTCAGGTCGACGTCGCGCTGGAAGTTGTCCGTCCCGTGGTCGGCCATGTGCATGCCGTAATTGGACAAATCACCTGAGCTATCCCGTGAAGACCGCTTAAGGTTGTCACCACTCAGGTCGTGGATATCGCCAACAATGCGAGCACGCTCCTCCAAGAGTAATTGACGGAATACGTTGAGTTCCCTCTTCTTGAACAATGGCTTGAGCTTTTTGGGCTTTTCCGGGACTTCTTCGGCGGGCTTGGCTGCTGTCTTCGGGGCCTTTTTGACCGCGGCTTTTTTAGCGGAAGCTTTCTTTGCCGGGGTCTTTTTCGCGGGCGATTTCTTTGCCGCTGCTTTTTTAGCAGGCGATTTCTTTGCCGGGGTCTTTTTCGCGGGCGATTTCTTTGCCGCTGCTTTTTTAGCAGCAGGTTTTTTCTTCGCCCTCGATTTCGCAGCCATAGATTTTTTCTTCGCAGCCATTTTTATGAATTCTCAAATATTCATTTTTGTATAAAAAAACCGTACTTTTTACCACCTGTGGTCAAGGACTGTCAATCGGGTTTCCCCATTAATCAACACGTATCAAGTGCTAATACAATTTACATATAGTGCGCATTTGTAACCGTTTACATCCCATTCCACCGCCTCATCGAGGGCCTCAACTATGTCAAATTCCACCATAAGTGTCTCTCTTTTGATGTACTCAAGGAAAGCCTGCATCGCGTCCGCGATGGGGGCATCCGCCGCCATGCGAACCATGATCCGGTCGGTCACCTCCAGTCCGATTTGTTTTCGCTGGTTCTGGATGCGATTGACCAGTTCACGGGCGAGGCCCTCTTGAACCAGTTCATCGTTCAGTTCCGTCTCAAGCGCAACAACCAACTGTCCCTCGGAAGCCACCGCGAGGCCCTCGCGCGGTTGTCGTTCCACGACGAGGTCGTCCTTGGTCAACTCGAAGGACGCGTCCGCAATATCCATGCGTATCGTCTCCCCCATTAACACCGCGTCTAGTTGCTCTTCCGTGAGTGCGCCAATCACACGGCCCGCGCTTTTTACCTGCTTGCCGAGGCGAGGCCCCAGGACCTTATAATTCGGTTTGGCGTGGAGCGAAACCAGTTCGGCCTCATTCTCACCAAACCAGACCTCTTTGACATTCAGCTCGTCCATGATCAGGTGTTTCAACTCATCGATGTTCTGCTGAAGGCTCAGATCGCCCGTGACGATGTGAATCCCACGCAAAGGCTGCCGCACTTTTAAATCGTATTCCGAGCGGAGAGAACGTCCCATCACGACCACGGATTCGACCAAGGCCATCTGCGTTTCCAGTTCGTGATCGCGCAGGCTGTCGTCCGGGAGAGGGTAGTCGACGAGATGAACGGAATCGGGGTCCCCTTCCCGCTTTAGATTCTGGTACATGGTCTCCGTGATGAAAGGTACAAAGGGCGCGCCGATGCGGGTCATGCGATTCAAGACTTCATATAAAGTCGCGTAGGCATGGCGTTTGTCGGCATCATCTTCGCTCTTCCAGAAACGGCGCCGCGACAGCCGAATGTACCAGTTGCAAAGTTTTTGGAGGAAGGTCACCAATGGACGTACCGCACCCTGCAAGTCGTAAACATCCATCGCCGCGACGACTTCCTCGTTCAACCGGTTCAGCGAGCTCAGCACCCAGCGGTCCATCAGGTTGGGGCTTTCGACGCTCTGCTCGCCCGGTTCCCAGCCGTCGATGTTCGCATATTGCACAAAGAAGCTGTAGGCGTTCCACCAGGGTAAGAGCAGGTCACGCACGGTCTGTTGTACCGTTTTGCCGCCGCGACCCAGCGACTTGCCGGAGCGGGCTTCCTGATCGATCCGGTCTTCGTCGTCTTTAATGAAGCGGAAGGGCTCGGCACGCACCAGCGGGGAATCCATCAGGTACAGGCGCAAGGCATCGGCACCATATTGATCGATCACTTCTGCCGGCGGCGGGTAATTTTGCTTGGACTTGCTCATTTTTGAGCCATCGGCAGCCAGGATCATCCCATTAACCACCACGTTTTTAAAAGCGGGTTTGTCGAAGAGGATGGTGGACAGGACGAGCAGGGTGTAGAACCAACCCCGGGTCTGGTCCAGCCCTTCCGCGATAAAGTCGGCGGGGAACACGTCGTCGAAGGCGTCCTCATTCTCGAAGGGGTAATGCCGCTGCGCGTAAGGCATGGCACCCGATTCGAACCAACAATCCAGCACCTCCGGGGTTCTGCGGTAGGTCTTGCCGTCTTTCTCGAACACGACCTGGTCGACAACGTGCTTGTGCAAATCGTCGACACGAACACCTGAATGCTGCTCCAGGTCGTCGATGGAGCCCATGCAAATCATGTCTTCACCGTCCTCAGAAATCCAGATCGGCAAGCAGGAGCCCCAGAAGCGGTTTCGACTGATGTTCCAGTCGCGTGCATCGCGCAGCCAGGCGCCGAAGCGATTCTTCCCGACGAAGCCGGGTTGCCAGCGGATGGTGTCGTTGTTCGCCATCAGCTTCTCGTTCAGGTCATCAACTTTCACATACCAGGCATCGATGGCGCGGTAGATCAGCGGGGTCTCGGTACGTTCGCAGAAGGGATAACTGTGCTTGATCGTTGAGCGATGGACGAGTTTGCCTTGGTCTTTCAAGGCCTGGATGATATCCGCATCAGCTTCCTTGCAGTTACGCCCTACCCAGTCTGGAACGCGTTCCGTAAAATTCGCTTCAGCATCAAGGGGGTCCACAAGTTCGATGCCGACGTCTTTACAGACACGGTAATCATCCTCGCCATATGCTGGAGCCATGTGTACGGCACCGGTGCCGTCCTCGGTCGTAACGAAGCGGTCATTCAGAAAGACAAAGGCATTCGGTTGCTCAGCGAAATAAGGGAAAAGCGGCTCGTACGACCAGCCCTTGAGATCCGCTCCCTTATAACGCTGCACAATTTCGTAGTCATTTTTATCTTTATAGTAGGCCGCCACGCGTGCCTCCGCGAGAAGGTAAATCACCTCTTCGCCCTTGTCCTTCAATGCCACGTAGTCGATATCCGGGCCGACACAGAGTGCGAGATTGCTCGGGAGCGTCCAGGGGGTCGTGGTCCAGGCCAGGGCAAAGGCCGGAACACCAAAGGCCGCGGCCGCGGCACCGGTGAGTCGCAGGCGCACCGTGATCGCCGGATCCTGCACGTCCCTGTAGTTACTGTTGGCTTCAAAATTGGAAAGCGGAGTCGTCAACTTCCAACTATAGGGCATGATCCGGTAATCCTTGTAGATCCGATCTTTATCCCAAAGCTGCTTAAACACCCACCAGACCGATTCCATGAAATCGGTGTCCATGGTCTTGTAGTCGTTGTCAAAATCGACCCAACGACCCATGCGGTTGACTGTCGTCCGCCATTCACTCACGTACTGCTGGACCATGGAGCGACATTTCTCATTAAACACATCCACGCCAATATCAAGAATCGCCGCTGTGCCCGACAGGCCGAGTGCTTTCTGTGCTAGGGCCTCGATCGGCAGGCCGTGCGTATCCCAGCCAAAGCGGCGTTCGACGTAGTGGCCGCGCATTGTTTGATAGCGTGGGATAATGTCTTTAATCGTGCCGGCCAGTAGATGGCCATAATGCGGCAACCCGGTGGCAAAAGGCGGCCCATCATAAAAAACGTACTTCCCGGAATCCTTCCGCCTCTCCAGTGAACGCTCGAAAATCCGGTGGGCAGCCCAGAATTCAAGGATTTGTTCTTCCCGCTCCGCGAAATTTGCCTTATTGGATACCGCTTTAAACATGTGTGTTCATACTTGTGAAAAAGCGCCGAATACCATCACAGTTTGGCAGTAAATCAAGCGGGAAAGAACGTATCACTATGAAACAGAAGCTCAAATCTTCACTTCTTCTCTTTTTTGGCTGCATAGTTCCCTCCTTCGGGGAACTGACGCTTGAAGGCTTTTACTGGATGATGGAGCCCTCCGGGCGAGGATCCATCGGGCAGAATGCAATCGTCGGGACACATTTCGATCTGGAGGAGGACCTCGGCTTCGGAGCAACCGAGAATATCACGGGTGCCACCGTGGTCCTGGGCGGCCGCCTGTCCATCGGGGGGTCTTTTGTACATATCGATATCGAAGCGCAAAACAGCATCGAAAAGGATATCAACATCCAGGGGCTGAACTTCACCGTGAACAGCGATATTTCCAGCGTGTTGGAAACCCAGATCCTTCGCGGCTTTATCCGCGCCGGTCCCAGTCGCGGCAACTTCAGTATCGCAGGTGAAGCCGGGGTGATCTATGCGGATGTCTCGACCACGGCAAGCGGAGCAGGTATCGGGCGGGTGAGCGTCGATGTCAGTGGGGGCACGCTCTATGCCGGCGCACATGTGAAAATGTTTATCACTTCCAACCTGGGCCTACAGGGTGGCTTCCGCTACTCCTCCTGGAACTTTGAGGCCTTTGAATATGATTACTTCGAGTATGAGCTGAGTGCTCGCCTGAAGATCGCCACGTTCTTCGGTGGCGCAGGCTACCGTTCACTCACCCTCGACGGCACGGATTCCGATGAGAACTTTGACCTCGAGCTGGAGCTGGCCGGGCCAATCATCTATGGGGGTTTTGAATTTTAACCGGGCCGCGTTGCACGGTAAGCAGTTGACCCGGTCTTGAGCACGAGCGGCTGCCGGACCCTATGAAGATTCATTTCCAGACCCTCGGCTGCCGCTTGAACCAGGCGGAGAGCGAGCGCATGGCCCGCGGCTTCAAACTCGCTGGTCACAAAATCACGCAAAAGCCGGAAGACGCGGATCTTCGGATCATCAACAGCTGCACCGTAACAAAGAACGCGGGGGATGATTCACGGCGCGCGGCGCGCGCATACCATGGGGGACAGAAAATCGTGGTCACCGGTTGCCACAGCGAAATGCATCCCGAAGATTTTGTTGACGCGGACCTGCTCATTCCGAACGCGGAGAAGGAAGAACTTGCGGCGCTGGTCATGGAAAAATTCGGCATGGAGGGCCTGGCACTCGGAATGGACCGGGATCCCTCGCCCATTTACCCGCTTTCGGTCAAAAATACCCGGGCCTTCGTCAAGATTCAGGATGGCTGCGACATGCGCTGCACTTTCTGCCTGACCACGCTGGCGCGCGGCGTATCGCGTAGCCGTGTAGCCGGGGAAATCCTGGACGAGATCCAGGCGCTCGCGGAGGCCGGTTGCCAGGAAGCGGTACTCACAGGGGTTCACGCCGGATCGTACGGCCTGGATATCCACCAGGATCTTGGTTGGCTGATCGACCGGATCCTTTCCCGAACCGCGATCCCCCGCCTTCGTCTATCCTCGCTGGAGCCCTGGAACTTTCGCCACCACTGGGTCGAACTCTGGGAACGTTTTGGCGATCGCCTGTGTCGGCATTTGCACATGAGCCTGCAGAGCGGCTCCGCCTCCGTCTTGAAACGGATGGCCCGCTGTTATGATCCCGCGACCTACGCGGAGAAACTGGATGCCGCCCGGGTGATTCCGGGCATGGCCATTACCACCGATATCATCGTGGGATTCCCCGGGGAAACGCCGGAGGAGCATACCGAGTCCCTCGCGTTTGCAAAAGCCATGCACTTTTCCGGGGCCCACCTGTTTTCTTACAGCCTCCGACCGGGAACCTCCGCCGCCACCCTGCCCGACCAAGGACCTGCTGAGGTGAAGAAGCATCGTTTTCATGAGATGAAGGCCGTCATCGCGCAATCAGAACGCGCTTTTGTGGAATCCCAACTCGGAGAAGCATTGCCTGTCCTCTGGCAACAGGCAGAGCACGAGGGAAGCCTCCGCGGTCTGAGCGACAACTACCTTCACGTCCATACGGACCCGGCCCTGGCCAAGCCCAATACGCTTACCCATACCCGGCTGCTGCACTTTCAGGGCAGACGTATCATGGCGGAACCGATTCCATCGCTGCTACAGCGATAAGGTACACAGCGGACCCATCTTCCTCCGGCCCTAAATATCAGAATTGCGTGATTTTTTGTCGCATCCCTTGTGGATTCGCATAAAAAACATCCTGGATGGAACGCACATTTGATCTGCAGAATATCACGGAGGTCACCGCCCAAAACGGCGATAAACTCAACGGCCTCGCGATCACGCTTACCGGCATGGTGATTGTGTTCCTTGCTTTGGTCCTCATCACCCTCTATATAGCCATTTTACCCAGGCTCCTGAACGCCCTCGCCCTGATACTGCCCACGGAACACCCGGCAGTGAAAAAGCCGCCACCGGAGACCGACCGCGACCCCTTGATCGCATCCGCTGCGGCAGCCGCCTGGCATCAACATCGGCAAGGCGGGCCAAGCTAAGCCATGCAGCTGTTTGTCGATTTTTTCCACACCACGGGCTTCGGGCAGTTTGCCCTGGGTAACCTGATGATGATTGTCATCGGCCTGTTCTTCATCGCCCTGGCCATTATCAAGGACTACGAGCCCCTGCTTCTTTTACCTATCGGCTTTGGCATGATCGTCGGCAACATTCCGTACATCGACACTATGTCACTGGGGGTTTACGACGAAGGGAGCGTGCTCAGTTATATCTATTGGGGAGTAAAACAGGGCGTCTTCCCGCCGCTGATCTTCCTCGGTATCGGCGCAATGACCGACTTCTCCACCATGCTTTCCAACCCGAAGCTGGTCCTGCTCGGGGCGGCAGCACAAATGGGTATTTTCCTCACCTTGCTGGGTGCCTTGTACATCGGTTTCAGCGGCGAAGAAGCCGCGGCGATCGGGATCATCGGCGGCGCGGATGGTCCCACCGCTATTTTCCTCAGCGCGGCCCTCGCGCCACACCTGCTCGGATCCATCGCCATCGCCGCATACTCCTACATGGCCTTGGTGCCGGTAATTCAACCGCCCATCATGCGCTTACTCACCACCCGGAAAGAACGGGGCATTCGAATGCCGCAACCGCGCACGGTCAGCCAGCGCGAAAAGATCATCTTCCCCATCGTGGCTTTCCTTATTGCCGCTTTCATCGCACCGGGTTCCCTCCCCCTGCTCGGGATGCTCTTCCTCGGAAACCTGCTGAAAGAGAGTACCGTCACCGAGCGCCTGGCCAATTCTGCGCGGAATGCATTGATCGATGTTGTGACCATCCTGCTCGGCTTTTCCGTTGG
>JAYGFS010000539.1:0-18910 GCA_046581765.1 Verrucomicrobiota bacterium
TCCACCGGATGACAGCAGCGTGGGGTACCCACGCGGCACCTCGGTTTCAAAGGCCTGGGACGAGGCCACGACCTTTGCCGCGCTGGAAGTCCTCCGCAGCGTGATGAAGGACCTGGATCGGATGGCAGAGCTCGCCGGGGATGACCAGGGACGCGCCGCTAAGATCAAGGGTTTTGCGGAGCGCTTCGTTGAGCTCGCATTTCGCCGACCGCTCACCCGGGAACAGCGTACGCGCTATGTGGATATTCATTTTGAGCAGGCCCCGGATGCAGAGCATGCGATCAAGCGCGTGGTCTTGATGGCGCTCAAGTCGCCGTACTTCCTCTATCCCGAGTTGCTGACCGGCCAGCCGGATGCATACACGATTGCCTCGCGCTTGTCCTTTGGCCTGTGGGATTCACAACCGGATGAAGACCTGCTGCGGGCGGCCCGGGAGGGACACCTGCGCACCGAGGATGAGGTTCGTCGCGCGGCACAGCGCATGCTGCAAGACCCTCGCGCCCGTGCCAAGCTGGATGACTTCTTTCGCGCCTGGGTGCGGATGGACGAGCCCGGGCTTGTCGCCAAGGACCGTGCATTGTTTCCCGGTTTCGATGCGGCACTCATCTCGGACCTGCGCACCTCCCTGGAACGCTTCCTGGAAGCCGTGGTCTGGAGTGACCGTTCGGATTACCGGCAACTGTTGCTGGCGAATTACATGTACTTAAACAAGCGACTGGTCGATTATTACGGGGTAAAGGAGGATGTCGGTTCGGGTTTTCGGAAGGTATCCTTTGATCCCAAACAGCGCTCGGGTGTGATCACGCATCCGTACCTGCTGTCCTCCCTCGCGTATCCCCGGAGTACCTCGCCGATTCATCGGGGGGTATTCATCATGCGCAACCTGCTCGGTCGTTCCCTGAATCCGCCAGCGGAAGCCCAGCAGTTTGCCGACAGCCGGTTCAATCCCGGGCTTAGCATGCGCGAAAAGATCACGGAGTTGACCCAGCCCGCGAAATGCCAGACCTGTCATTCGTTGATAGATCCGCTTGGGTTCAGCCTGGAGCATTACGATGCGGTCGGCCGGTTCCGGACCCATGAGAAGGACAAGCTCATCCAGGCCGTATCGAGCTTTCAGACGCGGGAGGGCAAGACCATCAAGTTGCGCGGCGCACGTGACCTGGCGGAGTACGTGTCGGGGGACACCTCGGCCCAGCGCGGCTTTTTGATCCAGCTGTTCAATCAACTGGCCAAGCAGCCCATCCAGGCCTACGGCTCGGATACGGTGAAGGAATTGCATGCAACTTTCCGGAAGAAAGGGTATCATATTCAACAATTGTTGGTGGAAATGGCCGTGGTGATGGCTTTACACGAAAGAAAAGGTGCATGAATCATCTGACGCGAAGAATGTTCATACGTGAGCTCGGCCTGGCCGGGGGCCTCGCCCCCTTTATGGCCGGCCTGCCGAGCCTGGCTGCTCTGCCGGGATCGAAACAGCGCCTGATTTTCATGTTCAGCCCGAACGGAACCATCCTGCCCGCCTTTTGGCCGGACCAGGAGGGGGATGATTTTGAACTGAAGGAGATCCTCAAGCCGCTGGAGGACTACAAGTCGCGCATGCTCCTGTTGAAGGGCATCTGCAACAAGGTCAAGGGTGACGGCGACCGGCATATGCGCGGCATGAGCTGCCTGCTCACAGGCAAGGAATTGTTCCCGGGAAATATCCAGGGTGGATCGGATAGCCCCGCCGGTTGGTGCAAGGGAATTTCCATCGACCAGGAAATCAAAAACTTTTTCCAGGGCAAGCCGGAGACGCGCACACGTTTTGGTTCCCTGGAGTTTGGGGTCGGCGTACCCGACCGGGCGGATCCCTGGACACGCATGTCCTACGCCGGTCCGAACCAGCCGATCGCGCCGGTGGATGATCCGTACCAGATGTTTCGCAAGATCTACGGGGGCATACAGGATCGTGAACCGTTGGGTTCCATCCTTGATGATATCCGTGGCGACCTCAAGCGGGTGCAGGGCCATCTCAGCCCGGAGGAGCGTCCCTTGCTCGAAAGGCATGCCGGCTTCGTCCGCGAGATGGAAATTTCCCTGGAACGAGCGAAGGATAAAGCGTACGCGCTGGAGCCAGTAGTGCTCAAGGATGGCGTGGCGGATGACAACGATCACATTCCCGAGCTCTGCCGGATGCAGACCGACCTGCTGGTGAACGCGCTCGCCAACGACATGGCCCGCGTAGCCACCTTTCAGTTTACCAAGTCGGTCGGCGGCGCACGCATGCGCTGGCTCGGCATCGATGACGGGCATCACAGCCTGTCCCATCATGAAGACAACAGGCAGGATTCGCAGGAGAAATTGACCCGGATCAATGTCTGGTTTGCCGAGCAGATCAAGTACCTGGTGCACAAGCTGGAACAGACGCCCGAGCCTGGCGGGGAGGGCAGCATGCTGGATCACACCACGATTGTCTGGGCCAATGAGCTGGGCAAGGGCAACTCACACAGCCTGGACGACATTCCCTTTGTCCTCATCGGCGGGGGCTTGCATTTCAAGATGGGTCGTTCCCTGCGCTTCGACCGCGTCGCCCACAATCGCCTGTTGATGGCACTGGCCCACGGCGTTGGTCACACCCTGGATCATTTCGGGAATCCCGGCCTCAGCGCCGGTGGTGCCTTGCCGCTCGGGTAGCGTTCGGGTGGAGGACGGGTCGCTTTCCCGTCACCAAGGGTCACCTTAAATCCCTCGACCGGACGCGTTATTTCTCTCACTTCAGGAAGGCACTGAAGCCCGGTGTGCAAAAGTCGGTGAGCACGCCCGATGCATCGCGCTCGATAAAGTAGGCTTCGACTCCGGGATGTGCCTCCACCCAGTCCCTGCCCGCCTCCGCTCCGAGGACGATCAGTGCGGTCGCGATGGCGTCGGCTCTCCAGCAGCTGTCCGCGAGCACGGAAACACTCGCGAGGGATTGCTTGACCGGCTGGCCGCTACGCGGATCGATGATGTGGGTATAGCGGTTGGTGTCATCGCTGACATAGTAGTTCCGGTAATCGCCGGAGGTCGCCATGGCGTGGTCGTCCAGGTGGACGATCGCGTAGATTTCGTTTGCCGCATCGGGCTTCGGGGCTTCGATACCGATACGCCAGGCCTGGCCGTGTTCGCTGATACCTGACACGCGGATTTCGCCGCCGACGTAGACGTAGTAATTGGTCAGCGCATGCGAGGCCAGGATTTCCGTGAGGCGGTCCACGGCAAAGCCTTTTGCGATGGCGCTTAAATCGAGCTGTAGATCCTCCTTGAGTTTTCGCAGCTGATTCGTCCCGATGACCTCAACCTGCTCCCAGCCCACGCGTGCTCGAGCAGCGGCGATGTCCTTGTCGGTAGGCCGCGTGGTGTGTGCCTCCCGCCCAAAGCCCCAGAGTTCCACCAGTGGCCAGACCGTCGGGTCGAATGCGCCGTCCGTTTGCTCGGCGATCTCCCGGGCGCGTTGAACCATCCGGGCGAAGGGAACCGAAACCGCAAAAGCCTCGGTGTTCGTCGTGGTGTTGAAGGTGGATATTTCGCTGGTATCCAGGTAGGTCGACATTTGTGCATTCAACGCGTCCAGGGCCCGATGGAGTTCCTCGCTGATTTCCCGGTATCTGCTGGCCTTGAGATGCGAGTAGGGCGCATTGATCGCCCAGGTTGTGCCCATCGTTTGCCCCTGCCATCCGGAGTTCGGACGCATGGGTTGCCTCAGGTAACTGGTCGCAATAAGGCCGCCCATGACGAGGACGCCGATGCAGGTCGGGATGGGCTTGAATTTGCGGGGTTCCATTGATTCTCCACCTTCTTGCGACGGCGGCTACACCGTCACAATACTCGGATTGTAATCCTCCGGTGCCTCGAAGCCGAGCAAGGTCATCACGGTGGCGGCCAAGCTGCTGATGCCGAGATTCTCCTGCGGGTTCAGCGTGGCCCCGCATTGCCCGGCCGGGTCGTAGATGTAACACGGGACCGGGTTCAGGGTATGGCTGGTTTTCATCATCGGCTTGCCTTCCGCATCGACCTTGGGGACGCCGGTCGAGTCCAGTGCGTACATTTCATCCGCGTTTCCGTGGTCGGCGGTAACGATGAGCACGCCCTTTGCGGCCTCGATCGCTTTCATCAGCCGACCCACGACCAGGTCGGTGCTTTCGACCGATATTTCAACCGCCAGCAGGTTGCCGGTATGCCCGACCATGTCGCCGTTGGGATAGTTGATGCGGATGAAGTCGTGCTTGTTGCCTTCGATCGAGTCGAGGGCGACATCGGTGATCTCGCCGGCTTTCATCCAGGGGCGCTGCTCAAAGGGGAGGCGGTCGGAAGGGATCTCCACATAGTCCTCGAGCTCCTCCGCGAACTTCCCGCTCCTGTTGCCATTAAAGAAGTACGTCACGTGCCCGTATTTCTGTGTCTCGCTGACCGCGAGTTGGCGCTGACCACTCGCGGCCAGGAATTCTCCGAGGGTACGATCGATAGCGGGCGGGGTTACCAGGTATTGATTCGGAATTTTTAAATCACCGTCGTACTGCATCATCCCGGCAAACTGGACGTCTGGAACCGGCCCGCGATTAAAGGTGTGCAGGTCAGGCTCGTCAAAGGCGCGTGAAATTTCCATCGCCCGGTCGCCGCGAAAATTGAGCAGGATCACGCTGTCACCATCCACGATGGGGCCCAGGGCTTCACCATCGCGTTCAATGACGAATTCTTTCAAATCCTGGTCGATTACGCCCGGGGTTTCCGTGCGCAGGGTTTCGATCGCCTCGCCCGCTGAGCTGAAATGCCGACCTTCGCCCTTTACATGGGTGTTCCAGCCGCGTTCAACCATCGGCCAGTCCGCGTTATAACGATCCATCGTGATGTAAAGGCGTCCACCACCTGAAGCGATGGCGTAATCCACCCCGCCCGCGTTAAGCTCGTCGAGCACGGCCTCTAATTGGCCGATATACTCCAGCGCGCTGGTCGGCGGAACATCCCGACCGTCCAGGAGGGTATGCACGCGCGCTTTCGTCACTCCTTCCTCCGCGGCTTTTCGCAGCATGGCCAGGAGGTGATCGATGTGGGTATGGACATTTCCATCTGAGAGCAGGCCGATAAAATGGAGTGCCCCGCCGGAGGCTTTGACCTGGGAAATGAGGGATTTCCAGGTGCTTCCTTCGTACAGTTCCCCGGACGCAAGGGCTTCCTTCACGAGCTTGGCCCCCTGGTCGAAGACCCGTCCGCAGCCGATGGCATTGTGCCCGACTTCGCTGTTTCCCATGTCGCCTTCTGAAGGCATGCCAACGGCACGGCCATGGGCGCGCAGGCGGGTCGAGAGGGCATGCGCCTGGAGCCAGTCCAGGTGCGGTTTGCTTGCCTTGGCCACCATATCTCCCGCGTCTCCGGCACCGATGCCGATGCCGTCCATGATCACGAGCACGACCGGGCCTTCCGGCCGGGTGTAATTGTCGATGGAATTTAATGGATTCATCTGGCTTCCTTGGTTAAGCCCATTGGCGGTAAAAAAACGTCGGTCACTATGCACAAACAACGTGGCTAGGCAATGGTAAAGCCGGTTGCCGTACCTGTGGTCAGGCCGCTTTGGCCCCGTTTTTTTATCGGTATTTGTTGCCACAAGGTGCTATTCAAAATGTTATCGAATTGTTTGAATTTTCAGAAAAATCTGAAAATTCGGGTTTGACCTTGTCCCGCAGCAGGGAGATAGTAGGCAAAAATGGACGCAGAGAAGGTGATAGAACTGGACGCAATCGAGGACAAACTCGGCGACGTTCGCGCGTTGGTAAAGGGCACTTTAATCGAGACCTCCCTCGGCTTTCTCGTACACGATCACCAATCCTTGAGCGCCAGCGGTAAACTGCTGCGCTCCCGCCTGGGTTTCCGACTCGCAGAGCAACTGGGCACCGATCATCGACGCATGGTCTATGGCGGCGCTGCGATTGAGATGATTCACACCGCCAGCCTGTTGCACGATGATGTGATCGACGGGGGCATGATCCGGCGCAGTGCGCCGACCTTCTGGGTCGAGAAAGGAGTGGCCGGCGCGATCCTACTCGGGGATTTATTGCTGTTTAAAGCGGTTGACCTCGTCTGCCAGGTCGACGGGACCCTCGCCCATGAGCTGGTAAAGCTCACCGGCGAGGTCTGTGAAGCCGAATCCGAGCAGGAACTCGTTTTGCGTGGGACGCGTTCCACGCTCGATGTCTGCATGAATCTCGCCCGGCGGAAAACCGGTGCGTTATTTGCCTTTATGGCCTATTGCGCCGCTGGCGAGAATGAAGCTCTTCGCATCGCCATGAAAGAAGCCGGCTATCTCGTGGGGACGGCCTACCAGATGGCCGATGACATTCTCGACGCAAGCGGAGATGCGACGGCCGCCGGGAAGACCCTGGGAACGGATCGTCAGCGCGATATCGTCTCCAGCGCGGAAATCGATGATCCCTCTCGGCACCTTGAAAGCCTCTGTGCCCGGGCGCTTGAACTACTGGACCCCTGGCCTTCCGCCCGTGCGGGTTTGGTGAATTATCTCGACTTCGATCTCCGCCCGGCCATGGACAAGCTCACCGCTTGCCCGTCCCGCTGATCGTCTTCCGCTCCTGAGAACAGCGCGGAAAAGCGGAACCGGGACCATTCGGATTCGGTGGCTTGGCATTAAACCGGATATGGAGGGCGGTTTGCCGTCCTACGGGATCCGTTTTCGATCGTCTGATATCCCGTCGGCCGGTACGGTTTCCCTTGTGGCTCAGATGGCTGGGTGTCGCAATGGGTATTCATGCCAGATAAGGCCCAAATCCCGTTGACATTTAGAGACTGGCAGGTATCTTACGCGCGATTTTTACTGATAATTTGTTAAATATGCCGCCCGTTACGGGAAGTTTCAATGGTCGCCGACATACGGATAAAGCGAGGTCTTAATATTAATATGTCGGGGCAACCCGCCCGGGAAATAACCGACGCCTCCGCTGCGAAAACCATTTCGGTTTACCCCTCGGAAATTGAGGGAATCAAGCCGCGTCTACTGGTGGAAGAGGGCACAAAAGTCCTCCGCGGCACTGCCTTACTCTACGACAAGCGGCATCCGGAGTTCAAATTCTGCTCGCCGGTTGCAGGCACGGTGAAGCGTGTCATCCTGGGCGCGCGGCGTTCGCTCCAGGAGATCACTATCGAGGTCGCCGGTCGGGACGGTGCCGAAAGCTTCAAGAAATACGGCGGTGTTGATGCGTTGCTCAGCGCCAAGCGTGCGGACCTGCTGACCCTGCTGCAAAACTCCGGCCTGCTGCTGCTGATTCGCCAGCGTCCATTTGGCAAGATGGCCGATGCTTCCGTCCTGCCCAAGTCGATCTTCGTCAATGCGATGGCCAATGCGCCGTACCGTGCCGATCCCTCCGTGGTTGTCCAGGGCCGTGAAGCCGAATTCCAGGCGGGCTTGAATGCCCTGACACGTTTAACCGATGGTGAGGTCCACCTGTGCACGGATGGCAACGGAGTGGACGTGCATCCTGCGATTGCAGGGGCAAAGAATGTGCGCTCAAGCGCTTTTTCAGGGCCGCACCCGAGTGGTAATACCAGCACCCATATTCACCGCCTGGATCCCATAGCCCCCGGCGATGCGGTGTGGACGGTTTCGGCGGTTAACCTGATTCAAATCGGCGAGTTGCTGCTCAAGGGGAAGGTGCCTGCGACGAAATATGTGGTGGTGGGCGGCCCGGGTTTGAATAAAAGCAGTGCCCGCTACTACAAGGTCCGCATTGGTACACCCATTTCGGAATTCCTCGGGGGAGCCCTCGGCGAGGATACGCGCCTGGTCAGCGGTGACGTGTACTGCGGGACGGCGATCGCCCCGGATAGCGGGGTTCGTTATTTCGATACCAGCTTATGCGTCCTGGCGGAGGATCGTGATCGTCGCTTCATGGGGTGGCTGGCTCCGGGTGTCAACCTGTTCAGTACCCACCGGGTGTTTCTTTCGCGCTGGTTCAATGCGGACAGGAGCTGGGACTTGACCACCAGCAAGCGCGGCAGCGACCGGGCCATGGTTTTAACCGGGATCTGCGACAAGTATGTCCCCCTGAATATCATGGTGGATTACCTGGCACGTGCCTGCCTGGCCAACGATACGGAAGAGGCGGTTAAACTGGGTATCCTGGAGACCGCGGCAGAAGATTTTGCCTTGTGCTCGATCGTGTGTCCCTCGAAAACCGACTATTCAGCGATCATTCAGAGGGGCCTCGACTCGATTGAAAAAGAGGGGCTTTGAGGGATGAAGTTTCTCCTCGATAAATTAAATAAATCAGCCCCGGATTTTGAGCCGGGGGGCAAGCTGGAAAAGCTTTACCCGCTGTTCGAGGCGCAGGACACCTTTTTATTCACCCCCCCGGATGTAACCACGGGTAAAACCCATGTCCGGGATGCCGTGGATTTGAAGCGGGTCATGATTACCGTCGTGCTCGCGCTGATTCCCTGTACCCTGTTCGGCATCTGGAATACGGGGCACCAGTACAATCACGTGAACCAGCTCGCCGGTGGCTTGTTGAACGACATCCTGATGGGGGCTCGATGGGTTTTGCCGATCATTTTCGTGAGTTACCTCTTCGGTGGGCTCTGCGAGGCTGCGTTCGCGATTATTCGCAAACACGAGATCAACGAAGGCTTCCTGGTCACCGGGTTGCTCTTTCCGTTGACCCTTCCGCCGACGATCCCGCTCTGGCAGGTCGCGGTGGGAATCATGTTCGGGACGATCATCGGTAAAGAGATCTTTGGTGGTACCGGCTTTAACATCCTGAATCCTGCATTGACCGCGCGCGCGTTCCTCTTCTTTGCCTACCCCATGCAAATGAGCGGCGAGGTCTGGACGAAATTGAAGGAAGGCGCCATGGCCGTTGACGGCTGGACCGCGGCTACGCCCCTTGCTGTCGCCACGCTGGCACCCAACGGTGGAAAAGACCAGGTGCTCCAGGCCCTGGCGGAAAATGGATACACCCTGAAAAGCATGATGATGGGCATGGAAGGGGGGAGTATTGCAGAAACGGCTGCCCTTCCCATCCTCATAGGAGCCTTGATCCTGGTGATTACCGGCATTGGTTCCTGGCGGATCATGGTCGGTGGGGTGGTCGGATTGTTTATCGGCAGCTTCCTGTTGAACCTTTCGCCGCAGGAAGGCTACAAATCCTTCCTTCACTTGCCCTTTGCCTACCATCTTGTGATCGGCAGTTTCCTGTTCGGCATTGTATTCATGGCCACCGATCCCGTGTCGGCTGCGGCGACGAATACGGGTAAATGGATTTACGGCGGCTTGATCGGGATCCTCACGGTGGTCATCCGCGTAACCAATCCGGCTTATCCTGAGGGCGTAATGCTATCCATCCTCTTTATGAATGTCATGGCTCCGTTGATCGACCATTACGTGGTAACGGCTCACATCAGGGTGCGAACCGCCTATATCCGAAAGTTTGGTTATGCAAAAGGATGATATCCGTACCATCGCCTTTGCGGCCGTGACCTGCCTGATCGTGAGCCTGCTGCTATCGAGCACCTATGCGGCACTCAAGGATCGCCAGGAAAAGAACGAAGAACTTGATCGCAAGTTAAACGTGTTACGCGCCTTTGGCGTGGAGACCGTCATTGATGATGTCAAGATCAACGAAGAGGAGGTAGACGAGTATTTTGAGAATATACGCGAAGTGCTGATCGATGAAACATTCGTGGTAATCGCGGGTGCCAGCCGGACCAACCTCGAAGCGCAGACCGCCGGAAAATACAAGCTGGCCATGATTGATAATAAAAAGGTCGCCCCGTACCCGCTTTTTCTCTGGGAGAGCGGGGGCAAGGTGGAGAAGTACTGCTACCCGCAGTACGGCATGGGCCTCTGGTCCACGGTTTACAGCTACGTGGCACTGGGCGAAGATTTCAAGACGGTCATTGGTGCGACCTTTTACGGGCACAAGGAGACGCCCGGGCTGGGTGCAGAATGTTCCCAGGACTGGTTCATGGACCAGTTTATGGGCAAACAGCTGAGCAAGGACTTCCGGGTCGTCAAAGGAAAGGCCAGGGAAGGTGCGTTGAACGCGGTTGACGGCATGTCGGGTGCGACCATAACGGGAAATGGTATCCAAAAGTTCCTGCGGGAAGAGTACGTCAAATACAGCAAGTTTTTCGCGAACCAGTCAGCAGTTGAAAAGGTAGATTGATGGCCAAAACGAAAGAAATTGTCTTCGACCCCTTGAGTGACAACAACCCGATTACGGTGCAGATGCTTGGGATCTGTTCAGCCCTGGCGGTCACCGTGAAAATGGAGACCGCTGCCGTGATGTGCGTGGCGGTGATCGTGGTTATCTCCCTTTCAAATACCCTCATATCACTGCTGCGGAAGGTGATCCCCTCCAAGATCCGGATGATCGTCGAGATGGCTGTGATTGCTTCCCTGGTGATTATCGTCGATCAGGTCCTCCAGGCCTACATGTACGACGTGAGCAAACAGCTCAGCGTGTTCGTGGGCTTGATCATCACCAACTGTATCGTGATGGGCCGGGCGGAGGCGTTTGCCCTGCAGAACCCCCCGCTGCAATCCTTCCTGGACGGCCTGGGCAATGGCCTGGGGTATAGTGTCGTCCTCCTGATCGTTGCCTCGGCCCGTGAAATCCTCGGCTCGGGTGAATGGTATGGGATGCAAATTTTTCCGAGCGGGTACATGGGAAATGGCCTGGCAGCCCTGCCGCCCGGAGCCTTTATCATCATCGGTCTCGGCATCTGGGTGCAGCGGACCATCACCGGGAAGTTTGAAACTGAATAACGGATCTGACCATGATCGTTGACCTGATCAATATTGCCGTGCAGGCCATGTTCATTGAGAACATGATCCTGGCCTTCTTCCTGGGCATGTGTTCATTTCTCGCCCTGTCGAAAAAAGTGGAGACGGCGGCGGGTCTCGGAATTGCCGTGGTTTTCGTACTGACCCTGACCTGTCCGCTGAACTACCTTATCCACTCGGCCTTTCTCGAGAAGGGGGCCTGGTTGTGGACCGTCTTGCCGGGCGAAAGCTTTAAGAACCTGGATCTTTCCTTCTTGAACTTTATCTGTTTCATCGCGGTGATCGCGACCACGGTGCAGTTCGTGGAACTCGTGCTCGACCGCTTTTTCCCCCCGCTGTATAACGCGCTGGGTATTTTTCTTCCGCTCATCACGGTGAACTGCTCCATCCTCGGGGGCTCGCTCTTCATGGTGGAGCGTGAATACGACCTGGCCGAGTCCACGGTCTTCGGCTTCGGTTCAGGCATGGGCTTCTTCCTCGCCATTGTCGGCCTGGCGGCGATTCGAAAGAAGCTCCGTTATTCCCATATTCCCAACGGGCTTCGAGGCCTCGGCATGACCTTTATCCTGACCGGGTTGATGGCCATCGGCTTTATGTGCTTCGCTGGAATCAGTCTGACCAATTAACGAGATGGAATGCGTTGTTATATCGATTTTTCATTCAAAGGAATGATTCATGCATGAATTCACCGTACTCGTTCTAAGCAGTGTCTTCGTATTCACCGGGGTGATCATGTTCATGGTTTGTGGGCTCCTGTTTGCATCCAGGAAGCTACAGCCGGGCGGGACCCTGACCATCGACATCAATGATGGGCACAAGATACTGGAAGTCGAGCCCGGCACAACCTTGCTCTCCGTCCTGGCTGACCAAAGCGTTTTTCTTCCTTCCGCCTGTGGTGGCGGAGGCACCTGTGCCTTGTGCAAGTGCAAGGTGCTTGAGGGTGGGGGAACTATTCTCCCCACGGAGAAAGGTCACGTAAATAAGCAGGAAGAAAAAAATGGTGTCCGCCTTTCCTGCCAGTTGAAGGTCAAGAACGACATGAAGATTGAGGTCGAGGACGATGTCCTCGAGATCAAGAAGGTGGAAGGATCGGTCTTGTCGAACCACAACGTGGCCACCTTCATCAAGGAGCTGGTACTCAAGCTCCCGGATGGCTTCGAGCTAAATCACAAGGCCGGTGGGTACATCCAGCTCGACGTGCCTGAGTACGACATTGCGTTCAGCACGTTTGACATCGAGGAGGAATACCGTTCAGATTGGGACAAGTACAAATTCTGGGACATCACCCACGAGAACCCCGAGCCCGAGTTTCGCGCCTATTCGATGGCCAACCATCCGGCTGAGGGCAACATTGTCATGTTGAATATCCGGATCGCCACCGCACCGCCAAACACCGATTTTCCGCCGGGCATCGCATCGACCTACGCATTCGATCTCAAGCCCGGTGCCCCGGTCACGATCAGTGGACCCTACGGTGAATTCTTCATCAATGAGGAGTCCGATCGCGAGATGGTGTACATCGGCGGGGGTGCTGGCATGGCCCCGTTGCGGAGCCACATTTTTCATCTCTTCCACACCATGAAGACAAAGCGGAAGGTATCGTACTGGTACGGCGGTCGTTCCGAGCGCGAACTGTTCTACACCGAAAACTTCCGGGACATTGAAAAGGATTTCAAGAACTTCAAGTACCATATCGCCCTCAGCGACCCCTTGCCCGAGGACAACTGGAAGGGCTACACGGGCTTTATTCACCAGGTCACACTCGAAAATTACCTGAACGATCATCCCGATCCGACCGAGATCGAATACTACATGTGCGGCCCTCCCCCGATGATCGCGGCGGTCAACAATATGCTCTACAACCTCGGGGTAGAGAATGAGATGATCGCCTACGACGAGTTCTAGGGTGCCGGCCCCCGCAAGGAGCTGTGCCCCTGGAAAGGGCCCTATCTCCGGACATGGTTTTTTTGCCGGGCTTGGTTCGAGGGGCCTTGTCGCGGGAGCGGATGGACTGGAAGCCCTTTACGCGGTGTCGTCCCGCCCGGGTTTCCGCGGAGTCTAATGGTAATGATCTTCGTAGCGGCTTATGTAATCAAGCAGGAGGATCAGGGTGCACAGAATCAGGATGATCCCGACCACCCAGATGAGGAGGAAGACGGGGTGGGCGGAACCCGTGGCCTTTGCGTCCTCGGTGAGGAAGATCATATTGGCTACACCCAGGACGAACAGGACCAGGCAGACCGTATGGGTCCGGCGCAAAAGCTCAATGCAGATGTCCTGCCATTTCTTCAGGTTCTCGGAAATCAGTTTGTCGATCAACTTGGCAATCGGAGTAATCACGAGAAGGATGAGGTAGAAAATCTTCATCCACAGGGTGATTTCCATGCCGACCCAGGATGCGGTTTTCCCGATAATGACGAAGGTCAGGATGAAGAAGGTGTAGCGAAACAGCAAGAGGACCAGGGGGAACCACTCCGGGCTCAGGACCTTTAATCTGGCACCCCCCTTGGAGTGAACCTGTGGCGTGAATATGATATCGTGCAGGCCCCAGAGGATTAGCCAAAGACCCATGCTGAACCCGCAGATGAAATACATGATCGGGGTATCCCAACCCCGGACCGCTGCGATAAACGAAGCGGCGAGGATGACCGGGGCGAGCCCGATGCCGAGGGTCACCTTGACATGCCGTTCCAGGGAAAGGCTGCCGACTTGAAATTCGTTTTTATAGCGCATGTGGACGCAAGATGGGCAGAGACCGGGAACTTGTAAAGTTTTCCCGATAAGTGTTTACCCGCTTGGCTGCCTTTCGTAAAACAAGGCGCATGTCCGAAATGACCCATGGCGGAGGGCTCCTGACCCCTATTCGCTTCTTGAAAGGGGTGGGGGATTCGCGTGCACAGGTGTTGAATCGCCTCGGGATTGAATCCGTGGGCGACTTGTTGATGCATATTCCCCGGCGCTATGAGGATCGTTCGGTCTCCACACCCTTGAACGAGGTCGAAGGACGGGAACAGGTTTCGGTGCGCGGCCACGTGCTGTCCTGTGGCTGGATGGAGCCGAAAACCGGTAAAGGCTTCTTCGAAGCCATGCTCTCGGATAGCCATGGGGTGGCGAGTTGCCGCTGGTTCAACGCACCTTACCTTGAGGATCGCATCACCAAAGGCATGGAGCTTATTGCCCATGGTAAAGTCATCCGCCATCGTGGTCGCAGTGTTATCCTGCAGCCCGAGTGGGAGGTCGCGGGCAAGCAGTCAGGCACGGCTCACCAGGAGCGGATTGTTCCGATCTACCCGCTGACCGAAAGCCTGCCCCAGAAGACCCTGCGCATGATGCTGTGGAATGCGGTGGAGCAGTTTGAAAATGCACTGGTTGAGATCCTGCCTGATGAACTGATGGAACGGTTGCATCTGCCCGGTATTCGTGAGGCCGTTCGTGCGGTCCATTTCCCCGAGACCCTGGAAGCCGCCGCCGCCGCACATGACCGCCTGGTATATAATGAGTTTCTTTCCATTCAACTCGTCCTCGTCTACCGAAAGACCCGAGCGGAAGCGGTGACGAAAGGGCACGTGCATGCCGGCAGCGGGGCTATGCGCGCCAAATTCCTGGATGGCCTGGACTTCGAGCTCACCGGTGCGCAAAAGCGGGTGATCCGTGAGATCGAGACCGATATGCGGAGTAGCGCACCCATGCATCGTCTGCTACAGGGCGATGTCGGTTCAGGAAAGACGGTGGTCGCGGCCTGTGCCCTGTTCGACGCAATTGATGGGGGTGCGCAAACGGCCATCATGGCCCCTACCGAAGTCCTCGCGCGGCAACACTTTCGGATCTTCGGACGCTTCCTTACGCGCATGGGTGTCAACAGTGCCCTGCTCGTGGGAGACCTGCCGACGGCGGAGCGGCGCAACGTATTGTCCGGCTTGAAAAGCGGACGCATCAAGCTGGCGGTCGGTACCCACGCCTTGATCTATGACAAGGTTGATTTCGACCGCCTGGCCTTGGTGATCATCGATGAGCAGCACAAATTTGGTGTGGGGCAGCGCGCAGACTTGTATGCCAAAGGGGATCACCCGGATGTATTGGTGATGACTGCGACTCCGATTCCGCGCACGCTTGGCATGACGGTCTACGGGGATCTCGACGTAAGCATCATCGACGAACTGCCCGCCAACCGGCAGCAAATTGTCACCCGGGTGATCAAGCAGGCGCAGTTGGCCGAGGCGTATATCTTCCTGAAGAAGCAGGTCGAGCAGGGACGACAGTGTTACATGATTTATCCCCTGGTCGGTGAGTCGGAGGTCCTCGAGCTCAAGGCCGCCGAGACCATGTACGAAGAGCTCAAGCAGCATACCTTCCCAGGGGAGCGACTGGGCCTCCTGCACGGGCAGATGAACAACAAGGTAAAAAACGAGGTGATGCGCGCTTTCAAGGAGCACGAGATCGACATCCTCGTCTCGACCACCGTGGTCGAGGTCGGCATCGACGTGCCCAATGCAACGGTCATGCTGATCGAGAACGCCGAGCGCTTTGGCCTGGCTCAGCTGCATCAACTGCGCGGCCGGGTAGGGCGGGGCGAACACAAGTCTTACTGTATTCTCCAGGGCGATGTTAAAGGGGTGGATTCCTGGAAGCGCCTGAAGATCATGGAAGAGACCACCGACGGCTTTCGCATCGCAGAGGAGGACCTGAAGATTCGCGGCATGGGGAACCTGCTCGGCAAGGAGCAAAGTGGTTTTCCCGGGTTCAAGCTCGGCGACCCGGTAGCCGATACCCGTTTGTTGATCGATTCACGCGATGAAGCCTTTCGAATTGCCCAGGCGGACCCGGAGGCCGTGGACCCGGCCTATGCGCCCTTGCGCACCTACGCGAAAGACATCTACCGCCGGACCTTCGCGGAGATTGGATGACGGGTGAGTACTGCTGAAAAGACCGCATCCAGCGTACCGGGCCCAAGGGTCCCGTGACCGATGTGAAGCATGGGGAAATCTTCCGGACATGGGTAGCGTGCGGGAGCACGCGCAGGCGGGATGGCTATTCCACCCGGTCGGCGATCATCCGGCGCAGGTCGGCGATCTTCACGCGTTCCTGGTTCATGGTATCCCGATCGCGTACGGTTACCGTCTGGTCCTCGAGCGTTTGGCCGTCTACCGTAATGCAGAGGGGCGTGCCCGCTTCGTCCTGGCGTCGATAACGGCGCCCGATGGCGGCCTTTTCGTCGTAGAAGACGTTGAAGTGTTTTTTCAGGGAGAGGTAAATATCCTTGGCGGTTTCCGGCATACCGTCTTTTTTAACCAGTGGGAAAACCGCGGCCTTGATCGGCGCCAGGCGCGGATGGAATTTCATTACCGTCCGTTCCTGCATTTCACCCTTGTCATCCGGTGCTTGATCGACCGTGTAGGCTTCGCAGATAAAGGCCAGGGTCGCCCGGTCGGCACCGGCAGCCGGTTCAATGACGTGCGGTATATATTTTTCGCCGCTCAGGTTGTCGCGGTAATGTAGGTCCTTGCCGCTACCCCGGTACTTGGGCTTGCCATCCTCACCCAGTTGGACCACGAGGGGATTCGATTTCTCGTCCAGCTTGCCTTCCATGTGGCTGCGCAGGTCGAAGTCGCCGCGATGTGCAATCCCTTCGAGTTCGCCATAGTCCCCTTCCGGCAGGAAGGGGAAGGCGTATTCCACGTCGGCCGTGCCGGTGGAGTAGTGGGAGAGCTCATCCTCTGTATGGTCTCGCACCTGCAGGTTCCCGGAAGCGAGTCCCAGGTCCTTGTACCACTTGAGCCGGCGGTCCCGCCAGTAGGTATACCATTGGTGCGACTGATCCGGATGACAGAAAAATTCCATTTCCATCTGTTCGAATTCGCGGGTGCGAAAGGTGAAATTCCTTGGCGTGATTTCATTGCGGTAGCTTTTGCCAATCTGGGCGATGCCGAGGGGGAGGCGATGCCGGGTGGAGTCCATCACGTTCTTGAAGTTGACGAAAATGCCTTGAGCCGTTTCCGGCCTCAGAAACGCCCGGCTCTTGTCGTTCTTTACCGGACCCAGATGCGTCTCGAGCATCAGGTTGAACTCGCGTGGTTCGGTCAGGGTACCGAGCTCCTTCGCCGTCGGCGCCAGTACCTGGCTGAGGTCGTCAATCTTTGGCAGGGGCGTAATTTCGCTTTGCCATTCGAGCTGGTCCGCATGCTTGGTGCGCAAGCCAAAGTGCCTGAGCGCTTGCCGCTCGATGAGATCGGGGGCATCGTCGCCCTCGGGGGCCGTGGCAAAGATCTGATCCGTTCCGCGGCTAACCCAGCGCCCGACCATTTGGTCGTAACGAAATCGGGCCTTGGTCTCACGGCAGTCGACCATCTCGTCGGAAAAGAGGTCGTAATGACCCGAACAGCGCCATACCTGCGGGTGCATGATCGTCGAGCAATCGAGGCCGACCATGGAAAAGGCTTCCGGTGCACCGGGTAGCGTATTCATGTCGTCGTGGTGGGTAATCATGTCGTGCCACCAGGCTTCTTTTACGTTGCGCTTGAGTTCAACCCCGAGGGGACCGTAATCCCAGAGGCCATTCAAGCCGCCGTAGATTTCACTGCTTTGAAAGATGAAGCCTATGCGTTTACAGAGGGCTACGATGTCGCGCATTGACTTTTTGGGCGTGTTTTCGGTCATGGGGCGCGCATCCTGACCAAGAACATACTTGCGGTCAAGCCAAAGGGGGTGATAATGGGGTGCGTTTATTCGGGAAATCCATGTATCGCTTGGAATACAATCTAGATGAGGATCCGACAAACGATCGGAAGACGTCGATTGTCATCACGAGCGCACAGGTGCTGCTCGGCACCGCCGATGATTCCGATATTCTGCTCGATGCAGATTTTAATTGTCGGGTGACGATTTCCGAGGCACGCAACGGCCAGGTAACGATACGTGACCTGAATGACCGCCCCTCGATTTTGATCGACGAGCAACATATGGTGGTCGCGGAGTTGAAGGACCGGGAACTGGTCCGCATTGGGAATGCCGAATTTCGTTTTATACAAATCGTTCCTCCGCAAACCCTGGTTTCGCGCTCGCGGAGTCTGCTGGAGAAATGCAGCACTGCGGCTATATGGGGGGTGTTGGCCGCACAGGTGGTTTTTATCGCATGGGTTTTAGTCTTCTGGCGCATCGGAGGCCTGGACGTGACCGCAGCCTCCGGGCCTGAAGATCCCCCGGTGGAACTTGCCCAGGTGCCCCTTGATCCAGGTAAACCCACGGCGGTGGATCCGCTTAGGTCGCCCGCGCGTCCACGCATACCTGAGCCCATTCCGGAACCCACGCCCGCCCCGGAGCCGCTTGTCCCTGAACCCGAGCCGCTTGTCCCTGAACCCGAACCGGTGGCACCAACACCTCTCGCCCCCAGCTCCGTTCCCGAAGCGGTCGCACCGACCATAGGCGCCCAGGTGGTCATGAAAGACAACGAACCTTCGATCCTTCCCGCCACCTTGCGTGAACCGGATACGTCCCCGCGTCCGAGTGCGCAGGTCAACCCGGATGCCCGGGAGATCCCGCGTATCCCCGAAATTGACCAGACGCCCCAGGTGGTCGAGAAGAAACCCCAAATCATGCTCGAGGAAAACCTGCTGGCTAGTGCGATCAAGCAGGCGAGTCTAGGCAACTTCACCCGGGCGGACCGCTATCTGGAACAGATTCAACGCATCGATGAAAAATTCCTGCCCGCCTATGCGGAACGTGGCCGATTATTCGAGAAGCGAAAAATGTATCCCGATGCGATCAAGCAATGGCGTGAACTCGCTACGCGCGGGGAGAACACGGCCTGGCAGGATATCTCGAGTCGCGAGGTTGATCGCTTGCAAAAATTGGACGCGTTGCATAATCTCTTGAAGAAAGGAGAACCCGCCATGGCCCCCCAGCCGGTCCCGCAAGGGGGGGCACTCCTGGAAATCGAAACCGCAGAGGTCAAGCGACTCGGCAGTGGCGAAAACTACGATGACATGCGTATTTTGAATATCGAACTGGGAGCCAGCAGTCCGGTGAAGGTACTCCCCGGAAAAGATATCCGGATTCACATTCGTTTTTTCGATAAGGATCGAGAAACCCGCCAGACGGCCCCCACTGAAG
>JAYGFS010000543.1:0-4160 GCA_046581765.1 Verrucomicrobiota bacterium
TGATGTTTGGTTTATCCGCATGACCTTGTGTGCAGGCGGCGATGAGCAGGAGGTATAGGAGGTGTTTCATCATGGGCTAATGTAGGGGCTTGAGGGGGCGAGGATGACAACTCTTTTGCATAAATGTGTATCGTTTGTCGACATCGGGCCCTTAAACGCTCGGCCCCGAGGAAGCGTTTTCATAGTCAGGAACCTGGCCCTCGAAGCGCCCCATGTGCCCGGGAAGCAGGTTCAACCAACTCGTATCGAGCTTGAGTTTTTGCCAGATAATGCGAAGCAGGAGGACATTCCAGATGACCAGGCTGCTGGCGGTGGCGATGGCGGCCCCGGTGGGGCCCATGGAGGGGATCAGGCAGGCGTTCGCGATGATGTTGACCAGTGCGCAGGGGGCAAAGATGCGGGCCACGATATCCTGGTAACCCGTCATCGAGAGCAGCAGGCCGGTTGAGCCCACGGAAGCGTTGACGCATTGACCGAGGACCAGGATCACGAGGGGGATGTAGGCTGCCAGGTATTCTGATCCGTGCCAGGCGAGGACCCTGTTGCCACCGACGACCATCACAAACGCGACCGGCAAGGTCCCCAGGCAGATAAAACGACTATACAGGCGGGCTTTCACCCGCATGTCCTCGATCGCCTTCAACTCCCACAGGCTTGCATAGGTCGCCGCGGCAAAGAGGTTGACGGATACCAGGGGCAGGACGGTCGTCCAGGAGAGTCGTACCGCCACGAAGTATTCCCCGGTCGCGGCATCCCCCTTCATCCAGCGCAGCATGATGATGTCGCATTGGCTCATCGCGATACCCAACCCGGTGACGAGGAGCATGGGCAGGGCGACGCGCAGGATTTCCTGCGTGGTAAAATCCCGAGGCGGGTCCTCGCTTCCCGGGTGTTTTCGATTCGCGGATGGATAACGGATCTTTGCCCGGATCAACCAGAGCATTTGCCCGCTGGCAGAAACGAGCAGGGCGATCGTGGCGACCAATAGCAATTGATTCGCGCTCAAGCTGTTCTCCCTCGAGGCGCTGAGCCCCGCACAGATGCCCAGCATGAGCAGCGGTTGCAGGATGCCGCCTGGGACCAGGGTCATGCCCGGGCGATGCTGGGTCTTGGCCATGGACTCGTTCATGAAGCGCAAGCCAAACAACGGAATCATCACCGCTGCCCAGCACAGGCCGATGAATCCCGGTCCCTTTAGCGTGAACGCGAAAAGGACGAGCCCACCCGCGGCACTCAACCAGCCGAGGCCGGCCAGCGTGTAGGCCTTCTTGGCCAGCCGTCTTGCTTTTTCGCCCTGGCGATGGGCGAGGTGGCGTGAAACGAAGCGCAGGGCGGCGGTGGGCACGCCGAGTCCCGCGAGGATCGCGATGGATTGGGCCAGGCTGAGGTGAAAGGCGTAATTGCCGAAGGCCGCCTTGTCGACCGCCCAGCGGGCGAGGGCGATTTGGAGGACAAAGGCGGTGAGGTACACGAGCACGTGTAGCTGCAGCGAGCGGCCTATGCGTTCATTTTCCATGAGGTGCTTTTACTCCTAAGCCCTACCTGTGTTTCAGGCGTATGGATAAAACCGCCAGGGCAGTCCGGTCGGGGCATAGGGTTCGCTCATTGCATGAAATCAGTTGCGTTTCCCGGGTGGCGGGGAGGGAAGGACCTGCTTTTCCACCTTCCGGTTTGCGAGGTCATACCGGGAACCCGGACCGAGGAGGATGAACTTTTGCTTGTCGGGCAGTCCCGGGTGCCAGGTCGATGGATCATAGACCAGGGCCCCTCCGTTCTCATCGCCGATGACGGTGAAATGGTTTCCCCTGACCACGATCGCATTGTTTTCATCGATGCCGATCCCGAGCAGCTTGTTGCGGTCAAAACGCTTGTTCATGAGCCCTTTTGGATCCTCGAGGAGCCGGATGAGATCGAGTTGCCGTCCGCGGGAGATGACATGCTGGTCAATGGCTGCATTTTCCAGGTAGGCGAAACCCCGTTGGTGATCGCCGATCATCAGGGTGTTGCCCCGGGTATCCCCGCGGGCGAGGAAGGAGCCCTGGATGGTGGCCCCGGCGGAGCTGCCACCGATCGCCCCACCGCGTTCAAGCACCTGCCGGAAGGCGGTTTCACTCTTTGTCCCGCCATACGCGTCAACGATCCGCCATTGGCGGCCTCCGGTGAACCAGACCCCGGTGGCTTCAGCCAGCGGGGCAATGAAGGCATCCGTATCGGCCTCCTTGGGATCCTTGGTGTGGAGCATCGTGACGGATTTGGGCTGTAGTTTGCCCGGGAAACAATGGGTGGCGATAAAGCCTTGTGCTTTTTGCCGGGGGGCGGATTCCGAGGCGGTCGGGACCACGACAACCCGGGCCTCTTTCCCGCCTGCGAGCTCGAGAAAGCGTCGGAAGATGGTCCGGCGGTGATCGCCCCCGGCTCCCCCCACGATGACGAGGGATCCCCTGTCCGGTCCACGGGTGAGGCCCTCGACCGGATACCTGCGGACGACCGGTTGTTGATCCAGCCGGCGGTCAAAGCGGAAGGGCTCGTCCGGGTTGCTGCTTACGGTGACGCACACGGGCGGCCCGAGTCGACCCTGGTCAACCTGGATGCGCTGGATGTTCTTGGCGGCAAAGGGCCGATCCTTGACCCAGTGGTGCCCGTCCCCGTGAAGGTAGAGAACGGGCTTCTTGAAGGCTGCCGCCGCCCTGGAAAATCCGTCAAAGAAATCCTTTTGCGTCCTCGCGGGGCGGGCGTGGGCAAAAACCACGGCCGAGGACACGGATTCCGCATGCGATTCCAGTTGTGCGCGCAGCCAGGTCAGGCTGTCTGCGTGCCGGGTTTTCCACTCGGCCTCGTCATGCACTTTCCCGCCCACGATGAAGAATCCGAGGAAGAGTACCTCCCGGTGGACAAAGGCGAAGCTTTGCGGCTGCCGGGTATCGCGCTCGACCGTAAACGGCGTGTCCCATCGCCGGTTGAAGCGGTTAAAATACTCCAGCCAGAGCGGCCAGGCCGCCGCGGGATCCGGACAGTCATTCCACTCGTTGTCACCCGGGAGGACAAACATGGGAAGGGGTGACTTCGCCAGGATGCCGGATACGCGTTCGTAGGTTTCCCGGGGGCAGGGGCCCTTGCCCGACTTGATATCCCCCACGTGGATGGCGAAGGCGAGGTCGCGGGGAAGTCCCTCGAGTTGCAGGGGCAGGAGCCGGGATTCAAAGCGGGTGTAGGGCACGTCGCCCATGGCGCAAAAGCGGACGAGATCACGCCCTTCCTTGGCATAGCTGCTCAGGCCGCCCAGCAGGAAGGTGATAAGAAGGGACAAGCATTTCATGGAGCTACTCTGCCTGTCCCGGGGAACGAGAACAGAAAAATCGCACCGACAATTGGCCATGCCGGTGTAGGGTCAGGTCTTGCCGATGAGCAACTGGTCGATGAGGCGGGAGGTGTCCTCCAGGTCCTTGTCCCGGCCTTCACGGGTCGCCCACCCGGAGAAGCCGATTTCCACCAGGGCCTCGCGGACCTTGTCCCAGTTCACATCGCCTTCGCCGAGGCGGCAGAAGCCATTCTTCTTTCCCCAGTCCTTGATATCGAGCTTGACCACGCGCTTGCCGAGCGTGCGGATCCATTCCTCGGCCGGTGCGAATTTCTGCATGTTGCCGATATCAAAATACGAGCCGATCCAGGGACTGTTGAAGGCGTCGACGTAGTCGCGATGCTTCTCCGGGCTTTCACAGAAACCATTCCACACCGTCTCGATAAGGATGTGGATGCCCAGTTCCGCGGCCAGGGGGAGGACGGGTCGCACGACATCGAGCGAGCGATTCCAGACGTCGTCGTGGGTCTCCCCGGCCCCGGTGACCCTCCCGGGAACGAGCAATACGGATGAACCGTTTAAACGCTTCACGTCCCGCAGGTCCCGTTCAAGCAGGCCTCGGGCCTGTTCGCGGACCGCGGCATCCGGGCTGCTTAAGCGCGTGCGCCAATGCCAACCGCAAACCCGGCCGTGGACGCGGATCCCGGTTGACGCGGTGGCCGCCGCATAGGCATCGGCATCGTTTGCGTTAGCGCTCTCCACGCCATGAAAACCCAGCTCTTTCAAGCGCTGGAAAAAGGCTTGCGGGCTCTCCTTTTTCTGGCGGCCGCCCTTGGTTGCCTTGAAGATACGCCCTTCCAGC
>JAYGFS010000594.1:0-3292 GCA_046581765.1 Verrucomicrobiota bacterium
GCCTCTCCGCCCTGTGGATCCTGGCGCATACGCGGTCGGTGGCCACGGCGGATACACCGGGGAAAAGTTGTATCGATATCGACTGGATGGCCGGCCAGCTCGGGGATCGGGACGAGGCGGTGGTCTGCGGCCTGGTTCGCAGGATGGTGGACCGGGGACTGGACGACGTGACGGCGTTCAGGCACCTTGCGGAATCGACGGAAAGCGATCTCGTTCGCCTGCACCTGGCCGGGGCTTTGCAGAAGATGGCCCGCGGCGGTCTGCGCGCGGAGGATGCCTGGCCCCTGGTCGAGGTGCTGGCGCGCCAGGCCCACCTGGGGACGGATACGAATTACCAGTTGTTGGTGTGGTATGGCCTGGAGGCCTATGTTCCGGAAATGCCCGGCCGGTCCATCGCCCTGGCCAGGCAAACACCCTTCCCGCTGCTCAAGCGGTTTATTGCCCGTCGGCTGGCGCATGGAATACACGCGCATCCCGAGCATCTTGACGAGCTGGTGAAAGACCTGCCGGAAGCCGACGTGGTCCCGGTGGTCGCCGGCCTGGCCGAGGCCCTGCACGGGTGGGGCAAGGTCCAGGCCCCGGCATCCTGGGAAGCCTTCGCGGCCGGGCTGGCCGCGCACCCGGACGAGAAGCTCCAGGCGAACCTGGCGGAATTGAATACCTTGTTTGGCGCGGGCCTGCCGGTAGCGCAGCTGAAAAAAATCGTCGTGGACAAGAAGCAGTCCCTTGCCGGGCGGCTGAACGCGGTTCGTTCGCTGGTCGCCGCCGGGCCGGAGTACGACGCGCTGTTATTCACCCAGCTGGGCGATCGCGAGGTGCACCTGGAGGTGATCCGGGGCCTGGCTGCGCACGAGCACCCGGAGACGGCCAGGATGCTGGTTAAATTCTATGGACGGTTTAAAACCCCGGCGCGCCGGGCGGCGATGGCCGCCATGGTTTCGCGCCCGGAGTGGGCGGGGGTCCTCCTCGAGGCGATCCGGAAGGGGACGATCTCCCGGGGGGAGCTCAGCGCCTTTCATGCCCGGCAGGTTGCGGGCTTCAACGACGAGGGCTTAAGCGGCCTGCTGTACGAGACCTGGGGGCAGGTGCGGAAAAGCCCGGCGGAAAAGGAAGCCGCGATGAAGAAATGGACGGCCTTGCTGACGCCCGCGCGCCTGGCCGGGGCGGACCTTGTCTCGGGCGAGGCCGCTTTCCATAGGGCCTGTGCCGCGTGCCATGTCCTGTTCGGCCGGGGCGGGAAGCTGGGGCCGGAGCTGACCGGTACCGATCGCAGGAACACCTTCTACCTGCTGGAGAATATCCTCGACCCGGGCGCGGTGGTACCGATTGATTACCGGGTGATGATCCTGGAGAAGAAGGACGGGACCGTGTTGGCGGGCAGCCTGGTCGAGCAGAATGAGCAGGTGGTCACGCTGCAGACCACGACCGAGCGGGTCACGGTACCGCGAGGGGAGATCAAGCGGCTGGAGAGGGGCCTGGTCTCAACCATGCCGGAAGGCCTGTTACAGGTGTTTTCCGAGCAGGAGGTGGTGGACCTGGTCGCGTTTTTACAGCAATAGAATGCCGCCTTCCGGTCCCCGCGCTGCGGGTCGTACAATCCTTTTGACATCCCACCCGGTTCAGCTAGTCCTTTGCCATGAACTTATCCGCCTTTGACCTGGTCATTTTCTTCGGTTCGCTCATCGCCATCATGGGCGTCGGCATGTGGGCGGGGCGGAAGGAAGACGACAGCGAGGATTTTTATCTCGCGGGCCGGCGGACAAAATGGTGGGGGGTCGCCGGTTCAATCTTCGGCTCGAACGTCTCCGCCAACCACCTTGTCGGCATGATGGGGATGGGCTTCGCCTTCGGTTTCGCCCAGAGCCACTTCGAGATCACCGCCATCGTCGGCTTGCTCGTGCTGACCTACCTCCTGCTGCCGGTTTACCGGAAGCTCAACGTCTTCACGCTCAGCGAATACCTCAGCCGCCGGTACGGCGAAGGCAGTCGCCTGACCTACGCGATGATCATGTTGGTCATCATGATCGTGATCCAGATGGTCCCGGGTTTCTACATCGGCTCGCGCTCGGTGAACATTCTCCTGCAGGGGGACACCGGGAACAAGGGCGCGATTGAAGCGGTGGTCGGCGACGACGGATCGATCCGTGAATTCAACATCGCGAGTGCGGGCCGGGGCTACGATTCGGCCCCCAAAATTCTTTTGCGCGGGGCCGAGGTGCAGGAAATCGATGCGGAAGTCGTTCTCACCGGGGGCAAGATCACTTCGGTTAGCCTCGGACAACCCTTGACTGGTTTTGACCCGGCGGCCCCGCCGAAAGCCATCCTGCGTGGCGGCTCGCGCCTGGGGCAGGGCTTGAATCCCGGCGATGTCCAGCCCCGCTGGTACATGATCGGCATTCTCATCATGGCCGTGGTGACCGGGACCTACACGATTTTCGGGGGACTGCGTGCGGTGATCTTTACCGATGTGATTCAATCGATCCTGCTGCTGGTGGCTGGCCTGATCGTCGCCTTCGTCACCTTCAGCCAGCCGGAAATCGGGAGCTGGGCCAACATGGTGGCGATGGACAAGGCCTCGGACGGGATGCAGCGCCTGCACCTGTACAACTCGATCGATCATCCGAAGCTCCCGTGGACGGGGGTGCTTTCCGGGCTCATGGTCCTGCATTTTTATTACTGGGGCGCGAACCAATTTATCGTGCAACGGGCGCTGGCGGCGAAGAGCGACAAGGAGGCCCGGGTGGGAATCATCACCGCCGGGTTTATGAAGCTGCTGATCCCGTTCATCTCGATCGGCACCGGCATCGCGGCGTACTACGTTTTCGCCGAGCGGATGCCCGGCGTCGCGGTGGACGGCGACACGGCGTTCCCGCTGCTCTTGCGCGAAGTGGTCGCCCCGGCTGGCATCGCCGGCTTGGTGGGCTTGGTTGCCGCTGGCCTGATCGGGGCTATCCTGTCGAGTGTGGACTCAATGTTGAACTCGGCGGCGACGCTGATCACGTTCGATTTCTACAAGCGATTCGTCAACCCACAGGCCACCGACAAGCAACTGATTCGGATGGGGCGGATGCTAATCGGCGTGATGGTGGTCGGTTGCGCCTTGCTGACAATCGCCGTGTTCGACCCAAACACGAAGCAGCTCTTTTTCACATACGTCGCGTCGCATCAATCGAAACTGGTCGGCGGCGTAGTGGTGGCGTTCGCGGTCGGCATGCTGTGGAAGGGGGCAACGGCGGCGGGCGGCTTTGCATCGATCATCACCGGCGTGGTGGTTTCTTATGCGGTGGTTCCC
>JAYGFS010000634.1:0-8272 GCA_046581765.1 Verrucomicrobiota bacterium
CAAGGGCACGACCATGAACGCCCGCTACCTGACCGCGGCAAACGGCATGGTCAAACTACAGGCCAGGAACGGTCGCCTTACCAGCATCCCCATCGCACAACTGATCGGGACCGACCAGGCGTACCTGAAAAGCATTCCGGGGCCCGGCGCGCGCGCTCCAGTTCCAGCAACCGCGCGGCCGACTCCCCGCGGCAAAGCAACGATCACCAACCTCAAGGAGGAGATACAGCTTGGGCCCACCTATTTCAAGGTCACCCACAGTGATCATTTCATTATCCTGAGCACGGGGCGCAACGGGCGGAACTTCGCTAAAAATGCGGAAACCGTCTATGCGGCTACGGCGGAAATCCTGCCTAAACTGGATGAGACCTTTGACAACAATGGCAGCCCGCTGCAATGCGCCGCGATACTGATTGAAGAGAGTGATGACTACGAGGCCTTCCTGTACTGGTATATCCAGGACCTGGAGAAACGCGGCCAGGAACGCACCGCTCAAAGAGCGGCCGCCCGGGGTTCTCAGGTGGGCCAGATGTACATTTCGCTCAGCGATTCAGACCGGGAGACCGTGGGTACCGATTTCCAGCCCATCGCCCTTTTCAGTCCCGGCGGATCGCGGAACGGCAGGGAGGATCTCGATCCCTTCCGCACCCACGTGTTTGCCAAGCAGCTGCTCAGTATACACGCGGGCAACCGCCTGCGACTACCCTTCTGGCTGGCGAACGGCTTCGGGTATCGTATGGAAATTGTTCTCTGCGATCAAACCCGAACCCACATGCTCGACTATTCAAAGTATGAATCAGCCGACGAAGCGAACAGTGTGGGAGAAATCATCACCTCGCAGTCCTTCGCCGATGGCTCAAAGTGGATTTCCATACTCAAAAAGCTCATGCGATCGACCAAGGGTCAAAAAGGCGATATCGAGGCGGTCCTGAACGCGGACGTGGCAAATTTAACCCCGGAACGCTGTGGATACATGTTCGCACTCAGCCACTACATACTTTCCGATCCCGGCCAGCAGCAGAAGTACGCCGCGATGATCGAATACGCCCGGAGCAACGGCAAGGCCCCCGACTTAAACAGCCTTCCCGGCTCCTTCTCGTTTTCTTCAAAAGAAAAGATGGAGGAAGCCTGGCACAGCTATCTCAAGGGAAGCAAATTTCGATGAAGGCCCTGCTGGCATGCCTCCTGGTTACGGGCGGCGGGCTGGCCGATACGTTTTTGGTGGGCGAGCACGCCTTTCATCGACAAACCTTAAGGAACGGGCTTATCGCCCTGGCCCTGCAATCCACCAACGAACTGGCCGACGTCTACCTTGCGTTCGATGTGGGCGGGCGACACGAATCGATTGATACGATCGGCATTGCGCACATGACGGAACACGCCATGTTCGCGGGGACGGCCAAGGTCCCCCCCCAGGCATTTGAAAAGCGCATCCGGGCCTTTGGCGGCCGGGCAAATGCCTTCACGCGCGAGGACTATACCTTGTTTTATGACATCAAGATTCCAATGGACCAATTGGATCGCGTCCTGGACCTGGAAGCCGACCGCCTGGTCAACCTTCGCTTTGAGGAGAAAGCCTTTCGCTTCGAACAGGAGCGCCTGAAAACAGAAGAAGCGGGTGACGATCGGATCGCAGAGCAGCTGCAGAAACAGGCGGATGCCTTCTTGTTTCCCGGGCACCCCTATGGAACAGGCTTAGGGGAAAATGGATTTACGAAGGCCCCGGGGCTTGCACCGAAAACGGTCCGGGCCTTTTACAAGCAGCATTACCATCCCCGGAACACCGCCATCGTTATCGTCTCCCGGGAAACGCCGGACCGGACCCTGGCACGTATTGAAAAAGCCTTCGCCTCGCTCCCCGCCGGTCCCGGTCGCGCAGCCAGCCATGCCGTCCCGAGTTCCTCGTCACTTCGCACCAAGGAGGCCCGGGCCCAGGGATTGCGGCGGAAACGGGTTGAATACCTCTGGCGCATCCCTCCCGTCACGGCTCCCGATCACCACGCGTGGCTGCTACTCGGCGAACTCCTGGAAAACCGTAGCCGACACGTCTCACAACCCGTGAACGTGATCGTCGGAAACCGCCTGGACGGGGACAGCCTGCGGATCTGGACCACGGGCGAAAAGGCAAAGGAACAACTCGATAACTTCCTCCAGGACCTGGCGAAGCATCCGTTCAGCGCCGCGGAACTCGACCGGGCGATCCAGGATCTCTCCGGCGATTTCCTGCAATTGAAACTTCATTCCCGCCCCTATTTTTCACTGCCCGCCACCGTGGTTCGTTATGCGGCCAACAAACACCCCACCTACGTGCCTGAATTTGACAAAAAGGTGCGCGGCCTGGAGCTTGAAAAGCTCCGGAAGCTCACGCGCACGGCCCTGGTCGATGGCGCAAACGGGATCATCACCTTTGCGGGGTCAGGTGAGGTCCGGACCCTGCCCGACCAACCGCGCGCCTTGGCGGACTTTGCTGCAGACGCACAGGAGTCGGGCCAGCATGCGGATGCGATCGAGGCATACAGCCGCCTCCTCAAGGGAAAACTGAATGCGATGTACCGGATTATCTACCTCGCATCGCGCGGACAGGTCTACCTTGATACGCGCGATTACGATGCCGCCATTGCAGACTTCGAGGCCGCCATGAAACTGTCCGATTATCCCGCCCTGCCCCCACTCCTGGAGCAAGCCCAGCGCTTAAAAGCTGAATCGATGACACGTAGGGTCACCGAGCCCGCTGGGTTGGCCGACACCCATCCCACGAAAAAACCCGGTGAACTCAAACAGGAGCTGTTCAGCTTGATCCCCAGGGTGAACGCGGAACTGGAAGCCTGGCGCGGACTGACGTTCAAAACACCTGTCGCGGTAACCTTCACCAACCATCCACCTGGAGAGAAACTCGGTGGCTGGTACAACAGCGAGACCAAGCAGCTGGTGGTCTCCATCCAGGACGATCGCCCGCAGTTCAGCAAGGGCGTCCTTTATCATGAGTTGTTCCACGCCTTGCAGGACCAGCATTTTGATCTACCCAGGCTTCACCGTGAAGCCATTGGTCAGGATGCTCAACGCGCACTGACAGCCCTCATTGAGGGCGAGGCCATGTTGGCGGTGTCCGAGTTGATGGACTACAATTTCCTTGCCCACGCAGATATCCGGGATACCGGCCCGATTCCTCCGGCCACTTTTGAAAAAAAATTTCATTACGGCGCGGGCCTTCGTTTTATCATGTACCTGAAAGAACACGGTGGATGGCCTGCGGTGGCAGAGGCCTTCCAGCATCCGCCACGGAGCACAAGGGAGATTTACGAGCCATCCCGATATCCGATGCCGCCCACCCAGGATATTGACTGGCCCAGTGAAGCAACGGACATCATGCAAACCGGCATGTACGACATCCGCTGGTTGTTCACTCGCCCGGTTGGGACGCGCAAATCGGCCGTCGTTATCGCCGCGAGCGTGCTCGCCAGCAGCCAGGCGACCATGAACCGGGAGCGCCGCTGGAAACTGCTGTTTCAAAGCCCCGGGGATCTTCGACGCGCAAAGACCCTGATCCTGGAGCAGGACAAGCCCTTCCCCTGGCAGGTGGATGTATCCACGCCGCGCCAGGCCAAGGTACTGGTCTTGAAGGAGAAACGCTGAGAGCCCCGCGACCGGACGAAATCGAAAAGCCCGGGGGAGACCGTGGCTTATGAAAAACGACGGTTTCCCGGGATCAGGAAGCTTGCGCGACCCGAAGCGCGGCAGCCGCGCGCGTCTTACGACGCGTCGCATTGTTTTTCTTGATCACGCCGTGCTTGGCAGCTTTATCCAGGGCGGAACAGAATGAAGCGTAACACGTGGCTTGGGCGTCCGCATCACCGGCTTCAATGGCATCATAGAGTTTACGGCGCTCGGTCCGGACCAGGCTCTTGCGGGCTGAATTCAGCAGGCGGCAATCCTCCGACTGACGTAAACGCTTCTTGGCACTATTATTATTCGGCATAATCTATCGTCTTGGCTAATGGGTCGCCTGGCTGAAGAACCCGCGTTCTTCGCTAAGCTTTTTCTGCTGATTTTCCGCGGAAAAGGTGAGACTTATTAACCGTGATGCGCCCTATGTCAAACAGGAATAATGCAAAGTTTTGAGGAAATCCATTCCCGCACCGGCGGGTATTCACCAGAATCTCCGGATTCCGATGCCCTTAGCGGCGAGCAGCTTGTCGCCCGCTGGCCGAGGCTTCCACCCGCCCTCCGTTATCGGATCCTGCGTCACACCGGGGAGCAGCTCCGACGATACCACCATTCCGGTGCCAGCTTGCTGGATATCAACCTGCGCCAATCCCATTTCAATCCGGAGAACGGGCAGGTTTGCCTCTGGCCTCCTCCAAGCAGCCACCCTCATTTTCCGCTCTCCCATTTCCAGCAGCTGCGCCTGCTCGCCCGCTGGCATACCGAGCTGGAAATCCGGTTGAACACGCGGGAGGCCATCCAGTTCCTGTCTGGATTTATGCATAAGGACGCGGTGGATTACGATGCCATCCGTGGCGCGCTGCATCGCATTCGTCACTATGCGCTTGGCGAAGCGCGTAAACTTTCACGTCGGATCTACCAGGGCCACCTGCATGCCGGGCAACTTGGAAGCGGTGGACGCGGATCATGGAGGAGCGACCCGCGCGTAACGCCGCATCAACTGCGCGACGCACTTAGGGCAGCCGAGCAATCTCCTGCCCTTCAACGACTCAAACAAAGCGAGCACATCCAGGTTTTCCGCGTGCCGCTACTCGACCAGGATGCCGTGGTAAAGCGCTACGATGCGTACAAGGCCCGGGACCTGGCCAAGGGCTGGGCCCGGGCTTCACGTGGCCGACGTGCCTACGCTGCCGCCTGCACGCTGCTGGAGCTCCAGGTCGAAACGCCAAGGCCGCTGGGCTTCCTGGAATGCCTTCACCCGGACGGACACCCGGTCAGTTATTTCATCAATGCATGGCTTCCGGAGGCGCGCACCGCGCGTGCGTTTATCAAGCCGCGGCTGCATCAACAACCGGTCGAAACCCGGCATGCGGTAAGTCAGCAACTCTTCAGCCTACTCAACCAACTCTACGACAAGGGGATATACCATGGCGACACCAAGGCGAGCAATTTACTGGTTACGGATGAAAGCGACGAGGCACAACGCCGCTTTTTCTGGATCGACCTGGAATCCATGCAATTTGGCATCAAACTGATGCGTTATCATATCCTGCGCAACCTGGTACAGCTGAACGGCTCCATCGGCCGCAAGCTGCCCGCGGAAGAACGCATCGCCTTCCTGCATCGCTTTTACCCGGTCTATGAATGGGCCCGGGATCCGAAACTTCCCGCCTTGATCGAATCCAAAACCCGTGCCCGCCTGCTTCGCGAACTGAACCGAGTATGCGGATACTGAGGCTCATCATCGGTGTCCTGCTCCTGCCGGCCTGTGCTTCGGTCACCCTGAGCCTGTGCGATGTCGTGTGGGCCATGCATCCCGACACGGAACTTTTCCCGCCCCAGGCCCTTTGGTTTCTCGCGGGTTTCACGGCCTGGCTGGTCCTCTTTGCGATTATGCCGATGCCCCTGCGCACCTACGTTTTCGGACACGAGCTCACCCACGTCGTCTGGGCCAAATTGTTCAAGGCGGATGTCACGGGATTTAAGGTCGGCGCGAAGGGTGGCAGCGTAAAGGTGTCAAAGAATAATTTTCTCATCACCTTGGCACCGTATTTTTTCCCCATTTACACCTTTCTCGTAATCCTTCTTTACTACGCTCTCTACCCCTTCATCGACCTTAAGCCATTCGAGTTGGGGTGGTATGCCATGATCGGGCTGACCTGGAGCTTCCACATCACCTTCACGATTGTGGCACTCTGCCATCATCAGCCGGACATCAAGCTTTACGGTTTCATCTTTTCTTACGTGGTGATCTACCTGCTGAATGTTTTCGGGATCGCCTTATGGATCGTCATAATCGGGGCACCGACCCTGGAACTCTTTGTCGACTCCCTGCATGACCAGTTCCGCTTTGCCTATGGCGAGGCCGGGGCTATTGTCCCGATGATTATTTCCATCGTGAGCGGCAGCGACTGATTGGACCGCGGCATGGCCGTGGCACCCTTCGGGGACTCCTCCCCCGGGGACGCATACCTGCTCAAGCCTCCTTCAGGTAAGCCGGCGGGAGTCCATCTTCACCCCGACTTCGGGCCAGGGCCCAACGCATTACTTCCGGGTGCCTGGCCACCGGGGTGGAAAAATAGCGCGGGTCGGGCCCCGCAGGGAAAACCCGTCCCAGATCCAGGCGATCCGCATCCCAGCAGGCCCCGATTGTCGGATTACCCGAGGTCCGGCCATCCGTATGCCAGGTACAGGCGTAGTGCAGCTGTTCGAAATCTTCATCTGATAGGGGTAATTGATCTCGAAGGGTTTCGGCAAAAACCGCCGCCCGCTCACCGTGTCCCGGGTCGTCTTGCTCATTCTCACGGCAACAATCGTGCAGACAGGAAAAAAGCTGAACGATGGTTGAATCGGCCTCGCTGTGCCGGGCCATGTACAGGCCGTTCTCGCTAACCCGCTCCCAGTGGGATGGCCCATGGATACCCTCACTATCCAGGGCGTAGCGTTCCCGGGCCAGGCGCTTAACATTCCGTATGGCTTTGGTCTGTGGCATGAAGGTGCAGCTCTCGCGGTTTGGGCCAGGAATACAGTGATTTCCGCAGACGGTGTACCCGAACAAAAAAGCCCGGTCCGAAGACCGGGCTCAACAAGAAGATGGTAGCGGGAGTTGGATTTGAACCAACGACCTTCAGGTTATGAGCCTGACGAGCTACCGGACTGCTCCATCCCGCATCCGATGAGGGTCAAAATAGTCAGAAAGTCCTCGCCATCAAGGCTAAAAACGAAAAAAGACGCGCGAAAGCCCACAGCAGCCAGTACTGGGCCCGGAGGCCCCTGGTCCATGGGTGCCTCTATAAGGCCTTGCGCGCAATGATCACCAGTTTTCTTCCCAGCAGCACCGTAACGCTGTTTTGCGCCTTCGCATGCGGATTCTCCCCGTAACGCAAGCGGGAGCACAGGCGGATGAATGGAATCAAGCACGATAAAAATATCGAGGACCGCTGGGTCTTGTCAGTCAACACCTTTTCCACCGTCAGGTCCTGCTGGGATAGCATCCACGCATAGCGGTTGAGACTGAAGGGGGCGATATGCTGGCTCACCGGATCACGCGTGAAGGGCTCAAGCGGATCGAATGAATAAAAAAACCCGGTGAAGAGAAAACGCAGGCGAGATTTCAGCGACAGGATGTTCGGCGTAGTAAACAACAGGCGTCCTCCTGGCTTGAGGACCCGGGCAGCCTCCCGGAAAAAGCCCTCGTGACCATCGATATGCTCCAGCACCTCCACCGCCACGGCCAGGTCGAAAGGTTCATCTTCAAAAGGCAGGATACCCGTGTCATCACATCGACGGCAGGTGATTCCCTCCACGTCGAATTGTTCTGGAACATAGTCACACGCATCAACCTGGTATCCCGCAGCCACCAAACGCACGCTCAGGGCTCCCTGTCCTGCCCCGATGTCGAGCACCCGGGTGGACCCGGGCGAGGAGATCGCTTCATTCAGCACCTTCATGACGAAGGCGTGGGTGCCCGATATGGCCAGTTCTCTAGGCATAAGGTCTCCTTAACAGCGCCGAAAAAGCGAACGCATCGCTCACTGATCAGTGTAGCAGCGCAATTCCCCGTTTTCAAGGCTGAGGAATATGCGACCAGCCGCATCCATGGCCACACCGCCCTTGACCGCAGGCACGGGGAGCGCTTGGATCCAGCGGTCCGCGCCATCCTGGATATCGATCAATGCGAGGAAGGCTTTATTGGGCCTTTCATCCGGGTGCCCCGCGGCCAAGAGGCCGTTCGGGGCGATAATAAACGCGTTGAAACGACGTTTTCCCTCGTCTTGCCAGACCGGTTCTACTCGTTTCGTCTCATCCTTCTTCCGGCGTCGCTGGATGTTCCGGATAAATTCACCCGCTGCATCCTTCCGGAACAGGGGCACATTGTTCGTCGGCGCCTCATAGAGGGCCAGGTCGTTGAAATACAACCCTTCGTAATTCGCATCGTGATTCAAGATGCGCCCATCCTCACAGGTGTACTCCAGGCTGACGTACTTGTTGTAGTCCGGGTAGTAGGGGTAAAACGCCGTCCGAAACTGACTCTTGATCTGCACTTTGGGCGAGTTCCGACTCTCCAGGGTTTCGAGATCATAGCGCGCGGTCTCGTAAACCCCTCCGG
>JAYGFS010000664.1:0-20859 GCA_046581765.1 Verrucomicrobiota bacterium
GGCAGGGTCAATCCGGCCAAGCCCAGCGAGCCCGCACGGATAAAGTCCCGCCGGCTGTATCCGGCACAGGTGTGGTTGAGCTGGGTATCTGAAATACAGAGCATCGGGGTAATGTACGGCGAGGTTACCCGACATTGTATGCAAATGTCCGCCCGGGGCAACTTTTGCCGGAAAAAAAATTCGTAAAGCGGGTGGTGGGAACACGATGCGAGGCGTGATGCGGGGGCACGCAAGGCTTGGTCCGCGGAGGTGGATCAGCCCCGGGACCGCGGTTTCCAGATCAGTTCAGCGCGTTCTTCAGCGCGATCAAGGCGTAGCTGGTCACCAGGGTCGGGTCGGCTTCCATCCAGCGGCTCTCCGGGTTGACCCAGTAGCCCGTGCCGTCCGGCTCGATCTTCTGCAGGCTGATGAGCTTGTGGGCCAGCTCGGTGCGCCAGTTGATCTGCTTTTCTGCCTCGCCGACCTCGAAGATATCGATATTCATCGCCTGCAGGGCCTTGCTCAGGACATTATAAAAGTAGAACAGGCCTTCATTGCCCATCCCCGGATTGGTATCCAGGCTCCAGTGTTTTCGCGACCAGTCGAAGGCCGCCTTTACGCGGGGGTCGCTCTTGTCCACATCCGAATAGATCATGGTCAGGAGGCCGGCGTAGGTCATGCTGCCGTAACTGCGAAAGGCCCCCTCGGTGTTTTCCTCCCCGGAACTCGCCTTGCTTTCGTCGGGCTTGTAAATGATGCCCCCGTCTTTCTGTTGCAGGCGGGTCACGTAATCCGCGAGCGCCTTGCGGTCCATCTTTGAGACCTTGATGCCCTCATGCCGGAAGTCTTCTGTAGATTCCGTCAGGCGCATCGCTTCCGCGGTGATGTAGGTATTGCTCAGGTCCGTGTAGGGCCGACCGGTCGATGCATCATAGCCGAAGCCCCCTTTATACCGGTCATCGCCGGCGTGCTGGCTGGCGGCCAAGAATTTGCGCGCATCCAGAATAGCCGGGCGGAGTTTCTTGTCACCCACCATGTGCAGGGCGGTCATGCAGATCGCGGTATTGTAGTTGGGCAGGCCGCCACCCTTCCGCTCTTCGCCTGGCGTGGCCCAGATGGAGCCGTTCGGGCGCTGGTTCTTGAGGATAAAGGCGACGGCTTTTTCCACGGGTGCCTGCTTGAATTTTCCGTCGATCGTCAGGGCCCATACGGGGAACGCCGTCAGGGCCGGGAATTCCGGGCTGGACCAGTGACCATCCTCCTGCTGGTGCTTGAGGATCCATTTCTCCGCCCGGTCGATGGCCAGGTTCGCCTCGTTGCGCAACGATTCAGGGATGGCGAATTGGCTGGTTGCGGCCGAGCTGAGTTTCGTCTGCGCCCGGCCTTCGAGGGCCACGAGGGCAAAAAAGCCCATTAAAATAGAGTATTTGACTATCATAGGATTCTCTTTGTTTTGTGGTATAAACGGGCGATCAAGAGATTTGGTTCGCATGGATACGAAAAAAGTAAACCTTTATGATGCCTCCTTGACGGATTTGTCCAGCGCGATGCTTGACTGGGGCCAGCCGGCTTTTCGGGCCAGGCAGCTGTACCGGCAGCTCTACACCCGGTGCGTGGGATCGATTGAGGAGATGACGGGCCTCCCCGCCGAGCTACGCGAGCGCATGGCCGGCGAAAGCATCCTGGGTGCCATGGAGCTCGTGGATGTCCGCAAGGGTGACCAGGGCCTGACCCGGAAGGCGATCTGGTGCTTGCCCGGAGGCGAGACGATCGAGTCGGTGCTCATGATCTACCCGGACCGGGCGACCGTCTGCGTGAGCAGCCAGGCGGGTTGCCCGATGGGCTGCGTGTTCTGTGCGACCGCCCGGTTGGGCTTCCTCCAGAATCTTTCCCCCGGCGACATGGTCCAGCAGGTAATCTGGGCTGCGCGCGAAATCCGGGCGATGCAGGATCAGCCGGTGGCGAAAAATACCCACCGGGTCAGGCCCGGGAACGTTCCCCCGCACCTGACGAACGTGGTCTTCATGGGCATGGGCGAGCCGTTCAATAATTACGATAACTGGTGGGCCTCGGTTGAGCGCCTGCATGATCCGGAGGGCTTCAACCTGGGGGCGCGGAGTTTCACCGTGTCTACCGTGGGACTCATCCCCGGTATTGAGAAGCTCATGCAGGCGCCCCTGCCGGTTAACCTGGCCATCTCCCTGCACACGGCGTACGACGAGCGAAGGTCGGCCCTGATGCCGGTCAACCGACGTTATCCGATTGCCGATTTAATCGCAGCCTCCCGCGCCTATACGGCTAAAACCGGACGGCGGGTATCCTTTGAGTACTGCCTTATCGCGGGCGAGAACGATTCGGCGGATGAAGCCGAAGCGCTTGCGAACCTGCTGCTGGAGGAGCGCTTTCCCTGCCATGTGAACTTGATTCCCTGGAATCCCGTTGCCGGCACCGGTCTCGCCCGGTCCACCCGGGCCTCTGTCAACACCTTCAAGGCCCTGCTCGATGGACGTGGGGTGCCCTGCTCGATCCGCATTCAGCGGGGCATGGACATCGATGCCGCCTGCGGTCAACTCGCGGGGAGCTATGTCGAGAAAGAGTAGGGCGCTGGTCCTTGTCGGGCACGGTTCACAGCGAAACCCGAACACGCGGAAGCCGATCTGCCAGGCCGTACAGGCGATCAAGGCACGCGGGCTTTTTGACGAGGTTCGTTGTGCGTTGTGGAAAGAAGAACCGCATCTCTCCACCCTGCTCGACGAGGTTAAAAGCGATGACATCACCATCGTTCCGTACTTTATTTCGCGCGGGTATTACACGGAAGAGGTGCTCCCGCGGGAGATGAAACTGGAGGGTGCCCTGACCGAGCGGGAGGGTAAATCCATTCGGTACACCGAGCCGGTAGGCGGCCATCCCCTGCTCGCTGACTTGATTGTCCAGCAGGCGCTCGCCGCCGGTGCGAACGCCGAAACAACCCTGGCCATCCTGGGGCATGGGACGCCGCGCAACCCGCATTCTGCGGAGAATGTCTATCTTCAATCCGACCGTGTCCGTAAACAGCATCGTTTTGCGGAGGTGCTCACCGTCTTCATTGACCAGGAGCCGCATCTCTCAGAACTATTTGCCCGGGCGAGTCGGGCGTCGATCGTGCTGGTCCCGCTCTTTATCGCCGATGGCTGGCACGTGACGGAAACGATTCCGGAGGACCTTCGCCTGGAGGCGGGTGAGGTGACCCACTTGGGGAAAACCTTAAGGTACACACCCGCGGTCGGTACGGATCCACGCATGGTGGAGGTGATCCTGGAACTCGTCCGGCCCCAGGGGTAGACCGCATCCTGCGATGCCTCACTTTTTCGAGTTGGCCCGCGCTTTCAGGCGTTCATGGACTTTCCGCACTTCCCGTTCGGTCGCGGGCCGCAGGGACCAGGTACGTTCCTTTCGCTTATCCCGACTCATTTTGATCCAGGACGCCGCCGTTCCGGTAGCGGTGTTATTCCCCCGCATGTACCCTTCGCCGCTGAGCGTTCGTTTCAGGTCACGATTGTTTACATGCGCGTTCTTGATGATGACCTCGTTGCGGGTGCGTGTAGTGTGCAACTCGAAATCGCCCGCGAAACCTTCGCGCAGGTTCACGTTGTACCCCGGGGCGATTTTGGTCACCTCGCAGAGCCCTTCGTAGTGGAGTGCATCGCAGTCGAAGATATACCAACCGGGATCCAGGTGGTGGTTGCCGGGTGGTGGCGGAAGCTTGGTCGCACAAGAAGTCAACAGGAGGCAGACGCCTGCACCAAACACGGTCTTTTTGATACATTTCATGGTTGTGATCATAGGGTGTAGGCGGTTGTATGAAAAATCTTTTTCCAGCGCGCTGACAGTATCGACGCTTTAGTGAGAATGAACAAGCCCCAGGTATTTAATAATATTCGTTATGCCTCGCGTTCCGACGTCGGGTTGCGGCGCCAAAAAAACGAGGATTCCACGTTATGCTTACCCGATTACGGGCTTTTCCTGGTCGCGGATGGCATGGGGGGTGCCGGGGGCGGTGATATCGCAAGCGGGGCCGTAATCAAGCACGTGGAACAGGCTTTCCGGGCAATGGATTTCAAATCGGCCTTGCAGGTCAAGGTCGACGCCATTCGCAGTTCCTGTAACGAATCGAGCCGCTGGATTCGTGACAAGGCAGAACAGCTCAAGATGCGGGGCATGGGCACGACCGTGGTCGGGGTGCTCCTCGATGCGATGGATACCCGTCGCGGCGCCATACTGCACGCCGGTGACAGCCGGGTCTACCTAAAGCGGAACAATAACCTGGTGAAGCTCATGGTGGATCATTCACCCGCTGCCGAAGCCGGCCTGGATGACGAGAGCCTCGTCCCTTTTTTTCTGCAGGGCATCATCACCCGTGCGGTCGGGGTGCGGGATGATGTTGCGCTTGAATGTACCTACATTGAGATTAAGCCCGGCGACTTGTTGCTCATCTGTTCCGATGGATTTTACAATATGCTTTCCGACGTGGAGATGCTGGCTCTGCTGCATGGTTCGGAGGATCACCTCGGTGACCTCGCGCGTCGTGCGGTCGATGCCGCTAATCGCGCGGGCGGTCTGGACAATATTTCGATAATCCTGGTCAAGGTTGATTCCGAGGCCTGATTCCCCTGCTGGAGATTGTATGAAACCCGTTTTTCTCGTTTGGTTCCCCCTGTGCCTGCTGTTCGTCGCTTGCGGAAAGCAGGCGGACCCGGTTATGGAAGACGATCCCGAGGCACGGGCCGAGGCGAGCCCCCCGCATGAGGTGCCCCCGGTCGTGCAATCGGCTCCGCCCGCTGCCGCGCCCGTGCCGCAGGCCCCCCTGCTGCCGCCTCAAGTTCCTCCCCGGGCCGCCGCCTCCCCACGGGTGCAGGCCATACAGGACGGCTTGGTCAAGGCCAACCCCAAGTACACGGGCGAAGGTCAGATCGTTTTCCAGGGGGTGGGGTGCATGGTGAACTTGAGCGGCCAGCCGATCACCGATATCTCGGCCTTGAGCCGGGTCCCGCTCCTCCACTTTGAGGCCGCCCAGACCCCCCTGGAAAACCTGGCCCCCTTACGCGGCATGCCGCTGACCGCCTTTTACATTGAGCGAACCCGGGTCTGGGATCTCGAACCGCTGCGCGGCGCACCCATCGAGAGCATGTACATCAGCGAAACCTTCGTCAAAGACATCGGACCCTTGAAAGGGATGCCGCTCAAGGAATTGAACATGGTGGGTACCGAGGTCGGCGACATCTCCGCCCTGGAGGGGGCCCCGCTGAAAATGCTCTGGCTCTCGGGTACCCGTGTATCGGATATCAGCCCCCTGACGAGAAGTCCGCTGGAAAGTATCACCCTGGAAAACACCCGGGTGGAGGACATTGCCCCGCTCGCGCAGATTAAGACCCTGCAGCGCCTGCACATCGGGGGGACGCCGGTGAAAGACCTGACGCCGATTGCCCGGATGCCGCTTACCCGCCTGATCTTTTCACCCTCGAGGATTGAAAAGGGCATTGAGCTCATTCGGAAGAACCCCAGTATCCGTGAACTCGGATTGAAGTTTGAGCAACAGGGAGATCTCATGCCTCCCCAGCTCTTCTGGGATATGTACGACAAGGGTGCTTTCAAGGAATGAAACTTTTTAACACCGATACCGGCTGGCTGCTTGAAGATGAGGGCGCTTTCTTTTCACTCGGGTCCACGGGCCTGGACGAAATCCTCAGCGCGGACGATCCCCTGGCGTGTATCGAGGCGACGCGTTCTGCGGACATGGATGCCCCCCGGGCCTTGCGGGCACCGATCGAAAGCCAGGAGGTCTGGGCGGCCGGCGTAACCTACTTCCGCAGCCGTTCCGCACGCATGGAAGAGTCGCAGGGCTCCGGTGGCGCGAACTTTTACGACCGCGTGTACGACGCCGATCGCCCGGAATTATTTTTCAAGGCCAATCCGCATCACGTGAGCGGCCCGGGTGGCCCGGTTCGCATTCGCGACGATTCCACATGGAACGTGCCGGAGCCCGAGTTGACCCTCTGTATTTCCAATACAGGAAAAATTGTCGGCTATACCATCGGGAACGATATGAGCTCACGGGACATCGAGGGGGAGAACCCCCTGTATCTTCCCCAGGCGAAGACCTACGACCAGGCCTGTGCCCTGGGACCCGGTATCTTGATCGGGTCGGATGCACTGGCTCCAGACACGGCGATCGATTTAAAGATTGAGCGCGACGGCCGCGAGATTTACACGGGACACACGGATCTTTCACAGATGAAGCGCAGGCCGGAAGAGTTGGTGAGCTACCTTACCCGGCACAACAGTTTTCCTTGGGGGGGATTTCTTCTCACGGGAACCGGAATCATTCCAGAGGCCGATTTTTCACTGCAGTCTGGAGACCTGATTCATATCACGATTGATCCGATTGGCATCTTAACCAACACCGTTGCCTGATCCCCCGGCGGGCCGGGTCTTATTCCTGTCGTCCGTCATGTCAGGCATGCAAGGAAAGTACAGCTATGAATATTCACGGACACAGCATCATCGCCGGGGTAGCCTGCGCCTCGGGAACCGAGACCTTTCACGCGGTAAACCCGGCCACCGGGGCCTCGCTTGAACCGGCATTCGTGGCCGCGACAGAGGCCGAAGTCCGCTCCGCCTGCGCCGCGGCCGCGGCCGCTTTCGACCAGGGCCAGGCAGCTCCCGACCACATCGCCAGGCAGCTCAACATGGTCGCAGACGAAATCGAGGCGCTCGGTGAAGCGCTCACCGAGCGCGCCATGGCGGAAACCGGCTTGCCGCAGGCCCGCCTGCAGGGAGAGCGAGGCCGCACCTGTGGGCAGCTGCGCCTGTTCGCCTCCGTGGTCGAGGAAGGCAGCTGGGTCGATGCCCGGATCGACACCGCCCAGCCTGAACGCACGCCCTTGCCGAAACCGGATCTGCGCCAGGTGCACATGGCCCTGGGCCCGGTGGCCGTCTTCGGCGCGAGTAATTTCCCCCTCGCCTTCTCCGTGGCGGGTGGCGATACCGCCAGCGCCCTGGCCGCGGCTTGTCCGGTCGTGGTGAAGGGGCATCCCGCACATCCGGGAACCTCGGAGCTCGTCGCGGGCGCCATCACGCGCGCGGTCGCCGCCGTGGGCCTGCCTGCCGGTTGGTTCTCGCTTATCCAGGGTGCGGCGAACGAGACGAGCCTGCAGGTGGTCACCCACCCGGCCATCAAGGCGGTAGGCTTTACCGGTTCCCTCGTCGGGGGCCGCGCATTGTTTGCCGCGGCTTCCGCCCGTCCCGATCCGATTCCCGTCTACGCGGAAATGGGGAGCGTGAATCCGGTGTTTTTTCTGCCCGGTGCCTTGAAGGAACGCGGCGAGCAGGTGGCCCAGGGCTACGCGCAGTCATTGATGATGGGTGCGGGCCAGTTCTGCACCAATCCAGGCCTCAGCCTGGCCCTTGAGGACGAGCAACTCCCGGGCTTCATCGAGCAGGTCGCGGCTGCAATCGACGGGGCTGCGAACCAGACCATGCTGCATGCAGGGATTGCCACCGCGTATCGCGCCGGCCTGGACCGCCTGACCGGGCATGCAGCGGTCGATGTTCGCGCGGCCAACCCGGGTGCAGGTAATGAAGGAGGGGCGGCCTTCATGGTGACGCGCGGCCAGGCACTCCTTGACGATCCCAGCCTGAGTGAAGAGGTCTTCGGTCCGTGTTCCCTCCTCGGCTCCTGCTCGACTCGAGAGGAAATGCTGGCGGTTGCCGGTAGCCTGGAGGGGCATCTGACCGCGACGATTTTCGGCACGGCGGAGGAGCTCGCGGAATACGCGGACCTGATTGCGCTCCTCGAGCGAAAAGTCGGGCGTCTTATTTTCAATGCCTTCCCGACGGGGGTTGAAGTTTGCCCATCGATGCATCACGGGGGGCCTTATCCCGCGACGATGAACCCGATGTACACCTCGGTGGGTACCGCCGCCATACGGCGCTTCGCCCGGCCCGTATGTTACCAGGGCTGGCCGGACACCCACTTGCCTGCGGCGCTGCAGGATGCAAATCCGCTGGGCTTGATGCGCCTGGTGAACAGCAACTTGACGCGTGAAAAACGCTAGCAGGGTGTGGTTATATTCCCTTGTCTTGACCTCGCCTTGACCCAGGCGTGCCTCCCGTTTTGTCCTTCGTTGCATCCTGACCCCGCTTCTGCTTCGATCCCTCCATGACAAAGGCCCGATCTCCAGGAAAGCTGATTTTGAGCGGCGAGCATGCGGTGGTCTACGGTTGCCCGGCACTCGCGCTCGCGCTCGATCGGTATGCATCGGCCACCGTATCCGTTGTGGATAATCCCGAGGTCGTGATTCGTCTCGGCGACCGGACACCCGCTTCCTGGACCCTGGATGAATTATCCACCCAGGCATCGGAGCTCGATGCCCGGCACCGGCGATTTCTCGACAATCAATGCGCGATTGAGTCGGTCCTCCAGTCACCCGAGGCGCTTTTTGCCTATTGTGCAGCGCAGGTCTTTCAGGCCCGAGGCCTGCCGGCTCACGGTTTGCGCCTGGACCTGCACTCGGATATCCCCCCGGGTTGCGGCATGGGATCCTCCGCGGCCTTGATCCTGGCCTCGCTACGTGCCCTGGCCCTGCACCGGGGTGAAGCCCTGCCGGATGAGCGGGCCCTGGGGCTGTGCGCGGAGCACCTCCAGCACGGTCGCTCGAGTGGACTCGATATCCATGCTTCGGGCATGGGCGGAATGATCCGTTTTTTGGATGGGGTCGGTGAAGCCCTGCCCGCCCCGGTGGGGCCCCTGGTGCTGGCGCACACGGGTAGCCCGGAGGTGTCGACGGGGGTCTGTGTCCAGGCCGTCCGGGAAGCATTCGCCGATGACCAGGCACTCTGGCAGGCCTTTGCCGATTGCACGAATGCGTTCACGCACCTGGTCTCGGAAGGCCGGATGGACGCGCTCCGCGAAACCATCATGGAAAATCATCAATTGCTCGTGCACATTGGCGTGGTGCCGGAGCGGGTCCAGGCCTTCATCCGGGATGTCGAGGCCGGTGGGGGGGCGGGAAAAATTTGCGGGGCTGGATCCATTAAAGGCGATGCCGCCGGGGTGGTTTTTGTGTATGGTGCAGGTGAAGCGGCCGAAGCGTTGATGGCCAAATGGAATTATAAAGGGTTAGAGATGAGCTTGGCCACGCATGGTACGCAAGCAAGTTAAAGTCAGTGCCCCGGGCAGCGTGATGCTGATGGGTGAACACGCCGTTCTGCGAGGTAAGCCGGCCCTGGTTGCCGCGGTGAATGGACGCGTCACGGTAGCGGTTCTCCCGCGCGATGACGATCGGGTTCACATCGAGTCCGAAATCGGCCAGTACGGCAAACCCTGGTGCAATGTGAAGATTGAGCCTCCCTTCGAGTTCGTCCTCGCGGCCGTTCTGGACCTGGGCGGCGGCCGTGGGTTGGATATCCAGGTCCAGTCGTCTTTCTCCAGTAGGGTTGGACTGGGTTCCTCAGCAGCCGTAACCGTTGCCTCGGTAGCCGCGCTCCTGGCTTTGCAGGATAAGGGTATCGATCTCCCGATCGTCTTTGCCCTGGGCCTCGAAAGCAGTCGGCGGGCGCAGAACGGGATGGGTTCGGGTGCGGATGTGGCGGCCTCTACCTATGGAGGCGTTGTCCGCTACCTCATGGATGGCGATGTCACCTCGCTGGACATCGCCCCCCCGGTCTTTAGCATGGTGTATTGCGGATACAAAAAGCCGACGCCGGAAGTGATTGAAATCGTACATACCTTTGAGGCCGCGCACCCGAATGAAGCGGCGGCCATTTTTGCCGAAATGGAAAAGCTGACGGTCGATGCGGAACAGGCCCTGTTGGGGGGGGATGCCGGCCTGGTGGGGCACCTGATGAACCGTTTCCACGCATGCCAGCAGGCGCTCGGGGTGAGCAATGAGGATCTGGATCGAATGGCTGCGGGCCTCAGCGCTTCCCCGGGGATTTCCGGCGCCAAGATATCCGGTTCAGGGTTGGGGGACTGCGTCATTGGTTTTGGTTCCGATGCGGCAGCCGTTCCGGGCTACGACAAAATTTCCGTCCACATTGCCAATCGGGGTGTTCGCATTGAAGAAGACTGAAATTGTCCAGAAAATCCTGGGCGAACGCCACCTGCCCACGGACGCCTCCGGTGAGGCCTACGCGCCGGCGAACATCGCGCTCTGCAAATACTGGGGTAAGCGAGATCCGGAATTAAACCTTCCCGTGAATGGCAGTTTATCGATTTCGCTGCAGGAACGGGGAACCCAGGTGTCGATTGCTCCCGCGGAACTGGATACGCTGTTGATCAATGATGAGATGCTGGACGCGGACGATCCGAAGCATGTGCGCCTGTTTGATTTTATCGATCTGTTCCGCGTGGACAGCGCGCCTGCGCTTCGCGTCGATACCCGGAGCACCATTCCCATTGCCGCCGGCCTGGCCTCCTCCGCTTCGGCTTTTGCTGCGGTGGTCATGGCCCTGGACCGGGCAGGTGGCTGGAACCTCTTTGCCCGGCATCTGTCGATCCTGGCCCGCATGGGCAGCGGCAGTGCCAGTCGTTCGATTTATCATGGTTTCGTGGAGTGGCACCCCGGGGTCCTGGAAAATGGGATGGACTGTTTTGCCGAGTCTTTGTACATACAATGGCCCGAGCTTCGGGTGGGCTTGCTCGTCTTGAACACGGACACCAAGAAAGTCGCTTCGCGGGAGGGCATGAACCGCACGGTACGTGAGTCCGTCCTGTATCAACGCTGGCCCGATACCGTATCGCGGGACCTGCCCGAGATCCGTGCTGCCGTCCAGGAGCGTGATTTCACCCGGCTTGGGGCGGCCGCGGAATCCAATGCCTGTTCCATGCATGCAACGATGCTGGGTTGTCGTCCTCCCCTGTTGTACTGGTTGCCGGAAACCGTGGAAACGCTCCATCGCGTATGGGGCTTGCGGAATGACGGGGTCTCGGCATACGCAACCATGGACGCAGGGCCGAACGTGAAGGTACTGTTCCTTGAGAGCGAGGAATCCGCCCTGCGCGAAGCTTTCCCCCTGCTGGATGTCATTCAGCCTTTTGCCCCGGTAGAGGGATAAATTGCTGGCCTTTGAATGGGCGGTTCATTACCATCAGGCCTTGTTCCCGGAGAAGCGAATATGATCGAGGAATTTAAGCAAAAGAAAGATATCACCGAGTCCGACATCGTCTTCGATTGCCCGAACTGCAGGAAAAGCCTGGCCATGGATCGCAGGGGTGCTGGCTCGACCATCGATTGCCCCGGGTGCAACGAACCGGTTCGTGTGCCCACCCCGCCCGACGCGGTTCCGGAGACCTACAAGGATCTCACGGAGTATGCAGACATGGAAGATCTGCAGCAGTCCCTGCTCTCCTCGCGTGAAAAGGTGGATGCACTGACCGCTCAAATCGCGGAAACGGCCAAGAAGCATGAGGATTTCGAAGCCCAGCGGGATAAAAATGCTGCTACGATCAACAAATTGCGCAGCGAATTTGGCCATATCCAGGACGCACTGGACAATATCTACAAGTTCCTGCAGGAGTAGAACGGGACCCCGGCCCGCGGCATGAACAGGCCCTGGGCACAGGAATGAATGCCGGGTCGACTGTGTCCCGTACGACAAGGTGCAGCATCGACTTTCGCTCGCGTGCATAGGGGCCCCCTTCTCCGCGGGAAAAGCGCACGACTGATGATAAGCCTTCCCGAAAAGGGCCCGCGTTTTTGGTGGGCCTCCTGAACAAGCGAAGCACCGGCAAAAAGTTGGGATGGCGTGTGGAATAGTATAGTGACGCTTAGCTCAAAATGTATTTTAGGTGACCGTTTTTTCAACAGCTCTTTTCCGGGCCCGGCTCAAGAGGCCGGAAACCGATGGTTTTAAACCGTTTTTAAACCCTTTCCCTGTGCATAACCTTGCCCGAATATTGTGGATAATTGGGTCCGGGCGTAAAAATTAGATATGGGTGCATTTCCTAGGTAAAACGGGCATGCACAGTTTTGCAGGGGACTTTTCAACAGGGCTTATCAACAGTGTTCAACAGGACTGTTAGTAATAATCACCCCTTTATGTTTTTTGATTTCAAGCCACTTGTGAACGCGGCGATTCGTTCCATGGCCGTTCTCAGCTCGTCGATAGAGGTCGCGTAAGAGCAACGTAAAAAGCCCTCTCCACAGGCACCAAAAGCGGTTCCGGGTACTGCGGCAACCTGCTGATTTTCCAGCAATTTCATCGCGAAGTCGTGGGAGCTCAGGCCAAATTGCCCGATCTGGGGAAAGGCATAGAAGGCCCCTTCCGGTTTGCGGCAGGGAATGCCCATATCCTCAAAGGCGTTGTGCACAAGATTCCGGCGCCGAATATAGGCCGTTTTCATCTCGGCGATATCTTTGTCCGGTTGCCTAAGTGCCTCGATGGCCGCTTCCTGGCTCAGCACCGGAGCGCAAAGCATCGTGTACTGGTGAATCTTCATCATCGCCTCGGTCAGCATGGGTGGTGCGCAGGCATAACCGACCCGAAAGCCGGTCATTGCCCAGGCCTTGGAAAAGCCGTGAAGGAAAATCGTGCGCTCCTTCATGCCGGGAAAGGAGGCCAGGCTGACGTGGGTGTCGTCGTAGGTCAACTCGGCGTAAATCTCGTCGGTGATGACGATCAAGTCGTGTTTTTGGGCCAGTTCCGCGATGACCCGGGCCTCCGCTTCCGGGAGGTAGCTGCCGGTGGGGTTATTCGGGTAATTCAGGATAATCGCCTTGGATTTTGATGAAATGGCCGCTTCGAACGATTCTTTGGTGATCCGGAAGCCGTCTTCCATACGGGTTTCAATCGCGACCGGCACGCCGTGGGCGAGGACGATCAGGGGCCGGTACGAAACGTAGCAGGGCTCGTGATAAATAATTTCGTCGCCGGGATTCGTGATGGCCCGGATGGCGAGGTCCAGGGCCTCACTCACCCCGACCGTGATCAGGATCTCGTCGTCCGGGTTATAGGAGAGCTGGAATACGCGCTCAATGTACCCGGAAAGCATCTGCCGCAGCTTGGCTATGCCGAGATTGGATGTATAGCTGGTCGCCCCACGTTCCAGGGCATAGATCGCGTGTTCACGGATATGCCAGGGGCTGACAAAGTCGGGCTCACCGATGCCGAGGCTGATCACATCCTTCATCGAGGTGACGATATCGAAAAAATCGCGGATGCCGGAGCGCGGGATTTCCTCCAGTTTTTGTGCGATGGCCCGGTCAGCGATGCTAAGGGGAGACTTTGAGGCGTTCTCGCTCATCTTGCTCTCCCATGATTACCCCGCGGTACTTGTAGGTCTTCAGCGTGAAGTGGGTTGATGTGCCGGTAATGCCTGGGATCGTGGATAGCTTTTCGCTGACAAAAGAGGCGACATTGCGGATGTTGTCGCCCTGTACGAACAGCATGAGATCCGAATCGCCGGACATCAGGTACATGGACACGACTTCCGGAAACTGGGCAATCCGGTTGGCGATATGGTCGAAGCCGCCTTCGCGCTCGGGGACCACCTTGACCTCGATGACCGCGGTCACCGTGTCGCCCTCCAGCTTGTCCTCGTCGAGAATCGCCTGGTATCCCTTGATCACACCGTCATCTTCGTAGGCGCTGATCGCCTCCTTGATATCGTCGACGGATTTATTGAGCATCGTTGCCATCGTTTCGAGGCTCTCACGTGCATTTTCTTTCAGTATTTTTAAGATGTCGTCCATAGTGCTTCGCTCCTGCTGGAATTGATGGGCGAGAATAAAACATGGATTGGGCAGAATACACGGATAATTTTTGTATTTCGCTTCGCGGAATGATCGGTCCCGAGCCCTACAGGGAATGGTTCAGATCCCCGTGAGCGGTTTGAGTACGGGGCGAGATCCCCTTCGTCAGGCGTGGCATAGGCCGTGTTTACGGCTCATCGATCCCGCGTTCGCCCGGTGACTGTTCCCCCGCCTGCCCCGGCGGATCCTCATCCGACTCGGCCTCATCGCCCTCCTCCTCCGCTTCCCCGTGTTCATAGAAGAACTTTGCAATCCGTTCCCCGTCCTCGTTAAAATCCACCTGCTTTTTATGCAGCTTGCCATCCCAGTCGTAGCGCCGTTCGGTCGCCGGTTGACCGTTCACATGCCAGGTTCGATGCAGGCCGGTCGGCAAGCCACGCGTAAATCGACCATGCGATTTGCGCGAGCCGTCTTCGTGGGTCTCGATCCAGATACCGTGGCGTACGTTTTTATCGCCCACGGTTGCCCGTGGTCCACTGGCCGCACCTTCGCTTGCCTGCTCTGCACACGAGCCGCATAACAGAACCATCCCGATCAAGAGGCCCAGGCGGGTAAAAGGTGCCGCGTATATCCTCATTACGCCAGCCGTCCCATCTCACGGATCCATTCCCTGCCGCGCGTTGGCCCGTGTTTCAGGTTGAAGCCTTTGCCCCACATGCCCCCGGAGCCGTGTCCCCCCTCCGGGTACAGGTCCCGTTCCGCCGGCACGCGTTGCCGGGTCCGTGCCGGGCAATAACCGGTACTGTTCAAGGGCGTGACCTTGTTATGATTATCATGGCTCCTATGTATCAAAAGCGGGTCGATTTCCAATCTTTTCCCATTGCATGCCCGCGGAAAAATAGGCATTCCCTGTGGATGTATCGTGTTCTCCTGCTCACCCTCCTGGTCCAATCCGCCTCCGCGCGCACCTGGACCGATCAACTCGGTCGCACGGTTGAAGCCGAGCTCCAGTCGGTGCATAATGGAATCGTCACCCTGCTCAGGCCCTCGGGAAAATCGATCAACTTGAGCCTCCGCAGCCTCAGCTTGGCCGATCGCAGGTATGTCAGTGAAAATCCACCCCCGGCCCAATCGAATCCGACGGAAGCCAAGCCGAAAAAGACGAAAACCGGCGTCCACAAGGCGGATCTGCTGCCCACCGTGCGCAGCCACCCGGCTGCCGCCGACCAGAAGATCCAGGATCTCTCGATCCACGTTGGCATCGCGGACGACAAGATCGAATCCGCAGAACTCAAAATCTATTTCGTGGCCGGCCCGGCGGATGGCATGGTTAACGCCCTCGGCATCCGCTCGAGCGCCTACAGTAACGGCCAGGTCAGCCACCTGCTGGAGAAGGATCACTTCCAGCTTGCCACGATCACGGCTCCGATTTCTCGATTCAACAACTCGATCTTTCTCGGCTACCGGATTGAACTCCGCGCCGCCTCCCGTGTGCTCGACACCAAAATATGGACCGATGCAGAGGCGCTCGGTACCTTGAATAAGCGTCTTTCATTACCGGAGAACTGGTGGTACGACCCCGCGTTTCTAGCGCGGGATCAATAAATGTACAGGGCAGCGTTCCTGCTGCCGAAGCTCCCGACTACAGGCGTGAAAATGGCCCGGGAGCATGACGCCATGGACAGTGAATTATGATATCGGCACACGAGGCTCTGAAGAAGCTCCAAGCGGGCAACCGTCGTTTCGTTTCCGGCGAACGCGTGCCAGTGATTTCCGACCCCATGTCCTCTCGCGGGCGGGTTGTGGGACAGGAGCCTTTTGCGATCATCCTGGGATGCTCCGACTCCCGCGTGCCGGTGGAACTTGTTTTCGACCAGGGTGCGGGCGACCTCTTCGTCGTCCGTGTGGCGGGCAACGTGGCGGCCCCTCCGCTTGTGGGCAGCGTTGAGTTTGCAGTGGAACGATTTCGTACCCCCCTGGTAGTGGTGCTGGGGCACTCGATGTGTGGGGCCATCCTGGCGACCCTGGAGGAACTGGAGCAGACGAATCAAGAAATCTCACCATCCCTGCGCGCCATCTTGGCGCGTATCCAGTCGTCAGTTGAACCCCTGCTGGGCTCGGGGCTCGATCGGGATGAGCTGGTCGCACAGGCCGTGCGTGCGAATATCTGCGCCTCCGCGAACGCTTTGCGGAACGGTTCGCCCCTGCTTGAAAGGCTCATTGAGCGGGAAGGACTTCTGGTGGTCGGTGCCGAGTATTCGCTGGAGACGGGGAAGGTTGATTTTTTTGACGGTATACCGATCGATTGAGCCGCCCGGCCTCCATGCATCCAGGTAGCTTTGGTACAGGGTTTCCGTTGGTATCTTCATTTTTTATGCAAGTCCCCCAGCACCCTTGGGGTATGCTCCCGGCAGGAACACACCATGAGAATAAACCATATCAATGAGGCTCTGGGTGCGGTCCAGCAGTTGAAAGCCAGCCTCTTGGAGAAGCAGCGATTCAAGGGTTTCTCGGGGCCCGTCCGGATTGTAAGCGGAGCCATGGCCCTCGCCGCCTCTATCCTGATGTCTTCGCCCTTCTATCCGTCGAGCGACAACTACCATATCCTGGGTTGGGGCGTGGTGTTTCTGCTCGCGAGCGTAATGAATCTGTGGGCGATGTTCTACTGGTTCCTGCATGACCGCCAGCTCAAGCGGGATATCACCCGCCTGAAGCCGATGTTGGATTTGATCCCGCCCCTGGCGGTGGGGGCCTTGTTTACGCTGGTGTTCTTTCTGCGGGAGGATTTCCATTACCTTTTCGGCATGTGGATGTGCATGTTCGGCCTGGCCAACCTGGCTTCGCGTTACATATTGCCCCCCTGGATCAGCGCGGTCGGGGTGTTTTACATGGGCGCGGGCGTGGCGTGCCTGCTGACACCCCAGGTGTTCGGCAATCCCCTGCCCATGGGATTGACCTTCTTTGCTGGCGAAACCGCGGGAGGTATGATATTGTACCTTGATCGTCGCAGGTACGCGTCGTTTGACCACTATGTAAAGGAGTCGCAACCCGCGGTTTTGGAGTCGATGCAGTCCGAGTGGACGGCACAGGAGTCGCGGTGGGATGACCCAGAGACAGGAAGTGCCGGATGAAACCAGAAAATCCATATGCTGCGCTGCAAAAGCTCTTTCATGAGCCTGCTCGATTGGCGATTACTTCGGCCCTCTGCCAAGCCGATGATGGGAAGGCCTTTGCCGTCCTCAAGCAGGAGTGCAACCTGACCGATGGCAACCTGAACCGGCACCTCAAGGTGCTGGAGGAGGCGGGCGCGGTCGTGTTGGTTAAAAGGACAGAAAAGGGATCCCGCCCCCAGACACGGGCCATTCTCACCGATCGCGGACGGGAAGGCTTCTTATCGTACCTGCAGGTACTCGAACGGGTGCTGAAGCAGGCTGCTGAGGCGCTGGAGAGGGACTGGTCTCCTGCGGGCTACGATTTCGGCCTTGGTGAATCGCTCCATATCTGATGGTGTATCCAGCTCTCCAGTTTTTTTGATATCATACTTTGCAACACAAAGTAAACCGTGCTAGGATGCGTTGAAAATCGGTGTAGGTGCCGTAAAACCAGCTAATGGCGGTGGGATGCATGCGTGTCGGAATTGACAGTTTAAGTTTATATACGCCGGGGTACTACCTTGACCTGGCCCTGCTTGCGGAGCGAAGGAACACGCCGCTCCGCAAGTACGTGACGGGTATTGGCCAGGAACGCATGGCCGTCCCCGCACCGGACGAAGACGTGGTGACCATGGGCACCAATGCGGCTCTCCAGACCCTGGAAGGGATCGATCGGAAGCAGATCGACACCCTTATTTTCGCCACCGAGTCGGGGATTGATCAGTCCAAGGCCGCCGGCATTTATGTGCACCGTCTTCTCGGACTGCCCTCGCGCTGCCGGACCTTTGAAGTCAAACAGGCATGCTGCAGCAGCACCGCCGCCCTGCAGATGGCCCTGGCCTCCGTGACGCTCAAACCGTCGCGCAAGGCGTTGATTGTTGCCTCCGACGTCGCTCGCTATGGTTTTGGTTCAGCGGGTGAGCCGACACAGGGAGCCGGCGCGATCGCTATGGTCGTGAGTGCCCATCCGCGCTTGGTCGAGATCCATCCCGCTTGCGGTTCCTACACGGAAGATGTCATGGATTTCTGGCGGCCGAATTACATGAATGAAGCCGTGGTCGACGGCAAGTACTCCATCAAGATGTATCTGAAGGCCCTCATGGAATCCTGGCATGCCTATTGCGAGGAAGGGGGCATGGCCCTCGGGGAATTCAGCCGTTTTTGCTATCATCTTCCGTTTACGCGGATGGCCGAAAAGGCCCATCGGCATCTGGTTCGAAACACGGGAGCGAATCTTTCCGCGGAACAACAGGCGGCCCAGATCGATGACACCTTGATTTACAATCGCCTGATCGGGAACTGCTACACCGCCTCGCTGTACGTCGGGTTACTCTCGCTGTTGGAAGGCAGCGAGCGAGATCTCGGGAACCAGCATGTTGGCATGTTCAGTTATGGCTCTGGATGCATGGGTAGTTTCTTTGGCGGAACCGTGCAACCCGGCTACCGCGCGTCATTGCATGCGCGTCGGCACCGGGACATGCTGCAGGCGCGCGAAGCGCTGACCTTTGAGCGGTACGAAGCGTTCTACAATCATGCGGTTCAGCGGGACGGCAGCGATTATCAGAATCCGCGCAATCGTACCGGCGGCTATCGCTTCGCCGGGGTTTCTGGCCACAAACGCCTGTACGAAACGTTGAACGCCCCCGCAGATCACCCGGTCGAGGCGTCCGCCGATTGTGACTTTGTCAAGGTTTAGTCGAGTACGGCCCGACATGCTTCTCCCCCAGGCCCGTCCGCTTGGTTTTCTTCGGTCGTCCTAACATTCCGTTCGCCATTCATTGCCCGGCCTGCTAGTCTCGCCCGATGAGCACCGGTCTGGATGGGGTCAAGGTTCTGTTAATCGATGATGACATGGATTACTCGGAAACCCTGCACGAGGGCCTGCATGCGGCCGGGGCGACGATTGCCTGTGCAGGAACGATCGAAGAAGGGGTGGAAATTGCCCGGAAGGGTGAATGTGATATCGTGTTGCTTGACCTTACTGCGTCCTTTGATGCGCGTGCCGGCCTGGATGCACTTGGGGCGTTGGAAAGGTCCCTGCCGGTCATCCTCCTCACCGGCAGTGGTACAGATTCTGAAGATACGGTTACCGGCCTGGGGCAAGGTGCGGACGATTACCTGGTGAAGCCTTTCACCTTCTCGGATTTACGTGCCCGTATCGAGGGGGTGCTCGCGGGCTACGACCGTGCCCTGGATTCGGTTCTCATCGTGGGAGATCTGGTTATCGACCGGGTACGCAGCGTGGTGCTCTGCCAGGAGAAGAGCCTGGAAATACCTGCCGATGCCCTCGCCGTACTTACGCTCCTTGCCCAGGGTGGCTCCACGGTCATTCCAGAGGCCGACCTGATGAAGGCCTTGTTTGGTGAGCAACTGGATCGTTTGCTTGACCAGGTAAGCGAACGATTGAAGCATGCCTCATCCGCCTGCCGGGTGCATCGGAGTCCGGAAGGCATTTGCCTGCAAACCGGCGAAGCCTAGCGACCTGGTTTGCCCGCGAACCCGTGGACGGCGCGTCCTGTCCGTGGTGGACCGGCCTTTATATTTCCGTCACCAAGTTTGCCTGGATATGATACCGTAAATCCCAATCATATGAAGCGTCTCGCTAAAGCTCAATTTGCACGTTCCTGGGCCACCCTGTTGGCGTCCGGCATCCCCATGGAAGAGGCGCTGGAACACCAGGTGTCGCACGCAGCAAATGGGGCGGCGCGATCATTATCGCGTGGCTTGCGCGAGCACATCCGGGCGGGTCGGGACCTGGACCAGGCGCTTGGCGAGACCCGCGGCTTCGTCCGCGAGGCCGAGCGGGCCATGATCGAAGCCGGGTCACAGACCGGCCGCCTGCCGGAATGTCTCCGCCTCCTGGCGGAGCAGTGGGAAGAACAGCACCGGGTACGCATGATGGCCGTGGCCCGGATGATCCTGCCCATGATCGTCTTACACCTCGCGGTACCCGTGCTGAGCCTGCGCGTCCTGTTTCCCTCGGGCATTGGCCGTCTTCCCGAGTTCTTTTCCGCCTGTGCCAGGGGCTTCATCGCCTTGTATATTCTCGTTGGCCTCTTGTTTCTGTTGATCCAGGTGCTGCGCAAACTCCCGGGTTTTGAGTGGGTGGCCTACCGCACCCCGCTCCTCGGCCGCTGGCTTCGGCTGTCCGCGGCTTCGCGATTTTGCCAGGCGCTGTATTATTACCTGGTCGCCGGGGTGCCCATGTTGCGGGCGCTTCCGGGAGCAGGTGCTGCCTCCGCGAGTCATACCTTGCGCAGGCTCGCCGATGCGGGCGGCGAACGCATGGAGCACCAGGCCGCCAGCCTGGCCGACGTCCTGCGCACATCCCGCATGTTTAACTCCGAGCAGTTGGCGGTGCTCGAGTCCGGGGAACACAGCGGGGAACTTGACGATGCCCTGCAGCACCTGGCCACGCTCACCCGTGAGCGGGCCAGTCGCGCCTTGAACCGTCTCGCCATCATCGTTCCCAGCCTCATCTATTTCGGGGTTGCGCTCCTGGTGGTCGCGCGGATCTTCAGCTACGTCGCCGCTTACATGGAGCTGCTCGACAAGATCATGACCGGCGGCTGAGCCTTTTCGGTTTACGGCGTGGGGCCCCCGGGTTATGCAGGGGGCATGGATGAAGACCTTATTCCCTGTGTTGAAGTCAACCCGGCGACCGAGCCGGATGCCGCGGTGATCTGGATGCACGGCCTCGGTGCTGACGGCCACGATTTTGAAGGCCTCGTGCCTGAACTGGGTCTACCTGTTGGCCACCCCATTCGCTTTGTATTCCCACATGCCCCGGTCCGTCCGGTAACCATCAACGGCGGGATGCCCATGCGGGCCTGGTACGACATCCTCGCCATGGACATCAATCGTGAAGTCGACGAAGTGGCCTTTGAGGAATCCGCCGGGTACATTGCGGCCCTGATCGGGGCCGAGATCAAGCGGGGGATTTCCAGCCGGCGTATCCTCCTCGCCGGCTTTTCCCAGGGGGGTGCCATCGCCCTCCA
>JAYGFS010000043.1:0-5205 GCA_046581765.1 Verrucomicrobiota bacterium
ACGGAGGGCCTTCTCGAGGTCCACGGGATCCGAACCATAGGCGTCCTTCAAGCCCCGCATGAAGTCCTGGGGAATCAGTTTCCGTTTCTGCAGGCTGTTCATGCGCTCGAAGGTAATGGCCAGCGCGATGATGGACGCGAATCCGAGTGGAATCATTACCGGTCCGCCGCTGAGGATCAGCTTCAGGACGCTCATCCGTTCATTGGCCGGGCGTTCTCCCTCGGCGGGCGGGGGCATCACTTCCTGGGCATAGCTTAAAAGCGGGCCGGTCACCAGAAGGCACCCGGCGAGGATCATCCACTTGATGGTGGTTTTATTATTCATTTGCATGGTTTTCTCCATCGCCCATATCGTGGCGAGTGTTTATTTAATTTGTGTCTTGGCGACCTTGGCCGCTTCGCTTTCAGGGTATTTTTCCACGACCTCGCGGAACTGTGACTGGGCGGCTTCCATGTTGCCCTTTTGGACCAGGGCGTTGCCCATCTCGAGCAGGGCCTTGGAACTGTATTCGGGATACGCGTAATTCACTTCCACCTTCACCAGTTCGGCGAGGGCTTCATCATATTGCTTCAGGGCCATTCGGCATTCGCCCACCTGGAATTGGCAACGGGCCTCGGTTACGTCTTTGATGCCCTTTGCGATGACCAAGAGGTAGGCCTCGATAGCCCTGTCGTACTTGCGGGTGTTTTCACGTGCCCACCCGAGGCCGAAGTGGACCCGCCGGATTAATTCACTGGAGGGAAAGGCTTTCGTGAATTCGGTGTAGGTCTTTTCCGACTCGGCCCAACGTTCAGTGAGACCCTGGGTTTCGCCCAGGCGAAGCAGGGATTGTTCGGTGAGTGTTGCCTTTCGCTCGATCGCAACCGCCTTCACGTAGTGTTGATAGGCCGGCGCGAATTCTTTCATCTGCAGCCGGGCTTCGCCTGCCTGGAAGGCCGCGGAGGCGGCCAGGGACGAATCAGGTGACTCGGACAGCAGTTGTTCAAAGGCCTTGGCCGAAGCACTGGCATTGCCCAGGTCGGATGTGCACCAGCCCAGGCGGTAGAGGGCCCGCTCGCGCAGATCCGGCTCCTTGCAGGTCTTGAGCAGCTTTTCCAGGTGTTTCGCCGCTGCGTCAAAGGCCTTGGACTCGTATTCCAGTTCGGCGAGCTCGAGTCCGGCGGCCTGCGCCAGTTCGTGATCGGGGTGTTCACTCAGCAGAAGGGTGTAGATTTGGATGGCGGCCTCGTCCTGCTCAAGCGCTTTTTTTGCCCAGGCCGCATCGTAGAGGGCCCGGCCGTGGAACGGGGAGTCCTTGTGCTGCTTGATTACCCGGTCCAGGTGTTTGACCGCCTCCGCCCATTGCTCGGACTTGATCAGGGCGCCCCCAAGCTGGACGAGGACCCGGTCGGCACGTGCGCTCTTGGGATACTTGGCCAGGTAGGCTGCAAAGGCGGCCTGGGCAGTGGGTAGTTGATCGGCGGCCAGTGCATTCACGCCTTCTTGCAGCCGGGCGTCCTCGGCAAAGGGATGCTCCGTGAACTGGTCGGCCATTCGGCCGAAGTGTTCGGCGGCCAGAGCCTGCTTGCCGGATTTGCTTTCGATCCAGCCCAGGTAGTATTCCGCGGGGGCACAAAAGGGACTGTCGGCATGTTTTTGGATGACCTGCTGAAGGCTGGTGCGGCCTTCGGCATATTGTTCGGCATCGTATCGCATCCGCCCGGCTTCCACCAGGGCCTGGGCGGACTGGGCGCTGGCGAGGGGCACCTTGCCGAGGATTTCGATGGCATGACCTGGATCGCCGGCTTTCTCGCTGGCCAGTCCCGCGGTGAGGAGCGCGAGATCCACATTGACGGCCTTGGCCTGTTCTTTCGCGAAGGCCTCCAGCCATACCGCGGATTGCTTCCAGTCTTCCAGTTGGTAGGCGCATATGCCGGCGAGGTATTTAAACTGTGCCAGGGTTTCCTCCTCAACCTTCTCGGTGATCAGTGGGGCAAGGAGGGCCAGGCTCGTTTTCCAATCTTCCTGCTCGTAGGCGATTTGCCCGGCGCGAAAGCGTGCGATGTTTTTTCGGGGACTCTTGGGATACTGCCCGACGTGGCCTACAAAGGCCTTCGACGCTTCATCCTTGAGCCCCTCAAGGAACAGGCTTTCCGCCCGCAGGAAGGCGATCTCGTGGGCCCATTCGTCTGCTGCAAATTGTTTTATAAAGGCGTCGCATTGCGTGACACAGGCGCGGTGTTCACCTGTCCGGTGCAGGCAGTACACGCGTTGCTTCATCGCCGCAGCGCTCTGCTCGTGTTCCTTGTACTGCTGCAGGAACTTCCCGTAGGCTTCCCCGGCCTCCTTGAATGCTTCCTGGCGGAAGTGCGCATTCGCGAGGTCAAAGAGCAGTATCGGGGCGAGGCGGGGGTTCTCCACCTTCCCCTGGACCTTCTTCAGTACCTCCTCGGCTTCCTTGAACAGCTCCTGCCGGGCATAGGCCCGGCCGAGCCATAACGTGGCCTCTTCAACCTGTTCGGGGGTGGTGAGGGCCTGGCTGAGGAGCTGGGTTGCGTGTTTATAGTTTTTCTTTTCCAGGTAGCTCCGGCCGAGTAGCAGGTTGGCCTTAGGCACATGGCTGTGATCCTTGTTGGCCTTGACAAAGCCTTCCAGTTCCTGGATGGCCAGGTCGTGTTGGTCCATCGTGAAGGATACGAAGCCGAGCAGGTAGGCCGCATCCGCGGAGCGGGGTCCTGGCGGTCCCTTGACCACCTGCTGGTATCCCTTGTGGGCCTTGGGGTGGTCCGCAGCGTGACGCGCAGATTCCGCGAGGAGAAATTGGCCGTAGTGCGCAAAGGGTGAGTCCTTGAGCACCTTAGCAAAGGGCTCCAGGGTCTTGATCGCGTCCGCATAGGTTTTGCTCTCAAACTGGGCCATGCCCCGCTGGTACCGGACGCGTTCCGCGAGGGGACCCTTGCTGGCCATTATTTTTTCGCCATATTTGATGAGTTCCACCCATTTTTTCTGCTGATAGAGGCTCTCGCAAAGTCCTGCTTCCGCCTTCAAGCGCGCGTCGTCATCCCCGGCAGACTTGCGTGCAGCGAGGAAGGAAGCTTCGGCCGCATCGGCTTTGCCCGTCTTGAGCTGAGATTGGGCGAGCATGCGTTGAATCTCGCCTTGTTGGGGAAGCTTTTTGTCCTGTGCCAGTTTCTGGAGAATGGGGATCGCTTCGGCGTACTCACCCGCGGCATACAGGCTGAGGCTGAGACCGATGCGGGCACTGGTGGCCTTTTCGTGCTTGGGGAATTTTTTCAGGAACTGTTGATATTGCTGGATGGCAACCGGGTACAGCTTGCGGTTGTACAAACCGTTTGCCCCGAAATAGAGATCCAGTGCCGGGTCAGGCGGTTTCTTCGCCTCTTGCGACCAGGCCGTGCCCAGGCAGAGGATAAACACCATGCTCCATTTCCTTATCATCGTATCTTCATCCCACAGGGTATGTAGCTTGCACTATGCATTGAGACGGTGCGATCAACAGGTTCCAGGGAAGGGTCTCTGGCGATTTGCTGAACATCCGTTAGCGTTTCTGCTGAAATAACCAAGTATACAGCTTCGGATTCGAATAGGTCGGCTTCCAGGCGTTATGGCCGGTATTGGGGAACTCCTCGTACCGGGGGGAGCCGCCTGCCGCCCTGAGTGCGGCCACCATATCGCGTGATCGTTTCGTGAGGACAACGTTGTCCTTATCGCCGTGGGTTATCCAGAGCGGCACCCGCTTGATCCGTGGGGCCTGGGCGGTGTCACCGCCCCCGCAAACCGGCACGGCTGCGGCAAAAAGCTCGGGCCGGCGCTGGACGGCATCCCAGGTACCGAAGCCGCCCATCGAAAGTCCAGTGACGTACACGCGCGCAGCGTCGACCGGCGCCTCCTTGAGCATGCGGTCCACCAGCTCAAGCGTCATGCGCATCCAGGTGGTCGGTTCTTCCGGCATCGTGTGCTCCGGAAGTTTCCAGGGGGTGTCGACCCAGAGTTGTCCCGGGGGGACCTGGGGCGCGATCAGGTAATGGGGGTATCGATCCTGCAGGCGGGTAAAATGCTGAACGCCCCCGTCCTTCATCTGCCCGCTGTTGTCCTTGCCCCGGCCCCCCGCCCCGTGGAGGAAGAGCACCAGCGGGTAGGTCTTTCCGGGTTCGATCTTCCCGGGTTGCACCTTGATATAGCGCAAGGTGTGGTCTCCGGCCTCGACCGTTTCGCGGAGGAGACGAGGGTCATGGTTGCTGACCCCCTGGACCGTTTCCGCCCGGGCATGGACCAAGGCCACCAATATAAAAAATGAGCAAAGGATTTTCATGAATAGCTCCAGCTTGACCAACCGGTATTACCACCGATTATCCATTTTGGGTCAAACGGAAAAGCATTATATGCACGGCCTGCCAAAAGCTGCTAGGCCCTTAATCAGGACCCGTGGAGTCCCCGGCCTTTACCCGGTCGACCGGACCTTTTTGCCCGGTTTCCCCCGTATTCTTCAGGCGGTTGAATTGGGCCCGGATTTCCTCGGGTTTCCCGATGCAAAAGTACGCATCGTACGCAAACACGAGACCCCGCTGGAGGGCAAAGGTCGCGATCGGCGCGAGATAGGAGCAATCCGAGCCCGCACCTCCTCGGAAGCGATAAGATGTAATCCTTTCAGCGGAAGGGACATAGACACCCACGCCGAGCCCGCTTTTGTCGATGAAGGCTGCCCAGCCCTCGGGTAGGTCGAAGTATTCGTTCCCTTGCCCCGGGCGATGCCGGGAAAGCGGCTCGCCGGTCCACGGGGCCTTTCCCTGGTACAGCACCAGCTCGGAAAGGGAGGCATCCAGGAATACGGCCGGGATCTCCTGGTGGCGCGCGGCATGTGATACGGACCCCTTGTAGCTCATTTTGAATCGCACGTGGACGCATTCGGGTCGGAGCTCGATCCATTGTTCCAGGCTAAAGTCGACCAGTGATTTTCCCGTGGCCCAATGGCGGGGTACGGACCTGGAGTAGAGGGTTGATTTCCCTGCCTTCACCTCCAGGAGCTCCGGAGTGGCCCCGGTATAACTTCCCCCCTGTACCGGGTTCAACCGCCAGGGCTTGTCCACCCAGCGCGAGCCGTCGCGGTCCCCGTAGTACGATTGCTGTATAAGCCGTCCATTGTCGTAGTGGTTCAGGAGATTGCGCGTGGACCCCGATCGGGACAGGTAGCCGATGCCTGCCCCA
>JAYGFS010000073.1:0-10354 GCA_046581765.1 Verrucomicrobiota bacterium
GTCATGGTCCATTTTCCGTCGGCTTGCCGGTAGACATACCAGTTGTGGAACTTGTCGTCCCAGGGCCGGGACCAGTTCCGCACGGCCAGGTAGCTCAGCATCTGGTCCACGTTCCAGTTGGTTTCCAGGTAGGCCCGAAGATTGGGCGTATTGATGTTGACCGCGCTTTGGTTGCCATGGCTGGTACCGTTATAGGTACTCGGGTAGGAGAGCGTACTGCGATCCCCCCGGGCGGCCCAGAGTGCATCCATCATGGCCTTCAGCTCGGTGTGTCCCTTCCAGTCAGTGAGCTGGGAGGCGTAGGAGTGGATGTACCGGTCGAGCTCGTTCCAGACATTCACCGCCGGGATCGGTTGCCCGTTGGCCCAACCGTAGGGCCCCTCGCTTCCGTTGAGGCCCTTGGATTTATAGACGATGCCGAGGCCATCGTATGCGGGTGGATCCTGGGGGCGGCGTGCGCGTTCGGCGGCCTGGTAGTCGCGGATACGTTCTTCATCCATGTCACTGATTTCCGCCCGGCGGACCACGGAATCATTGTTGCGGTAAAAGTCAACATACTGGGATGCGTTGGCTGGAAGCCCGGCCTCGGCAAAGACCGCCATGCTGACAATGGTGGCATCGCCTTTCTCCGTGACAAGGATACGTTGCTTACCCTGCATCTTACGCGTGGCGGGGAACCCGATCTTCCAGGAATTTTTCGACTGCTTTCTTTGCCAGCGGCTCCCGTGAAAACGGGTGCGTACATCATGGACTGTGCCTTCATGTACGAATATGCCCCAGACCAGTCCGTCCCAGTGAGGGTCGTTCTCACCGGGGTAATGCACCGGGTTGTATTGTTCCAGGCCCGGGTAATACCCCTTCTTCGGGTTGTCGCGGGGATATTGCGGACTGGGAGAAAGCACCCGTTTAGGACCCTGGGAAGAATTGGTAGCCAGCTTAGCGATATCCGCTGCGGCGACGAAGAAATCGTAGGTGGGTCGAGAGATGGAGCGAACCGGTTGCACGAAGGCCCCGTGCCAGGCCTCGCGCTGGCTCGCGCTGACGGGGGTAAAGGCTCGTCCGTCCGGGCGTGGCGAAAGCAGCTCAAGCCCACTGCCCAGGTCGGCCCGGATGCGGGTGCGGAGGATGGACCGGTTCGCCAGCCCGGGGATCAGCCCGGTATACTGGGCGTTACCGAGATAGACCATATTGCTCGTTGTGCGCGACTCACTGAAACTCTCGATGTCATCGACCCACCAGTCAAGCTGTACATTGCCCAGGCCGTTGGTCGTGGAAACCTGGACGATGACCCGGATGACTTCGTTGGCACGGAGAACCGGGTCCTCGTCGCTGTCCTGCATAACCAGGTGCGAAAGGACGACCGGTCGCGGGGTTGCGTCCGTCACCGCATTGATGCTTCCCGGGCTGGGCCCCGGATTCCGTGGGCTGGCCAGCCAGTTCCCGGGATCGCTCGAGGCTCCTTCGATACTGAGGCGCTCCAGCGAACGGCCCCGGTATTGGGATTCGTACACATCGAGGTCGGGATAAAAAAAATGTCCAGCCCCCAGCGCATCGGCGGCGGCCGGCCAGGGCGCCTCATCCCGGTAATTGACCCGATCGACCTGGGTATCGCTTGCATCGCGCAGGCGCACGGTTCCATTTCCGTTGGGGAGCTCCTTGGCAAAGGGACCCATGACCAGCGCGGGCGACAAGCCATAGACCTGTACGATGCGATTCGTATCCCGTGCAACGACGAGGTAGGCATTTGAGGCCAGGTTAATCCCCGCGGGAAAGAGGTAATCCACGTCGCCGCTGATCCGCCAACCCGAGAGATCTTCCGTATTCGGTCCGCTGTTGTAGATTTCAACGAACTCATGGATGTTGCTCGAGAGGTCGAGCACCGGGTTGCCCGTGAGGTCAAACGCGGGTTCCTCCACCGGATGGTAATGGATCTCGTTGATGAGCACCTTCGCCCGGGTGGAAAGGAGCGGAGGAGCGAAAAGGGACAGGAAGGTCAATAGGATGAGAAGACGCGGGTGCATAAGACTGTAAACCGTTCACTATACACGAGATGGGTCCCCTATATCAAGGGGCGTGTCGCGTTGGCCTCAGGCTCGTTTTCTGCGCAAAAGGCCGGAAAGACCGAGTATCAACAGGGGGATGGCGGTTCTTGCTTCGGGTACCGCGAGGTCGGGGGGTGGATTAATTTCAATATCGCCGAGCAGGACATCGGCATCCGCACTCGTGGTATCATCCCCGAAAAAGAGGAAACTGGGGTTGTTGTACGGGTCCACGAAGCTGCTGAGCCCGCTTGGATTGTAATTTCGCAGGTTGCCCGCGAGTACCGGGACCCCGTTCGCGTTGAGGCTGTAACCGTTGTTTAAAACCGAGAAGTCGAACTGCACCATCCCGGCGGTCGTGTCGAAAGCCGCGCCCTCGGCCTGGGTGAAAAGGCTGTTCGGTCCTTCGCCTGCCGCGGCGTAGGCCCAGACCCGGTCCTCAAAGAAAGCGAGCTCGAGACCGAGCAAATCCTCGCTGATCGCGATCATGGAAAAGCCGGCCCGGTCGTTGAGCAGGTCACCGTTGTCATCACGAATGTCGTGGCCCTCGGAAAGCACCTGGAGGTTGAAGCGAATCGTGTAGCCGGCCGATCGATCCATCACGGGAAGGGCTGGATGCTGGAACAGGCCGAACGCCGGGTCCTCGCTGAAAAACCCCGATTGATCTGCCCGATCGGCCGTGGAATCCAGCCGGGTTGCGCTTCCGTTGTGGGTCTGGATGGTGGAGGTGTCGATCACCCCGATCCACCCCTGTGTCCCGGGAAAAGTGCCGAGCGAGGCGTCGTAGAGGAGGACCGCCCGGCTGGCCAGGGGCAGGGTGCACGCGAGAAGGATCAGCGCTTGGATGGATCGGGTCATCGAGGGATTTCAGATCTTAATAAACGATAGGCTTTTTCTGGAAATATGTATAGTGCCCGCATGGGTGATCGTCGAAATCTCCGCGGTCCGTCCTCCAGAGGCCCGGCCCTAGCGCAAGGCCGGCTTCACCGGCTTGCCATTGGTGGTTATAATGTGAATTTCGTGTCCCGAGCGATAACGTGGATCGATATATTCCCAGACGACTTCCTTGTCGCGGTTGAGCTCGAAGGCCTTCACGCCCTGCGGCCGGCCCTCGGCGTGGCTGACCACGACGGTATTCCCATTCGGCAGGCGCTGTCCGCCACAGGGATCCTTGAATAAGCCCCGTGCGTCCTCGTTCGTGGCCTGCCAGACAACCTCCCCGTCCGGTCCGAAATCGACGACCTTGTTGCCGTGGGTCAGGTTGACCATGGTGTTCCCGTTGGCCAGGCGGATGGCGGTGAACGGCCAGTTCTCCGCCTTGCGCCCGCCGAGTTCTTCGAGGTCGGTTTTGATCACATGGACGATCGTTCCATCGGGCTTGTATTCCTTGATCGCAAAGGCCAACAGGTGTGGAACGAGGTAATTGCCGTTCGGTAGTTTACGCGCCATGCGCGTCTGCATATGCTGGTTGTCGGTTTCCGGCTGCAAGGTCACTTCAACCGCGATCGATCCGTCGGCAGCGACCTCGAGCAGGCGGGGCTTCTTGCCCAGCTCGGTGACCAGGGTGTTACCGTTATCCAGGCGCCAGGCGGTGCTGATCTCGCCATTTCCGCCACCGATCTTGTGGTGGAAAACGACTTTGCCCTCGCGGGTGAATTCCTTCACGTCTCGAGCGAATGCAACCAGCACGTTGCCATTGTCGAGCACGCAGCCGTCGCGTGAACCCTGCTTCACCTGCCAGATCACCTCGTTGTCCTCGCCGATGATCGCCGTCCATGCCCCGGTGGTCAGGAAAGAATGCTTGATGCCGGTGGCACTGATCTGTTGTGGCACAGGCCCCGCTGTGGGCTTGCCGAGGACGGGTTTGCGGTTCTTGAACCGGGCGGTCGTGGCCGCTTCATCGATCCGGCCCTGGGTTTTCACCGCATCCAGGGTAATGTGTCCCCAGCCCCCGGTGTTGCCGTCGAAGAGCCGGATGAAGACCGCCTGGCCGACCAGCTTCGGGACCTTCCAGGTGATCGATTGCATCTTCTGGTGGTTCACCCCCCGCGCATGCTGCCGTTCTTTGCCGTCTACGGTGCACAGGGCGATGTAGGTGTTGGCATGCTTGCCGCCGCCCACGAGCAGGGTGACGGTCGGGGCCTCGAGCGTGAAGACCGGTGATTCCGCCACGCCAATGAATGTGTCCGATGCCTCGTTCTGCGGGGTTTCCAGGGTGGAGAGCAGCCAGGTGCCCTGCTTGTTGTAGGGTCCCTGCTTGTGGTGGAATTCCGCCCGGTCCGTGCGGAGTTTCCCGAAGGAACCTTCAACGATCTTCCAGCCTTGCAGGCCGTCCTCGAAATCAAAGTTGAGTTCAGCGGCTTGCGTCAGGGTGCAGAGGGTAATCAGTAGCGTGATGAGCATGCGCATAGGGTTCTCCAGATGAAGGCGCATGATGCGGGGTGATGGTCGAATGTCAATGCCGATGACCCGGTCGAAAAAAGCTTTCCAGGTCCCGGGTGACTTGTTTTAACCCTGTGCATGAAGTGGTTTTCCGTATACGATCAAACGATCTCGATTGTTTCCCGGGTTGTTTGGATGGCGCAGTGGTGTCATCTGTTCAGGCGGAGGGAGGTAAAATAGATGGATGATTATCATCTCGGTATAAACATGGGACATGATCGGTCGGCCGCTGTCGTGCGCGGTGGAGAGATCCTGGTCGCGATTGAGCAGGAGCGCCTTGACCGCATCAAGCACAGCGTGGGCTTCCTGTACCAGGCGGGTGGCAATCCAGCACACATCCAGGTCCCGGGTGAGTGCATACGGTACTGTCTCGATGGCTTGGGATTGCCCCTGGGAGACATGAAAAGCATCACGGCGAACATGCCGGGGATTGATTATGCACCGGAGATTATTGCCGGCAAGTTCTCGGCCGAGATTGCTCCCAAGGTCAAGGTGCTTCCCAGTCACCACCTGGCCCACGCCTACTCCGCCTGGTGGCCCTCCGGGTTTGAGGAAACCCTGGTGCTGGTGGTCGACGCCACCGGGTCGACCCGTGCAGATAGTCAGGGTGCGCAGCGAACAGAATCTTACACGATGTATGTTGCCCGGGGGCAGGAGCTTGAGGTTCTGCATGCCGAGACCGTGGCGGCCCATCTCGCCGACCTCTCCACCCTCGGCTTTGTCTACGAATACGTCTCACGCAAGGCTGGTTTCACGACGAGCGTGGGTAACCTGTTGCGTTTCCCCGAGGCGGGGAAGTTGATGGGGCTTGCCGCCTATGGTGAAGCACAGGTGAATTGGGAATCCTGGATCCGGCCCCGCGCGGGGGCATACAGCCTGGGGATTTCCGCCTACGATATATTCCTCGAGATTGCGGCCCTGGAGAAAAAGTACGATGACGGGGCGGGAAAGCCCTACCTGCGACCCTGGCTGGTGAGCCTGGCCAGAAAGGCCCAGGATGAACTTGAACGCGCACTGGTTCATGTCGTGCAGGTGGCTATCGAGCAAACGGGTGTCCGGCGTCTCTGCCTGGCAGGAGGCGTGGCCTTGAACTCCGTCGCCAACTACCAGATCCTGCGGGAAGCGGATCTTGAGGATATCTTTATTTTCCCCGCTGCAGGAGATAATGGAATTGCCGCTGGAGCGGCACTCTGGGCCTACCACCAGGATGGGGGCCGTGAACGTCCACTGCTCACGAAAGCGACACTCGGCCTTGGATATGATGAGGATGCCGTGGCCAGGGACCTGGGGGAATTCAAGGAGCTGGTCGTGGCCCGGAAGCTGACAGGAGAAGAGATGTTGCAGCAGACGGCAGAGGCGATGGCCTCGGGAAGTATCGTGGCGCGCTTTGAAGGGGGGAGCGAATATGGCCCGCGGGCCCTGGGTCATCGCTCGATCCTGGCGGATCCGATATTCCTGAGGATGAAGGATGTCGTGAATGACCGGGTCAAGTTTCGTGAGGCATTCAGGCCCTTTGCGCCGGTGATTCCGCGGGAACGCGTCACCGAGGTGTTTGACCTGGCGGTCGATTCGCCCTTCATGCTGCTGGTGTCACCCGTACGGGAGGAATTTAAAGAACAGCTTCCAGCCATCACGCATTACGACGGGACGGGCAGGGTCCAGACGGTGACATCCGGGGAGAACCCCTTCTTCTATGCGCTCTGCAACCGCCTCTCAGAGATTCGTGAGGGCCCACCGGTTTTATTGAACACCAGTTTCAATGTCGCGGGTGAACCGATCGTGGAGACACCGGCTGAAGCCTTACGAACCTTCCTGAAGGGTGATATCGATTATCTATCCCTTGGAGACTACTGGGTGCAGAAGAAACACGTGCCGGTGCTTGATTACTCGGCCCACGTCAAGCTGGTTGCGGAGCAGGAGCTCCCGCACGGACTCGACCCGGGTCAGCCATCGGTGCGCGAATGGATGATCAAGCTCGACCGAGCCCTGTTCTTTGGTGACGCGGAGTTTGGTCCCTGGTCCGGGGAGGAGTTGGCCCGCTTATCCAGCCAGGGGGCCCGGTACCGGGAGATGTCCGGGATCCTGGAAGCATCACCCTTCCAGGGAAAATGGTCATCAGAGTTATCGGGTGATGTGGTGATGTTGCTTGACCCCCTGGGGGAATCAACCCTGGTTGACCTTACCGGCCGGGTGGATCAGCGGAGCTACCGGTACAGGGATGTCAAGCTGATCATGGCGGTGCTGAATCCGGCCGAGGATATTCGAGAGCCCCTGCGGAGGGAATTGTACCTGACGCACCTGGAGCTCGCCAGGAGGGTCGAGTGGGCGATTGCAGAGCTCGCCGCATTTGGGGTTCATGCCCACGCGGCCTGGATTCGTACCCCGTCTGACCCGCTGGACCTGCCCGCCGCAGAGAACCCGGCCACCCTGGCACAATTTGCAGTGGATGATTTCTGTGCGGGTGGCGTCCTGCGGGAATTCAATGAGCTGCTGAGGGAGCATGGATACAGCGAAGAGGGTATCTGCGGGCTGCTGGGGTGTGAGTCCCTGCAGCAAATAGAACCGACGCACCTGCACTATTATGCCAACTGGTGCCTCACGGATGCGCCGCTTGATGACCTGATCCGGCTTTTCCAGTTGCGGGGAGCGATGAAGGAAGGCGACATCCAGCGATTATTCGGTGAACGATTGTTCGAGGCGCTTAAGCATCTGGGCCTGTTGATCCCACGTGCCAAGGGGACATGGGCATCCCGGGTGGACCTGTTTTGCTCTTCCGGCCTGTTTTTTGCCACCGACCATCGGTACATGTTGCTCGATGAGGACCGGATTGATGAGGATCCCGTGATGTACATCGGGATGGACAGCCACGGCCTGGTGCAGACCGCGCCACGTTGGGATGCGGAGCAGTTGCTGGACCTGTGCTGTGGCTCGGGTATCCAGGGGATCGTGGCCAGTCGGCATTGTGGCGAGGTCACGCTGGTGGACCTGAATCCCCGCGCGATCCGGTTCAGCCGGTTCAATGCCCAGCTCAACGGGGTGGAGAATGTCAAGGTCCTGTGTGGTGACCTTTACGGGGTTGTCGAGGGCCGCAACTTTGACGTCATCCTGGCGAATCCCCCTTTCGTTCCAAGCCCGAACGAGGACTATCGATTCCGGGATGGGGGTGCAAACGGCGAGCGCATTTTGCAGCGTATTGTCGAGGAGAGTGCCGAGTTCCTGGTCCCGGGTGGTTCGCTGTTTATCGTGACGGACCTGGTCCAGGTGGACCGGTACGATGCCAAGTTGTCGAGCTGGTGGTCGGGGCCACCCGCTGACCTGCTGGTGCTGAGAACAGCCGATCGGGACGCCATGTTGTTCTCCGTGCCGCATAGCCATGCGCCCTTCGGGCAGGCCTACGAGAGCTACAACGCCTTGCTGGATGACTGGGTGAGGAATTTCGATCGGGAGCAACTGCAAGCGGTCAACTTCGGCTACATCCTGGTGCACGGCCATGGCGGTGCTGGAGAAGGCAATGATCCCAGGGGGGACACCACCTACTTCTGTCGCACGGTGAACAACCCCCATCGCCCGATTTTCAGGAACGTCGAGGCCTACTTCAAGCAACGCAAACTCTTGCGTGACCCGTCGTGTGCAGATTGTTTTCTCCTGCTCCAGGAAGATCTTTGTTTCAACACGCACAGTGATGCTTCAGGAAGCTGCCTGCAGGTAGAATTAAGTGTGCCCGGGAATGAATTTTTTACCACCTACCAGATCACCGAGTCGATGGCGGTCCTGTTGCGGGAGTGGGGACAATCGGAGCCTCGCCTGGGGGAAATCCTCAGCCGCAGCAACCACGATTGGATCCACGACCTGATCTTCAAGGGTATCCTGGTGCTCAGTCGGGTGCAGCGCGGTTCCAAGGCCACGGGTGCTGCACCCCTGGACGGGGATGGCTCCATGATTGTTGAGAAAGAGACCAAGACGACGCCCACCTGCCTGTCGTCCTACCTGCAGTGATATGCATGTGCGCTGCCTATCCGTTCCGCTTCAATTTCAATTCCAACCGGGCTGTCTAGGTGCGCAGACGGCCGAACAAGGCAGCACGCCGCAGCAGGGCCAGGCTGATCACGCCGACGAAGAGGAGGGAAGGTACACCGGGTTCGGGAATGACGGTGCCGTTGAGGGTCAGCGCATCGAGGCCCGTGTTGTTCCCGATGGTCGCCGAGCTGGTTACGAAGATCTTTACCTCGTAGGTCTCGGCATTGCTCAAGGCCAGTGGGGACACGAAGGTCAGGGTCTCGATCCCCGAGGTGCCGGAGATCCCGGAAGCGGTGATGCTGCCGAGCAGACCCGAGGTGGAACCGGTCACGCTGACGGTCCAGTCCGCACTGCGAGCGGCCCCTTGAAAAACGCCGGTGTTACTGAAGTGCTGCCAGTCGAGTAGCACGTCCTGGAGCGTGACCTGCGGCACGGTCAAGGCCAGGGGAACGGTTGTGCTCCAGGGACCCTCGTTGCCGATGTTCATGTCGGGAGCGAAATGCCCCTGCGCATTGGCCGTGTCAAAGAGTGCCGTGCCAGCCGGCCCGCCGCCTTCCTGCACCCAACTCAGGTCGCCGGGATCCTGCACCCCATCCAGGGTCCAGGGAATATTACCAGCCGTCTTTCCACTGACCGTTCGCCCGGTGAAATCGGTGGACAAAATCGGCGTGGCGAAAACCGGTGGACACCACATGATTGCCCCGGCGGTCAAGTGGGCCAGGAGGAAAGTAACGATCTTGGTGCTTGTATCGATGTGTTGATCTAGCCATATCGTTTCATTCAATGTCCACAGGAATCGGCCTGCACCAGCGGGGAATAGGCCCCTTTGGTGGCTTCCCAAAAGCCCCGGATCGGTGTATGTAAGTCCATATGTACAAGTCCCTTAACCTGCTTTGGCTTTTCCTTGCCCCCTTCACCTCCGGCCAGGTGATCATCAATGAAATCCTCTATGATTCGGAGCCCAACACCCTCCGCAACGAGTTTGTCGAGCTGACGAATACCGGGCCGGAAGCGGTGGATCTCTCGAACTGGTATTTCTCCGGGATTGATTTTGTCTTTCCACCCGGGACGCTACTCCCTGCCCAGGGCTTCATCGTGGTCGCGGCCGACACGAATGCCTTTGACGAGGTGGACCTTTCCGGGGATATCGTCGACCTGGCTGACCTGGTTGGCGGGGGCAACGGGAGCCTGCCCGGTACCGGGTCCGCCACCGGGATCAATGCCGCCAATGGGGCGCTTGTTTCAAGTGCCGGGGGCAACTTTTATCCGCTGGACCCGGTGGGTTATTATCCGGTAGCCCATGCGACCATTGACGGGGTCTTCGTGCCCAACGGCCCGCTCGGTCTCCAGGCGGTCGACTCCGGCGGGCATGCCTTCAACTTCACCGGGTTTGCGGGCAGCGAACCGAGCTGGGGGCATTTCGTCAATGGGGTGGGGCCGATCGGGAACCCCTCGAGCCAGGGGGGGCTGACCGAGGCATTCGACAGCGATGCGGAGAATCATTCCATGATTTCCGCCCACGCGCAGAAGGGGATCACCTTCGACCTCGACGCGATTGAGCAGCTGTATAACGGGCGCCAGGCAACGAACTTCACCTGCATCGCGGGTGACAGCCGATCCAAGGCAGGGGGCTCGATCGATTACCTGGTGCTGGTCGACGGGGTCCAGAAAGCGTCCGGGGACCACCTGGTGAACACCGAGGAAGCCGTGAGCGTCTCCCTTGCGAACGGCGATCGCTTCCTCACCCTGGTCGCGGCGAATTCAGCTAACGGCAATGGTTCCGACCACAGTTATTTCGGCGACCCCTTCGTGCAGCTGGCCCCTGCCGGTCCGGTCGGGCCGAGTGAACCCCTGCC
>JAYGFS010000114.1:0-2355 GCA_046581765.1 Verrucomicrobiota bacterium
GATTTAAATGTACCATCAAGAAAGCCGACATAACAAGTCGGAAATGGCCTCGAATCCATCATCCCCGGACAGGGAAGCCTGGGGCACAAAAAAACGGCGGACCGAGACGCCGTTCAAAGCAAGGTCGTCTGCCGGATCAACCGCCGCCGACGGTAATCATCACGTCGGCATCGTCGGCAAGAACTTCCGGTTCAGCCACCAGGACTGCGTCGGTCTGGAAGGTCGGGAGAAAACGATAATAGACCTGCAGGCTCAGTGCCGCGAGGGTGGTGCAGTATACTGGGCCGCGTTTTTCCACCTCTTTCGGCAACCAGCTCCCGTCCTTTTTCTGGGATTTTACCAGCAGGGTGGCGATCTTTGGGTTCCAGTTATGCCAGGTACTCCCGCCCTCGTGGAACTTGGCCTGGGTGATATAGTAATACGCATATAGGGGATGCCGACTTGTCCCAACGTAGGACGCTTGCGTCTTTTCCATTGCAGCCAGGCCTTTCAAGGTGAGGGGATCCTTGGCCGCGCCGAGCAGTTGCATGCACAACACGCCCACGCCCGTCATGCCGATGTCCCCGTTGCCTGGACTGGTGTAGCCGAACTTGCCCGTGCTCGGCTTGGCCATCGCCCTGAAACCAGGCACCGCCTTCTTCAGGGCTTCCGGCAAACCCTCCACCTGGGCCCCGGCGATTTTCCCGGCCTTGAGTGCCTGGGCGGCCCACCCCATGACCGAGGTGTCTGTACGGGCCTTGTCATCCCAGTGGTAATCCCACCCTCCGCCTTGTTGCTGTCCCTCGATAATAACCTTCAAATTCCCCTCCATGGCGTCCTTGAGCGCGGGCACGCGGGTCATGCCGAAGGCCTCGGAAATGGCGTAGGTGCCGATGCAATGCTCATACACACTGCCGTGGCCGGCCCCCTTGATGCCAAACTGATGCTGGTCGTTGCATTGCGAAAGCAGGTACTTGATGGCCTTTTCCACCGTGGCACCGTAGCGCTTGGAGTCCGGGGTCTCCCCATGCGCGAGGAAGGTCAGCAGGCCAAGGCCGGTGTGCCCTATCTTCGCTCCACCATTCCAGGAGCCATCGGAATTCTGGTTCTTCTTCAGCCACTCGAGCGCACGTCGCACGGCCGCCTCGGTCAGTCCCCCGTACCTACCGGCATACTTGCCGAGCATGGCCTTGCGGCCGATGGCCGTTCGCCCGAAGAGCAGGCCCTTCATGATAACGGGACTGTCGATGTCGCTCATGAGGTCGAGATTCTGCAGGTCGACCTCGGTGGTGGTCTCGGAAACCGTCTCCGTCTCCGTGTTCTCCATCGTGATCGGTTCGTCGGTCATGGTGATCTCCTCGACATCGCTGAGATCCTTCAGTTCCTCGATCTCGTCATCAAGCAGTTCCTCGATCTCGATGTCCTGGGTCTCCAGCATCACGACCTCGATCTTGGCGTCGTCACGGTGCTGGATGAACTGGACAAAGTGGATGAGCAGGAACACCAGGATTACGTGAAAGAGAAGCGATCCAACCGGACCCCACAGGTGTTCCTTAATTTTCTGCCCCAATGTTTTATCAGTCATATCGTTACCTCGATGTGCATCCGGTAGTCATCCAGCCGACCCGGGAGATGTTCTTGCGCTTTCTATGGGTGTAAGCCACCCTGTATGCCTTGTCACAAGGTACAGGGTCTTTTTCCCTTGCGAAAGTCCATTCAGGCATTTTTTCGGGAAAAAGCTGCTTCCGGGGAGCATCAACGCTGGAAAACCACCATGCGTGCGGGACCCATTTCCTTCTCGCCAACCCGGATAACCGACTGGATGCTCGCGGGCCCCTTGGGCAGGGAAAGGCCCTTGAAGTGAATGCGGTCAGCGGGTTGGTCGACCCTATGCTCCCAGCTGTCCTCGCCAATGGTCAACAGGATGTGGGCCTGGGTTGCGGTTTCCCGAAGCACAACATCCACGTCGAAGACGCGCTTCTTTTCGATGTGCACCAGCCACTCCCCGTTCGTCCCCCAGCCGCTTCCCGTGATCTTGCGCCAGTCCTGGTGCGTCAGGTGGGTTTCGGTTTGCGCCGGGTTGCCGAGGACAATCCGCGGTGGCGCATAATTGTTTTCGCGGGTGGACGACACATCGTCGAACCAATGGTCATAGGTCTTCTTGAGTTCACTCGCCACGGCAGCCTCTGCTTTAAACAGGTTCCTGGTCTCCGCGGGGTCCTCCGCGATGTTGTACAATTCAAATGGCGCGCTTTCCGGGGGCTCTTCTTTCCCGAAGCCGGATGCACGCAGCAGCTTCCATGGCCCCTTTTGCCGCGCGAAATGGTGATGCCGAAGCGGCGTATCCCCGCGATGCGACTGCAGGACCAAGACCCG
>JAYGFS010000124.1:0-7640 GCA_046581765.1 Verrucomicrobiota bacterium
CTTGAGGTGGGCAGGCATGGACGGGTGACCTGGTGGAGGGGCGCTCGTTGTCTTTCGTCGCCCCCTCACACTTGAATGTACGTCGGCTTCATGTAAGACTCCTCACATGGCATCAAAATCAACCACCGTTGGAAAGATTGATGACGAGGTCCTCGCGTATACCGCGGGCAAGGATATCCTGCTCGATCGCAACCTGGTACGGGAGGACTGTATCGGCAGTGCCGCCCACGCCGTCATGCTCTCGCGCATGCCGGTCAAGCCGGCCATCATTACCCCAACCCAGGTGAAGAAGATCATTCGCGCGCTTAAAGGCATCATTGCCCAACATGAAGCCGGAAAATTTAAAATCACCCCCGCCGACCAGGACGTGCATCTGGCAGTCGAACGCGCGCTTACCAGGAACCTGGGCGACCTGGGCAAAAAAATTCATACCGGGCGCAGTCGAAACGACCAGGTGGCCCTCGACCTCCGGCTCTTTGCCAAGACCCGTTTGCTCGATTTGATCGACGGAACCGCCGCGTTGGCCGAGGTGATGAACAAGCTGGGGAAGAAACATGCGAAGCTACCCATGGTCGGTCGCACCCACATGCAGAAAGCCATGCCCAGTTCCGTCGGGCTCTGGGCGACCGGCTTCACGGAGGTTCTCCTGGACGATATCGAGCTGCTCAAGGCCGCCTACGCATTAAATAATCGCTGCCCACTCGGTGCGGCCGCGGGTTTTGGTGTCCCCCTGCCCATCGACCGGCAACTGAGTTCCGATCTACTCGGCTTCGAAGCACCTGTACACAACGTGACACACGCGGTGAACGCGCGGGGCAAGGTGGAATCGGTGATTCTCTCCGCCTGCGGACAGGTCATGCTTAGCTTGTCGCGGCTGGCGCAGGATCTCATACTCTACACCATGCCCGAGTTCGGCTACTTCACCCTGCCTGCAGCCTTTTGCACCGGCAGCAGCATCATGCCCAACAAACACAACCCGGATGTCATGGAACTCCTGCGCGCCCGGGCCAGCGTGGTCCTCGCACACGCCCAGACCACGTTGAACATCCTCAACGGCGCGCCCACCGGCTACAACCGCGACTTACAGGAGACCAAGGAACCCTTCATGGAAGGCCTCGCCCTCACCGCCGCCAGCGTGCGGATCAGCACCCGCTGCCTGGCGAACATCCAGGTCAACCGGCAGGCCCTGCTCGATGGCTTTTCCCCCGACGTCTTCGCCACCGACCGCGCCATCGAACTCGTCGGCCAGGGTACCCCCTTCCGGGATGCCTATCACCAGGTCAAAGCGCACCTGGATGAACTGGAGCAGGTCGATCCGGTCGAAGCCATCGCAAAGAAAACCCACCTCGGCGCCACCGCGGGCCTCGACTTTACGGCTTACAGCAAGCAGGTGCGGGCCGTCCGCGCGTGGGCGGCGAAGCAGCGGCAGGCCTTCGGCCGCAAGATCGCCCGCTTAATGGCCTGAGCCGGGTAATGGGGCGGCAGGGGAGGCGGGAGACATGCGGCCCGGGCAAGATCGTCTTCACCGGGCAGGCGGGCGGGGATCGCCTGGCTACCTAATCTGGCCCGTTCCAAAAACCTGGTACTTATACGTCGTAAGCTCTTCCAGGCCCATGGGACCGCGCGCATGTAACTTATCCGTACTGATGCCCATTTCCGCACCGAGACCGAATTCGTTTCCGTCGGTAAAGCGGGTGGAGGCGTTGACGTACACGGTAGAAGCATCGACCTGCTGCATGAAGCATTTCTGGGCCCTCTCATCCTTGGTGATGATGGCATCGGAATGCTTGGAGCCATACCGGTTAATGTGCTCAATGGCAGCTTTAACGTCATCGACGATGGCGATCGACAGGATCAGGTCGAGGTATTCTTCAGACCAGTCCTCTTCGGTGGCCTCCTTCATGTCCGGCACAAGCCCGAGAGAAGCTTCGTCTCCACGCAACTCGACGCCAGCTGCCTGCAGGTGCTCCGCGATCCTGGGCAGGAACGCAGGCGCGATTGAGCGATTCACCAGGAGCGTCTCCATCGAGTTACATACGCCCGGACGCTGGCACTTGGCGTTCTCGATGATGTCCACCGCCATATCCAGGTCAGCGGATTCATCCACATAGACATGGCAGACCCCCTTATAATGCTTGATCACGGGAACCGTCGCCTGGACGGTTACAGCATGAATCAAGCCTTCCCCGCCCCGGGGGATAACCAGGTCCACGTAATCATTCAGGCGCACGAGCGCGGTCACCGCGGAACGATCCGTGGTCTTGATCAACTGGATGGCATTCGCTGGCAAGCCCTTCTTTTCCCCGCCCTCCTGGAGCGCTGTGGCGATTGCACGATTCGAATGAAGCGCTTCCTTCCCACCCTTGAGAATGACCGTGTTAGACGATTTAATGCAGAGTACCGCTGCATCCGCGGTAACGTTCGGGCGGGATTCGTAAATGATGCCGATAACCCCGATAGGTACGCGAACTTTGTTGATTTCAAGTCCGTTCGGGCGAATCCAGGTGCTGATCTTCTGACCGACCTGGTCCTTGAGCCCAATCACATCCTGGATTCCCCCAATCATGGCTTCATAGCGCTCGCCGGTCAGGGTCAAGCGGTCGAGGAGCACCGCGGACAGGCCTTCTGCCCTTCCGGCTTGCACGTCTTTGTCATTCGCCTCAAGAATCTGATCTTTGCGACTCTCCAACTCATCCGCCATCGCTTCCAGGAAGACGTTTTTCTTTTTGGTGGAGAACATGGCCAAGTCGCGCGAGGCCTGGAGGGCTTGCTGGCCGACCATACGAACATCATCTTCAATACTCATCAATACACTTTCTCTGGCGGGGTACTCACACAGTCAACCGCACGACGCAGCGCAAAGCCACCTGCAAACATGAACAAAAAAACCTGAACCCTGGCCACTAAACAATCACCATATTATCCCGGTGAATGGCCTCATCATAATACCCGGTACCCAGGATTTTGCGAATTTCAGAGGATTTTTGCCCCATAATCTTGCGTAAGTGGTCCGATGCGTAGTCACTTAGCCCCAAGGCAAAGACCTGTCCAGCCCGGTCTTTGACCTGGAGCACCGAACCAATAGGGAAATCCCCTTCGATCTTGCGAATACCGATCGGCAACAGGCTGGTACCCTTCTCCAGAATCGCCTTTTGCGCTCCCACATCCACCTGGACGCTCCCAGCGGGTTTGTTGAAGAAGGCGATCCATTGCTTCCGCTTACTTTTGTAATGCCCCTTACCATCGCAGCTTCGACCAATGAGCGTTCCGCGATCATCGCCCTTGAGGATGCGGGATATATTGGCAGGCTTGCTACCATCAGCAATAACCGCCAGGGCGCCGATGCGGTTCACCGCTTCGGCGGCGTTCAGCTTGGTAACCATCCCACCGGAGGATAAGGCATCGCCCTTCCCGAAGACGAGTTCGCGTGCGGCCTGATCAACCCGTGGTAAATAAGCGACCCGCCGGGTTTTTCCCGAGGTACTCGGGGCACGTAATCCGTCAACACAGGTCATTAACATAAGTAAATCACCGTCGACCAATATGGTTACAAGCGCTGCGAGGTTGTCATTGTCGCCCAGGGTGATCTCCTCGACCGTAGTGGCATCATTTTCGTTCACCACCGGGATCACCCGATGGCGCAGTAAGTTCATCATCGTGTTGCGCGCATTCAGGTGTCGGGTGCGATGCTTCAAATCGTCGTGATTGAGCAGGATTTGCCCGATTCGGCACCCCTTGGCCCCAAACAGCTCATCGTAGATACCCATGAGCTTCGTCTGCCCGACCGCTGCAGCCATCTGTAGATCGGGAAGACGGGTCGGGCGCTTCTTCATGTCGAGCGCCTGCATGCCGGCCCCGATCGCCCCGGAGGAAACAACGATGACTTCGTGCCCGGCGTGGTGCAAAGCCGCCAATTCGGCCACCAGGGCACGCAGACGGGCCGGATTCGGTCGCCCGTTGCGATTGACCAGAACCCGGGTACCCAATTTAAAAATAATCCGGCGGCACTGGCTCAAAGCCCGCCGTGATTCGTCCATGCTCATTCCTGCTCATTGTTCATAAAGGAACTGGAAAGAAAGAAAAAACCCGTGCAAAATGAAGTGCCTCGTGCTTTAACCCGCCCCGCGATGACTGCTGAAGAGATCCTGAACGCGCCTTATTACCGTACCTACGAAGGTCTGGGGGCGCAACTGACCCGCGAAGACGGCGTGGCCGGTGTACGCTTTTCCGTCTGGGCACCCCATGCGCAGGCCGTTCAGCTCATGGGTGATTTCAACGCCTGGGACGGCAGAAATCACGCCCTGCAAGGCTTGGGCGACTCCGGGGTCTGGAGTCTGTTCGTTCCAGGGCTGGGCGAGGGCACGCTTTACAAGTTCATCATCCATGACGCCCACGGTGTCCAGGTCGAAAAAGCGGATCCCATTGCCTTTGCCTCCGAACTTCGTCCTCGAACGGCCTCGAAAGTCTGGGATATCAACAAGTACGTATGGAATGATGCCGATTGGATGCACGAACGCCGGCACTACAACTGGCTGAACGAGCCGATCTCCGTTTACGAGATTCATCCCGGCTCCTGGAAGCGCATTCTCGAAGAAGACAATCGATCACTCAGTTACGCGGAGCTCGCCGAGGAACTCATCCCCTATGTCAAGGATATGGGTTTCACCCACATCGAGCTCATGCCGGTATCTGAGCACCCCTTTGACGGCTCCTGGGGATATCAATGCCTCGGGTATTTTGCACCGACCTCCCGGTTCGGGAGCCCGGACGACTTCAAAGGCTTCGTGGATGCCTGCCACCAAGCCGGTATCGGGGTCATCATCGACTGGGTCCCCGCCCACTTCCCGGAGGATCCACACGGGCTGGCCGAGTTCGATGGCTCGCAACTATACGAGCACGCCGACCCCCGCAAGGGCAAACACATGGATTGGGGCACCCTGATTTTCAATTTCGGGCGGGACGAGGTAAAACACTTCCTCTACAGCAGTGCCATGATCTGGGCGGACATCTATCACGTCGACGGATTACGTGTGGATGCCGTGGCCAGCATGCTTTACCTCGACTATTCACGCGAAGAAGGCCAATGGGAACCCAATATCCACGGCGGACGCGAGAACCTCGAGGCCATCGACTTTCTCAAGCATTTCAACGAGCTGATGCACCGCGAATACCCGGGCCTGATGACCTTTGCCGAGGAATCGACTTCCTTTCCCGGGGTTTCCCGACCAACGTACGCCGGTGGACTAGGGTTCAGCCTGAAGTGGAACATGGGCTGGATGAACGATATCCTCACCTACATCGAGCACACCCCGATTCACCGGCGCTTTCACCATAACGCGCTGACCTTATCCCTGATGTACGCGTTTAACGAAAATTTCATCCTTCCCTTCTCCCACGATGAGGTCGTCCACGAAAAAGGGGCGATGCTGGCCAAGATGCCCGGCGACCGTTGGCAGCAATTTGCCAACCTCCGCCTCCTGTACGCCTACATGTTCCTACACCCGGGAAAGAAGCTTCTGTTCATGGGCAACGAATTCGGCCAATGGACCGAGTGGAACCACGACCGAAGCCTGGACTGGCATGTGTTGATGAGCGATGAGCACGAAAAGCTTCGCCAGATGGTTGCCGCATTAAACCATCTGTACGTAGCGGAAGGCGCTTTGCACCAGCTGGACTTCGACGCTGAAGGCTTTTACTGGCTGGATCACAATGACAACCACAACAGCGTGATCAGTTTTGTCCGAACATCCTCGGATCGAGATGATTACCTCATCTGCGCCCTAAACTTTACCCCCGTTCCTCGGGACGACTACCGCATCGCGCTACCGGAAGAAGGGGAATACACCGTGGTGTTTAACAGCGATGCCGAGCATTGGGGCGGAAACAACGCGGGCCAGCAGGAAGCCCTGTGGGCCGAGAATAAACCCCGGCACGCGCAGCCTTGCTCAGCGAGCGTTCTCTTAGCACCCCTGAGTGCGCTGGTGCTGCGCAAAGCCTGAGCAGGTCGAGCAGAGGGGAATCCGTCCCGCAGTGGAACACCGGCTCAGCGCCTCTGCGGTCAAATCGCCACCCGGGGACAGGAGGCCTACAGCCCCAAATCCAGAAAACACGCACGCGGCGTATTTGCCCAGCCATAACGTTGCCGCTGCTGATCCAGGCAGGCTCGTACGAAGTGCAGGACTTCCTGTGAACCCGGCAAACCAGGACGGGGCGTATATCCCCGTAAGCCGATGAAAAAGTCCCCACAGGTTTCCTCTCCCAGGGGATGCAACTCGGCTAGCAAGGCTTTCAAGGACGGAAAGATAGCCAACTCGTAACAGAGGGCGGCATCTTGACTTAGCGATTGCAGGTCGAGCACCCATACCTTCGTGTTGCTGTTCAGCGTTTGCCAGGATGCCGATGTGACCAGATGCGAATCAAACAGCCCCCACACGCGCAGATCGAAATCCCGGTTCTTGACCAATCCGCGGTAAAACGGAAGAAAATCCCGCTGCTCAACATGGCGTTCCAGGTATTCCGAGGCCCGGGATGAATGACCGAAACGATGAACCATGCGAGCGACGAGCAGGGTCAGTAATTCGGTAGGTACGGACGTACGGTATCCCAATTCCGCGAGGGCGAAGGCAGCACCTTCCGCGGCTTCACGGGCAAGCATCTCTTCCTCCGATTGTAGCACCTCCGTGAACTGGCGCGCTAAATAGGACTGGAAGGGCAGGATGCCGGGTGGAAGATAATAACCGGTACTCATTCTCTGCCGATCAGGCTTTCTACTTCGCTGAGAAACTGATTCACGTCGCGATACCGGCGATACACCGATGCAAAACGGACATAGGCGATTTCGTCGAGACCCTCCAAGCGCTCCATGATGAGCTGGCCGATCACGGTACTGGGCACCTCTTTTTCGTGGGTGGCCTCCAACTCCTTGACGATGCCGTCAACCAGGCGATCGATCTGCTCCGTGGAAACTGGTCGCTTCTCACAGGACTTCTTGATGCCAACGTGGATTTTCTTTTGATCGAAGTCTACCAGATCACCGTTCCGCTTAACGACCTTCAGGCCCACACGCATGACCTCCTCGTAAGTCGTGAAGCGATGGCAACACTCGGTGCACACGCGACGCCGACGAATGACTTCTCCCGCTCGAATCACCCGGCTATCGACGACTTTATCTCGTAAATGTCCACACTTCGGACATTTCATTATGCTGATCCCATCTGGGTTTAAAGGGCGGGCACACGCGATTTTAAAGGTTTACGCCCACCGGAAATAAATGGTGTAGCTGAGCGAGCTACCATACAACATGTTGTATGGTCAAACATTTTCGATGTTCCTGTAATTTTTCGATTGGAACGGACAAAAAAATGGCGGTAAAGGTATTGTGCAACAGGTACCTTTACCGCCAGATATAACGTGGACTCAGAGGCCGGCCCAGTGCCGGCCTTTTGACTGCAATCAAAGCGCGACTTAGCGCTTTTTCTTGCGGGTCGCCTTCTTAGCCGCTTTTTTCTTAGCAGGTTTACGCTTCGCTGCTTTTTTCTTCGCAGGTTTACGCTTCGCCGCTTTCTTTTTAGCCGGTTTACGCTTCGCTGCTTTTTTCTTCGCAGGTTTACGCTTCGCCGCTTTCTTTTTAGCCGGTTTAC
>JAYGFS010000178.1:0-1517 GCA_046581765.1 Verrucomicrobiota bacterium
TTATACAGGCGAGCCAGGTGATAATGGACCCCCGCCGGATCCTCGGAATCCAATTCCAGCAAGCGTTCGTAGGCATAAATAGCCTGCCGCGGGTCATTGAGGGCTTTCGCCGCACGGGCAAGGCTTCGATAGGGTGCCAACTGGTAGGGGTCGATATCCGTCACCCGGCGGGCATTGGCGGCGACCGCGGACCAGTTCTTTGCCGCGATGTGGAGGTCCAGCAATCGTTGAAAGACGGACAGGGCACCCGCGTTGCGCTCGGCCATGGTTTCCAGGACCTGGATTTCCTTCCGGGGCTGGTCCGTCTCCCGGTACACCCGTGCGAGCAGCTCATAGACATTCCCGCCATCCACATAGTCGGGGTACGCATCGCGGATGCGCTTCAGTATCTTCTCCGCTTGGGAGAAATCACCCGCTTCAACTGCGGCGATGGCGACCTCATACAGGCCGTAGAAGTTGTCCGGGTACTGCGTCAACCAGTCCTGGAAATCAGCCAGCTTCCAGGTCTCTACCCGGGCTGAGGGCGGGGTTTCCCAGCTTAAATCCGCTCCGTGTTCACCTGCAAAGACATGCATGTAGCAGGCAAAGTCGTCATCGAGCAGGTGGATAGGCTTGGTGTTTCTGGCCAGGGCCGGGTTTATCGGGACGCCCGCCTCCAGGTCGCGGAGGATGCGCCTGAGTGCATCAAAGCCATAGGTGTCGACGATGTATTTCACCACCAGGGCTGATTCGTAATAGGCAAACATGAAGTGTGTTTGGCTTTTTGGTTTCAGGAAGGCACTGCTCAATTCACTGATCGGATAGAGTTGCTCATCCTGCAGGATCATGCGGCGGTAGGTGGGGGTCAAGCGCTGTCCCCAGCCCGGGTTACGCTCCCATTCTTCGTAAACCGAGATCCCCTCGCTTAACCAGCGCGGCATCTTGTTGCCGGTGGCCGTGAGCGTGACCACGTGGCAGTATTCATGCCAGAGCACCGCCTTCCAGTTGTTTTCAAGCGCCCCCAGGCTACCGGGACTGTTCATGGTGATGAGGCTTCCGAAGCAGGCACCCAGCAGGCCCAAGCCTCCCGGTACGCCGAGCGTCCGGACCGCGAAATCCTGTTGTTCGCGAAAGAATTCCACCAGGACAGGCTGCTCGAGCCGGAGGCCATATTTGCGGTTCAGCACCTGGTAGGCCTCGTCGAGAAAGGCCAGGGCCTCTGCACCGAGAATGTCTGCCTCCCGGCTCTCCATGCGGACGATGAAGTGCTCGTTGGTCAAGGTGCGATAGCCCTTGAGCCGGTCCGAGAGGCGGAGCAGGTTATACAGGATCACGTTGTACGAATCCAGTTCCTGCAGTCCCTCGATCATTGGCCAGGCCTCGTCCTCCCTGCCCAGGCGGAGCAGATCCTGCGCAAGCAGGGCGCGCGCGGGGAGAAAGGACGGGTCGTTTTCAGCCGCGCGCTCCAGGTGCTTCACGCTTTCTGTAAAACGGCGTTTTCGTGAAAGTTTCTTCGCGATCGCGTAATCGACGGCCGG
>JAYGFS010000578.1:0-11219 GCA_046581765.1 Verrucomicrobiota bacterium
ACGCCGCTATTGACAACCCATTTCTAAATATAGTTGTGTTTCCAAATGCGGAAATGACTTGGCCGCTGCGCTTCCAAATCTGGGACCCACCGCGCAGGCGTTTGAATTTCCACAAATGAATGGATGTAGGATCACATGGCAGCATTGAATTTTAAGCAGGAACTCACCGCTGCCTTCGGGCAGCCCATCTCGGAAAACCCGACCCAGGTCATGGTTGAGGCGGCCTATCGGCATCATGGCCTGGATTGGCGCTATCTCACCATCGAAGTTGCCCCGGGGGGCCTCGCGGCCGCGGTTGCGGGTGCCAAGTCCATGGGCTTTCGCGGGTTCAACTGCACCATCCCACACAAGGTGTCGGTCATCGATCACCTGGATGGCCTGGGCGAGTCCGCCGAGGTCATGGGGGCGGTGAACTGCGTGGTGATCGAGGACGGCAAGCTGATCGGCCAGAACACGGACGGCAAGGGATTCGTATCATCCCTGCGCGAGCTGTGCGACCCGGCGGGGCAGCGCGTGGTTATTTTTGGTGCCGGTGGAGCGGCTCGGGCCATCAGTGTTGAACTCGCGCTTGCGGGTGCTTCCCATCTCACGATCGTCAATCGTTCCGTGGCGCGTGGTGAAGGCCTGGTGGACCTCTTGAACGACCGGGTGCCGGCTGAAGCCGCATTCGCCGCCTGGGAAGGGGACTACGTGATCCCCGCAGGTACAGGGGTCGTGATCAACGCAACCTCGATCGGCCTGTTTCCGGATGTTGATGCCCGGCTGGCCATCGACATGGACAGCCTGGCCGGTGACATGGTCGTGGCCGACGTGATTCCCAATCCACCCCTGACCAACCTGGTGAAAGATGCGCGCGCGAAAGGCTGCCCGGTCATCGACGGCCTCGGCATGCTGGTCAACCAGGGTGTGATCGGCATCAAGTACTGGACCGGGGTCGATGCCGACCCCACGGTGATGCGCCAGGCCCTTGAGGATGTTTTTGCATAGCCGCCTTCGCAAAGAGGGCGTCCCTGAGCACGTATGAATGAACCCCGTGGAGAATGAGATGAAAAAATACCTGATCGGATTATTCGGTTCCCTGGCACTTCCCGCCCTGGCTGAGACCCATGTCATCAGCAGTGTCGCCCAACAGATCAATCACGAGAATAAGCTCATTGAAGGCAAGGGCTGGCGCGTCCAGGTAGAAACCCTGAAGGGGGGCCGTTCCGAAGGCTGCCAATTGATCACCATGGACAATGGCTCGCTGACCATTCGCGTCATCCCCACGCGCGGGATGGGCGTACTCGACGTGCGCAAGGGCGATATACGGCTCGGCTGGGACTCCCCGGTACCGGAAATTGTTCACCCTTCATATATCGACCTGGAGAGTCGAGGCGGCCTCGGCTGGCTGGAAGGCTTCAACGAGTGGATGGTTCGCTGTGGACTCGAGTTTGCCGGCCACCCCGGAACCGATGAGAATGATTTCCCCCTGACCCTGCACGGAAAGATCCAGAACATCCCCGCTTCGGAAGTGAGCCTGAGCGTGGAGGGCAAGCGCCTGACCCTGCATGGCACGGTTTACGAGAAATTCTTCTACGGGCCGAAGCTCCGCCTGGACACCACCCTTTCGACGGAGGTGGGTTCCGGGACCTTCACGATCAGCGACACCATTACCAATATCGGTGGGGCGGAGCAGGAGTTCCAGATCATTTATCACGGGAACTACGGTAGTTCCATCCTCGAGGAAGGCGCGGAGGTCGTCTCGGCGGCCAAGTCGGTCACCCCCATGGATGACAACGCCGCGAAGGCGATCGGCACGTATACGACCTACACGGGTCCGGTGCCGGGTTTCCAGGAGGAGGTCTACCTGCTCGAGCCGTACGGCGATGCCAAGGGGCGCACCATGTCGGTCCTGCACAACAAGGCGGGCGATCTCGCCACCTCCCTCGCCTGGAATATCAACGAGTTGCCCCACTTGACCATCTGGAAGAACACCACCTCGCGTGAAGACGGGTACGTGACGGGCATTGAGCCCGCGACCGGCTATCCTTTCAACCGCAAGGTAGAGCGTCACTTCGGCCGTGTCCCCACCTTGGCACCCGGCGCCAGCCGGACCTTCACCATTGCCTACGGAATCCATGAAGGCACCCGTTCCGTGAAAGCTGCGCTTGCCGCGGTCAAGAAGATACAGGGCGGCCGGAAGACCACGGTCCATCCGGAGGCCCCGGAACTTCCGAAGGACGAAGCGGCGGCGGGGAACTAGCGGCAGCCCGGGGCTCCTGCCCCGTGGCACATGAGGGCCGGCAGCGGGAATACCGCCGCTATGCCCTCACTTCAGCAAGGTGATCCGGCCCGTTTCCGCGGTGCCGCTCACCTCCACCTCGAGCGTGCTGAAGGTCCATTTACCCGCGGACTTGCTGGCCACGGCGAAGATCGTCCCCTTCGCCTGGGGACCCTTGATCGGGATGGCGAAATCGGCGTCCCCCGAGGTCGGGGTGACGTTGATATTTCCCGAAAAAATAAGGCCGTCCTCAACCGGTGTGCCGAGCGCTGCCTGAACCTCGCCGTGGGCCTGCGCGGTTTCCAGGGCGACCCGGTAGACCTCACTTTTTTTCATGGCGCCGAACAGGAGCGTTATCATCAGGAAGACGAAGCCGACGAGCAGGCCGATGGCGCCGAGGCAGCCCGTGGGCACGAACCACATCCAGTGCCGGCTGAACCAGGATTTTTTTGGTGTATTCATAATTATTTACCAAAGCGCTTGGCGTAATAGTCCGGCACGAAATCCAGGTCACTCGCTTCATTAATCGCAATCCGGATCTGGAAATCCATGACCTCCTCCGGCACCGGGTTCTGGTAATCCTCAAGGATCCCCACCAGCGCCTCATCCGGGCTGACCCCCTCTGTTTTCACCGTGCGGTAGATCTTCATCGCCAGGGCCTCTGCGGCCCCCGGGGTCAGCATCACCGGCAAGTCGTCTCCGAGTCCATTTTCGGTATCTTCTTCGAATGCCAGGCCGCGCCGCCCGGTTAGAATCTTGATCAGGTTAAAGCTCTCTTCCCGGGTCGTCGTCGGGAAAATGGGCATCTTCACGTCGATGCGGCCCGGGCGTTTCAGGTCGACCTCGATCAGGTCGGGTCGGCTGGAGGCGAGAATCCAGAGGATGCGCCCGCGATTCGAAGGGTTGCTCATCTCCTGGGCAATCATCGAATAGACCCGGCCGGACAAGCCGGAGTCGTTGTTCCCGGAGTCCCGTTTGCCCAGGGTCTGGTCCGCCTCGTCGATGAACACGATACACCGGCCGAGCGCGTGGAGGAGGCGGAAGATCCGCTCGAGGTTGCCCTCGGTGCTGCCCACCCACTTGTCGCGGAAGTTCTTCAGCTTGACCACGGGCACGCCGGCTTCACCCGCCAGGCACTTCACCAGGAAGGTCTTGCCGGTGCCCACCGGGCCGCAGAGCAGGTAGCCCATGGGCATGGCCTCGAGGTCGCTTTTCTCCCAGAGCTTGATGTCCTGGCGGATCCAGTTCTTGATCGTCTCCGCCCCCGCATAAATGTCGAGGTCGAGGTCGGACTCGATGAATTCAATCAGCCCATTGCAGTCTTTCTCGACCAGTTCCTTCTTCAGGTCCGCGAGGTCACCCGGCGTGATCTCCTCTTTCGTATACTCCTTGATTTTCAGGAGCGATTCGATCGACCCCAGGGTGGTGCCGGTGAGGCCGTTCGCCGGCGTCTCCAGGTCCTCTTTGTATTGCTTGAGCGCGAGGGGAAACTTCGTGGACCAGCACTTGAGCGCGGCGTGGATCGTTTCGCCGTCGGGGAGGGGAACGGTGACGTTACTCGCCCGGGTGTTATTGGCCAGAAGCGTATGAATGTCGTTCAGGTTCTCGGTGATAAAAAACGTGGCCAGGTGCTGGCGGGTGAGGCTGCTTTCGACCGACCAGTCGCGCATGAGCAGGGCCATCGCATTCAGGTCGTGATTCACCCCCATGCGCATATCCGGGGTCACAAATTGGGCGGCCTTGATGATGCCGGCCACGCGCAGGTTTTTGTGGCCGAGGGTGGCCAGGTTCGCGCAGTAGCGAAAGTAATGGTTCAGTAGTTCAATTGCCGGTCGCGGGGTCTTGGGCAGGTGGGGATCACTTTTCATGCGGGGCCATTGGCTGAAGATCGGCCCGCCCTTTTCGATCCGGATACCCGAGCCCAGGTCATAGGTGATCACCACGTCGAAGGAACGCAACAGCACCTCGATCATGAACTCGACCAGGGTTCCGGTGTCCTGCTTATGATTGGGCATGAGGACCCGGTCGTTCACGTTCCCGGAAAGGATGAACTGGTTGGTCGCATCGCTTTCATAGAGCGTGATCAATTCACTCGCCCAGGCCGGGACGCTGTTCTTCTTCTTGCTCACGATTTCTCTTCCAGGTATTGCTCGTAAAAACGATCCGTGCTTTCCACCGCAGCCGCATCATCACCGAAAATACCGTCTAAGTGAAGGCTGGAACTGTCGAATTCAGCTGCGATTTCTGCAGGCGTACCGTGCAAGCCGGCCTGCTCGAGCAGGAGCTTAAGTTTTTCGTCGATTCGAGCCAGGCAGACATCGATTTCTTCGAGGGCTTGGTCGCGATGCCCCAGGAGTTCGAAGCGCCGGTCCAGGGTTTCCAGGCGGGCTGCCTTTGCATGGCGCAGGGCATCGGCGAGCATGGGGTCCTCGAGTTCCTGCTTGAGTTCGTCCATCTCTGCCTTGACCTGGACGGGTGCCGCGGTGAAGTCCCTGGACTGCATCCGACTCCGCGCGAGCAGCAATTTCAGGTAGCGCCATTCGAGGCGCTTAAAGGCCAGGTGGTGATCGTCCACCGTAATCGTATCCGCATCTTTTTCCGTGTAGAGCTTGAGTACGCGATCGCAGGTATAGCGAAAGTGTTTGTAGCGCTTGTGCTCGTCCCGGAGCAGTTTTCTCACCATCTTTTTCAGCGTTCCCGTGATATCCACCTCAGCCGCCTGCGAAACCTTCGCCATGTGCAGGCCATCTACCAGTCGGCAATAACGCTCGTTGCTGGCCAGGCCGAGCAGGAAAAACAGCTCGATCAGGGTGCCGACGATCCAGAAAGCGGGATGGATGAATCCCAGGCCGACGATGACCGCCACGTAGAGCAGGTTCACCGGTACGCCTTCTTTTTTCACCAGGAAAGCGGCTTTGATATATTTAAACATCGGCACAAAAAAGCCGGTCGACTACTCCAGTAGTCGACCGGCCTCCCAAAGGGTGTCAGGCGTCGCCTTCCGCCTCGGCTTCAGGACCCATGGACTTGTCAGCCTCCTCGGAAGCGCCGCCCTCCGGTGCGCTGGCGCGCACCTCAGGGGTGAGAAGGTCACCGAGGTCCATCCCTTCCGCCGCGGCAAAGTCGGCCAGGGCCTGCTCGGCGAGGGCTTTCTGCTCGGATTCCTGCATAGCGATATCGCCCATGTCCACCGAATCCGTAGCGACCCGTGCACGTCCGGCGGCCTTGGTACGTTCCTCTTCCACGATCTCCTCCAAGCGGTTGAGCGTATCACCCGCCCCGCCGATTTCGCTGATCATGCCGGAGGCCATCTCCGCGAGCTCTGCCTGTGCTTTCTTGACATCGAGGTCCTGCATACTGCGCTGGAGGCCCTGGATCTTGTCCTTGGCGGCTTTTACGGTAACATCCCGTGCCTGGAGCATCTGCTTGTAAATGGCTTCGGCTTCCTTGAGCTGGTCGCGGTTTTCCTCCAGTTCCAGGGAGGTTTCCTGCAACTCGAGCGCGTAGCCGGCGGCCTGTTCGCGGTTGCCGGCGCGCAGGTTGGCCGTGGCCTTGGCGCGAAGCCCCTGCTCCCGCTTCTCCAGCCGGCGGGTTTGGGTGATCAGCTTTTCGACCAGCCCGGCATGCGCAGCCAGGCCTTGATTGTATTTGGCGATTTGCTTGCGAAGGTTTTCCTTTTCGACCTCGAGCAGGGCCTTGGGATTCTTCTTCTCCAGTCCGGATACAAACAAACCGAAAAAGCCTCTGATGAGATTGGCGATCCTTTTAAACATGCATTTTCCTCCTTAGCATCAACTTTACCTGCGCATTTAGGGCTTACCATAGGGTAAATCGCAAGTAGTTTCCATTCCATCTTGAATCAAATTTTGTAACAGGTATTTAGCGCAAGGGAGGCTTTTCCAGGTAGAGGGTCCTGGTGCGATTGTCGATTGTCACAACCAGGTCCTTGAACATCTGGTTACCTATTGATGGTAAACTGCGGGCACTGAACCCAAGGTCAAGGCTGTTTTTCACCGGTACTTGACGGCGAACAAAGCTCCCCAGGGTCAACTGCGTTTCCACCGGTGCCTCGGGGTAGGGGATGGCCAACTCGTAGTCACCCGCCAGGTCAATGGCGATGGCCCCTTCGTAGTTGTCCAGGCTGCCCTGCACCGTAAGACCCCGTTCCCCATACGTGAAGGCGCGCTCGGCCAAGAGCCTGGCTGGATCCGGTTTGTAGGGCTGGCTGACGGAGAAAGCGATGTTTCGAATCGAAAAATCAATCCGGATAAACGAGAAGGGTTTGAGGAAGTCCTGTCCGAGAACGAAGACGGGATATGGATCCTTGACGCCCCGCTCCAGCGGACCGAGGTCCATGTTCACGGGGCGAATGTTTACCAGCAGGCTTTCCATCTGCATCATCCCTATCCGGAAGGTGGGAAGCAGGCCGACGAAGCTGGTCGTCGAGTCCAGGACATGCGTGGGCCGCTGCCCGTAGGGTTCGGGACCGAGCGCGATGGCTCCGAGTTGCAAGGCGTGATGGAAATCCAGCCAGTTGTGCTCGGAAAGGGTGTCGATCAATGCCGGATGCGGCCCTTTTTTGCGCACCCTGCCCGGGATCATCGGCGCAAGGGAATGCTTGTTCGTCTCAAACTCCACCTCCGCGTGTAGGTTGGGGTGCAGTCGATGGCTGTTCTCAAAGATGGGTCCATGCTCTCCCCGGTAGACTTTTATCCAGTACTTGCGTGGATCCTGTGCCTGGTCGAGCATCTTCTCAACCAGCGCCTGGGGCGGAATCGTCCCTCGCCTGGGATCGTCCGTGGAACGACAAGCACCGGACCCGAGGAGGATCGCAAGGCACAGGCAACAGACGGGAAGCGTTTGACTGGAACGGGGTTTCATCAGTGGGCATTCATAACCCGATCAGCCATGGATGCAATGCCTTTTCCGGTCATCGGAACGATGGAATGGCCGCTTTACCTCGATCGGGACGATTTTCCAGATGTTTTCCCGGAACCGGGAAAACCTTCACCCGGGGTTCCGGTGAGCGGAATGTATTTCCCGCCCCTTTCCGGTCGTCGGAAAATCTTCGTTTAGGTCTTTCGATCACCCGAAAATCGCATAAAGTCAGATTGCGTGAACATGACAGAAACGATGAGTATCCTTGAGCGCGTGGAACAGGTTCAGGCGCGTATCGCATCGGCCTGTGAGCGCGTGGGTCGTTCGCCGGAGAAGGTTCGCCTGGTGGCGGTATCCAAGAAGCAGCCGCCGGAAGCGGTGGAGGAAGCGGCGCAGGCCGGGCTGCTTCTCTTCGGTGAAAACCGGGTGCAGGAAGCCATGCATAAAATTCCGGAATGCCGTGGCGGCGTGAGCTGGCACCTGATCGGCCACCTCCAGACCAACAAGGTGAAGCCGGCGGTGCAGCTTTTCGACATGATCCACTCCGTGGATTCCCTCCGCCTGCTCGAGGTCGTGAACACGGCCTGCGTGGCCGCCGGGCTGACCCGCCAGGTCCTGATCCAGGTGAATACCGCCGGTGAACGCAGTAAGTTCGGCCTGGCCCCAGAGGCCCTGGAACCCCTCCTGGAATCCGCCACCCAATTGATCAATGTCGATATCATGGGCTTGATGACGATGCCTCCGCTCACTGCGGATCCCGAAAAAGTCCGTACCTTTTTCGAGGCGACCCGCGCGTTGCGGGATCGGGTCCGTGCGAGCACCGGGTTTCCCCTGGATGAATTATCGATGGGTATGTCGCACGATATGGAAGTGGCGATTGAGGAAGGCGCGACCTTTGTTCGCGTGGGTACCGATCTTTTTGGAAAGCGCAGGACATGAATGTAGAGAAGCTGGTTTTTATTGGCGCGGGGAACATGGCCGAAGCCCTGGTCAAGGGCTTGATCCAGGGCGGGGTTTGTCCTGCCGGGCATATCACGGTTACGGATATCAATGAAGACAGGCTCGTGTATATGAGGGAAACCTACGGGGTTGAGGCCGTGCAGGATAATGCCCTGGCCGTGCAGGCGGCGGATGTCGTCGTTCTCGCGGTTAAGCCACAGGTGTTCCCGGAGGTTCTGCCGGGTATTGCGGGCCTGGATGCCCTGGTGATCAGTATCGCTGCCGGTCTTTCAACGGCGGGTGTAGCAGAAATGCTGGGTTCCGCCGCGCGCGTGATTCGCGTCATGCCGAACAGTCCGGCCCTGGTGCAATGCGGTGCTGCCGGTATCAGCCCTGGTCCGGGTGCGACGGAGGCGGACCTGGCCTTCGCCCTGGAAATGTTTGAAGCCGTGGGGATGGCCGTCCAGGTGGATGAGTCGCTGCAGGACGTGGTCACTTCGCTGAGTGGAAGCGGGCCCGCCTATTTCTTTTACATGGTGGAAGCCATGCTGGCCGAGGCCGAGGCTTCCGGCATGGACCGGGAGCTTGCCCGTGCGCTTGCTGCGCAGACCCTGATCGGTGCGGGTCGCATGGTTGTGGAATCCGGATTGGAGCCGGATGAGTTGCGGCGACGAGTGACGTCGAGAGGGGGGACCACCGCCGCCGCGCTGGCGGTGTTGGAAGAAGCCGGGCTGGGGAGCACCGTGCAGCGGGCGATGCGGGCCGCGCGGGACCGCTCACGGGAGTTGTCAGGGAGCTAGTATGAAGGGGGACCCGGCAAAGGAAGACAAGGAACTGCTGAAACGGCGGAAGATTCTTGAAGAGCCTTTTAAGTATGTTGCTTTTGCCTTTATTCGCACGACCCTGATCGTCGTCCTGATTTTCTATTTGGGAATCCTGATGATATCGCGCACGAAAGGCTTTCAAAGTATCATCGCAGAGCGCCTGGAAAGTCAGCTGGGGATTCCCTTTGAAATCGAGGGCAGTGGGTTTGATGCACGGCTCAACCTGCACACACGGGGTCTGAAGTCGACGGCACCGCTATTGGAAGCGGGGCACATCCAGGTTGACCAGCTTTCGGCCTTCTGGACCGTCGCCGGCTTGCTGTCGAAGGATAAACCCCTCGTGCACAAGATCATCCTCGACGGGGTTTCGTTGCAGATCGTGGCGACCAAGAACAATGGCTGGCAACCCGCGGTCTTTGGCGTGCTGGATAAGATCAAGGGCTTTGACAATTTGGCGCGTCCGGATACGGCCGGCCCGGGCGATGCCAGGCAGGCACTTGCTGCAGGGAAACTGGAGGGCGGGAAAACGAAGAGGGCCAAGGCCTTCCACTCGATATTAATCGTGCGGAACAGCCAGATCAACCTGTTGCAGGGCAATGGCCGCCGGGTTGCCAATTTCGGTAATGTGGAATTTCAATACGTGCCGGGCTACAACGAGGGCCTGGAGGTGCAGTTGTACACGCTGGACGGGAATTACGTGATGTTGAATTCGAAAGTTCCGCGCCAGAAGTTGGAGTTGGAGGTGTTAAATGCGGGCGATGAGATCATGGTGCGCCGCTTGCGCGCGGGCGCGGACCTCCTGGTCAGCCTGGCGGGCTTTCTCGGCGGGGAGGATGTGGCCGAAGAGCTTCCGGCCGCGGTGATTGCCGCTTCGGAACCGGAGGCGATCCTGCCGGATCCCGCACTGGTGCTTGAAACGCCCGCACGGGTTTCGGTCGAGCCCGCGGTGCCGGTGGATGCCCGGCCTCCCCACGCATTGCAGGCCCACATTGACCGGGTGACTCCACCGTCTGAAGAGGGTGCAGGCATCGACCCGGCTCTCGCAGCAACCAACAACGTAGCCGATGAGATCCTGCACCAGATTAAAGCCCTTTTTGGTGGCCAGACCAATGATGTGGTGAGCTCGTCGCCGATCACGGCAGCGGTCGATGTGGCCGAGATCCCATCCCCTTTCGAGCTCGCACCGGTTCCGCTGCCGCCGGAACCACGGCCCTTGCCGCCGCTGTCACCGAAGGAAGCGCAGCACCCGGAGGCGACGGGTCCACCGGCGGCCGGGCCCGACCCGCAGTTCCCGTCGATCAAGGCCCCGAACGTGCTGTCCGAGATCGAGAAGATCCTTGCGGATGCGATGCGGGTGCAGGAGGAGGCCCGGGTCCGTCGTGCGATGGCAGAAAGGAAGTTTGCCGCGATCAGCAACGAATACCTGGTTATCAGCAACGACCTTGAGCGGGTGGTTGAGCCTTGACCGGGGCGCTTAGTTTTTCCCCAGGCGCAGGTACCAGTCCCCTTCGACCTTGACCCAGTATACGGGATCCAGGTCCTTGCCCTCACCCGCTCCGGAAAAGTACGGGATCTGTACAGCGGTGTTTCCATCCTCCCCCACGGTGATTTTACCGGCACGAAATTTACCCCCGAATTTATCGGCTAACTGTACCATTGCGACGGCGGGGGTGAAGGTCAGGGCGATCAGCTGCTCACCTAGGTTCTTGGTGTCTTCCGGGTTCACCAGCTCCACCACCGCATCCATTTTATTGTCCTTGACCCCTATCAGGGCCTCGATGAAATCGTGATAGCGATCGTCGATGCGCTTCTTGTCGCTGCCCTTGAATTGGTTGGCGACGCTGGGTGCAGCGTTCCCCGGTCCGGGGCGGACCGGCTTCCAGTTTTCCGGGTCCGGCTGTTGCAGTTGGGTGGCTGACTTTGTTTCCTTTGCCGCCTTCATGGCCGCGAGGACATCGGGCCGCTGCCGAACCGCATCGCGTTCCTCCCTGACTTTTACCGCATCCGCGATACGGTTTTCTTTCGTGTACGATGCCTCGAGCCTGCGCAGGCTCTGGTCGTATTTCCCGGACAGGTTGTACAGGCGCTTGTTGGATGTGAGGTCGATCTCGTCGAAAAGTTTTCGATAAGCGGCCAGCAGGCGCTGGAGGTCGGTCGATCCCTCCGCCTCCGCGCCTTCGAGGGACCGTTCCTGCTTGAAGCGGGCGATTTCCCTGCGCGTTACCAGCAGGGGATCCAGTTGGCCCGTTTCCTTCAGCTTCCGCTCGATCTCGAGCAGGTTGTAGGCATATTTCTTGAGCAAGGTCTTCCGTACCGCT
>JAYGFS010000372.1:0-2512 GCA_046581765.1 Verrucomicrobiota bacterium
GCCACCGCCCATTTCGGCAAATGGCACATGGGCGGCGGTCGTGACGTGGACGACGCGCCCGTGCCGGCGGCCTATGGCTTTGACGAATCCCTGGTCGCTTTTGAAGGGCTGGGGGACCGCTTGCTGACGAATCCCAAGAACGCCAGCGTGAAGCTGGGGCATGGCGACATTTCCTTTTGCCACCGGTCGGTGAAGACGGAGAAGTACACCGACCGGACGCTCGATTTTATTCGGCGGAACAAGGCGAGGCCTTTTTTCGTGCGGCTGTTTCCCAATGACGTACACGACCCGCATGTGCCGGTGGACGGGGCGGCGGGAAAATGGGAAAAACATTCCGAGAGTCCCTACGACCATAAGTTCTTTGCCGTCCTGGAGGAGATGGACCGGCAGTTGGGGCGGGTAATCGATCTCGTCGAGGAACTCGGCTTGAGTGAGGACACGCTCTTCGTCTTTACCAGTGACAACGGCCCGACCGACTGGCCGAAATATTACAAGGAGGTGAAGAATCCCCCCGGCTTCACCGGGCCTTTCCTTGGGCGCAAGTGGTCCCTGTTCGAGGGGGGTGTCCGTATGCCGTTTATCGCGCGCTGGAAGGGTAAAATCCCCGCCGGGATCACCGACGCGTCAAGCGTGGTTTCCGCGATCGACCTTTCGCCCACCTTCTGCCGTTTCGCCGGGGTTGAGGTTCCGGCGAGCGAGGCCCTCGATGGCTTCGATGCCAGTGGGGTGCTGCTGGGTAAGGCATGGAAGCGCCCGCAGCCCCTGTTCTGGCAATATGGTGGGCCGCATGCGCGCCTGAAGCCGGGTAAACTGGACTACCTGAGCCCGAGTTTTGCCGTGCGAGATGGCGACTGGAAGTTGCTGGTGAACCCGGATGGGAGCGAGGCCCGGCTCTTCCATATTACCGAGGATCCAGGGGAAGAGACCAACCTTGCGAACCGCGAGCCCGAGCGAACCCGGGGCCTGCGGGCCGCGCTGGACCGCTGGGCGACCGGGCTGGGCTTTGCCTTTGATGGCCAGGTGCCTGTGACCGTCCCCAGAGCGGCGGTCGCGGTGGAAATTAACCGGCAGCTCTATCGGTTTGAGAACCAGGCGGTGACGGTAAAGGACGATACCTGGGGCTTTGACGGGTCCTCCTGGCTGGACCTTCCCCGGCAGCTCGCTCCGGGGCTCGGCGGGGATCACGTCATCCGGATCAAGGCCCAGGTTAAGGCCCAGGGCCCCGACGGGGTGATTGTGGCCCACGGGGGCGACCGGTGGGGCTACAGCCTCTATCTCGCCAAGGGGAAGCCCTGTTTCGCCGCTATCGCGGATTGGAAGCGCACCGTGATCACGGGTGAGGATACGCTCGATGGGACCGCGCACGAATGGCAGGCCCGATGGAACCGGGAGGGGCGGCTCGAGTTGCGGATCGATGACCGCATGGTGGCCCGTGGACAGGTACCGGGCATGATGACGACCATGCCGGGTGACTCGATCCAGGTCGGCGCCGACCTGGTCAAGCCGGTTGGGGATTATGAGGTGCCGAATGGATTCTCGGGCTCTATCCAGTCGCTGGAGCTGTTTTATGCCCGCTAGAATTGTGGGGAAACAATCCTGTTTTTCAGGCAAGCATTTCCTCAGCCAGCCGTATATAAGGCTACATGGGAGATTGTTTTATGATTCAAAGAGATATGCTTAAACTAGTTGCGCTGGGCTGGGTCCTGAGCGGTCTCGCTCACGGGGCAGCTACCTTCAAGAAAGCCGACGGCACCTCGGTGACCGGTGAGCTTCGCGTAGCCGACGCCCGCGGGGTAATCCTGCGGACAACAAGCGCCTCAATAGCCATCCCGCGTAAAGACCTTGCGGAGGCCGAGCAGGAGCGCCTGCAAAGCTGGCTGGACGGCAAGGCGGTTCCGCCGGGATTCGAAAAACCGGCGGTGGCGCAAACGATTAAAACCCAATCCGGCAACCTGGCCTATGACCTATCGGATTTTGCAGCCGGGGCAGGGGCTGCGGTGGTCCTGACGATCAGCAACGCGGACCAGCTTCAGCACAACCTGATCGTTTGCAATGTCCCCGGGGCGGACGCTGGACAGGACTTGGCCTTCAGCGCGCTCCTGCTCGGCGGCGAGGGAATGGAGAAGGAATGGGTCCCCGACAACAAGCATATCCTGGCCGCCAGTCGAATGGTGAACCCGCAGGCATCCAGCAAGCTGTATTTCCACGCACCCGAGAAGGATGGCTCTTATGCCTACGTCTGCACCTTTCCCGGTCATTCGCAGGTGATGAAGGGATTGATGATCGTCGAGGGTGGTGCGAAGGATACCCCGGAACCTGCCGGGCAGGCCTCGACCCCAGGGCAAGCGGGTTTGCATCATGTGAAGTACGCGGTTTATAAAGGTAGCTGGCAGCGCTTGCCGGACTGGACAAAATTGAAACCGGTAAAGGAAGGCCGGGTCAAGGGGCTCTGCGACATCAAGAAATACGGTGAGCAGGATAAATTTGGCGTGGTGTTCACCGGCTCATTCAA
>JAYGFS010000390.1:0-3925 GCA_046581765.1 Verrucomicrobiota bacterium
CTTCCTCGGTCTTTTTCCGGCGCGCTTCCTCTTTCTCCGCCTTCTGGGCCCGGTAAGCCGCGAGCTGCGCATTGGCTTTTTCAGCCGCAGAACCTGGTGTGGCACGGGTGGCCGGGGACGGGTTGGCGGAGCGCTCGCCAAACGAGCGTTCCGCCAGTTTTCGGGTGGGGGTCACGGGCCTGCCGGAAAGCTCGTCGATCTTGGCCTGGTCCTCCTGTACCAACTGGTTCACCTGGACAAACTTTATACTGCCGTCTTTCGCCCGGAAGTTGAAAAACGTTAAAGGGTAAGGGTTCAGGGGGTCCCTGCCGTATACGGGCTATTTACCGAAGCAGTAGAGGGTTTTCACCCCCCGGAGAAACAGGTGGCCGTCCACCAGTACCGGGGCGGCGGCGAAGCGATCGTCAAACGTGGCCTGTGAGACCAGCTGCATACCAGAAGGGGCGACTTCAACCACGTATACATCGCCTTCTTCCCGTAAGCAATAGAGGTGCCCGTTGGCCAGGGTCGGGGAGGCGTAGAACTTACCGCGACCCTTTTGGATTTGAAATTCCCCCGCGACGTTGCCGGTCTGGATGTCCAGCAGGGTGATCTGGCCCTTGTCACTCAGGTGGTAAACCTTGCCGTTTACGGTGACCGGTGTGGGCACATCGGAACCGATGCCGTTCTTGGTCCACAGGCGGTTGGACGTGGTGATGTCGCCCGTGCCCCCGATCTTGATCCCGGCCAGGTACCCGGCACGACCATAGGGCACGACACAGACCCCGTCAGAAATCGACTGGGAGGCGATCATGCGCCAGTAGGCCTTGTTTTCCGGGTTGAGTCCGCTGGAGGTCCAGATGGTGCTGCCGTCGCCCACTTTGTGACCGGTGATATGATCCGCACCCCAGATGATCAGTTTGTCGCCGAGCACGGTCGGCGTGGAGTAACTCTGGTGGGTTTCCTTCTCGCAGGCGAAATTGCGATCGACTTTCCAGGCGACGGAGCCGTCCTCCTGCTTGAAGGCAACCACATACGAGTTCCCTTCGTGCATCACCGCGACAATGACATTCCCACCCGCGAGCACGGGTGAGGTACCCAGGTCCCACCACAGGGAGTCCTCCCCGTATGATTTTTGGAGGTTTGTCTTCCACTTGATTTTTCCACTGAAATCCAGCGCCGCGAGGGTCCCGCTCTTGTAGTAGGTGAAAAGCAGGTTGCCATCCGTGACAACGGATGGATTGCTGCCGCTCCCGTTTTTATGCTTGCCGGGGCGTTGCTTGCCGAGTTCGACCTGCCAGCGAAGGGTGCCGTTCCGGTCGTAACAGAGGGCGCCATCCTGGCCCTTGGTTCCCTTGCCGATGCCGGAGGTAATGAAAACGTTGTCGCCCCAGATGATGGGCGTCGAGCTGCCACGTCCGGGCATGGCGGCTTTCCACTTGAGGTTCTGCTCCGGACCGAACGCGGTCGGGTAATCGCCGGGTTCGGCGACGCCATTCTGGGTTGGACCGCGCCAGTTGGGCCAGTCACCGGCGGGGGCGTTCAAGACGAGCGAGAGCAAAAGGGTTGCACAGGGAATCAAGGTTTTCATCATTAGCTCCATTGCGTTTTGTTTAAAATACGTAACGAACAGGCCGGACTTGTCCAGTTTATACCAATTTTAGCGGGTTGGAAGGGGCGGCCTGCTGCAGGTGGGTATCATTTCTTCCCTCCGCACGTGTCATTCCCTCCGCGGCTCCACGCCCATCAAGTGCCGGACAAAGAAATCCGCCCGGCGCCGCCACCCGTACGATGATCCACCGACCCCGTGCCCGCCCCCCGGGAAAACGATCAGCTCAAAGTCCTTGTTCGCCTTGATGAGTGCATTCACCACCTGCATGGTCGAGGCCGGGTCCACGTTCGTATCCAGCTCGCCTACGGTCAGCAGCAACTTGCCCTGCAGTTTATGCGCATGGGTTACATTCGAATTCTCGGCATACCAGTCACCTACCGGCCAGCCCATCCAGGCTTCATTCCACCAGATCTTGTCCATGCGGTTGTCGTGACACCCGCAGTCAGCCGCGGCCGCGTGGTAGAAACCCGGAAAGTGCAACAATCCGCTCAGGGCATTCTGGCCCCCGGCCGATCCACCATAGATTCCCACCCGGGAGAGATCCATGCTTGGATACTTTTCCGCCGCGGCTTTCAGCCAGGCGATCCGGTCCGGGAAGCCCCCGTCCTTGATATTCCGCCAGGCGACATCATGAAACTTCCTGGATCGCCAGTTGGTCCCCATGCCGTCGATCATTACCAGGATGAATCCCAGCTCGGCCATCCGGGTTATGTTGTAGGATTCCCGGAAACGCTTGGGCACGAATTGACCGTGCGGACCGGCGTAGATGTGCTCGATCACCGGGTACTTGTTCGCGGGGTCGAAATGGGTCGGCCGGACGATCATCCCGTAGATATCGGTCTTCCCATCGCGACCCTTTGCCTGGAAACGTTCCGGGTACTTCCATCCACTTGCACGCAAGGCCTTGTCATCGGCACGGGCGAGCTCACAGATGAGGCTTCCGTCCACCGCGCTGCGCCACTGGTGCACGGGGGCGTGGTCGATGCGTGACCAGGTGGCGATGATCGTCTTCCGCTTGGGTGAGAATTTAACCCGGTGGGTCCCATCGTCCTCGGTCAGGAAGATCAGCCCGGTTCCGTCAAAATTGACGCGCCCGAGGTGCTGGTAGTAGGGGTCCTGCCCGGGATAAACCCCGCAGGCCATGAACCAGATGACCCGTTCCCTGTCGTCGCGATGGATTACGCTCCGTACCACCCACGCGCCTTTCGTGATGGGCCTGGCCTCTCCCGTGTGTCCGTCTACCCGGTACAGGTGGTTCCACCCGCTGCGCTCGGACATCCAGATCATTTCCCGGCTTCCACGATCCAGGTGCAGGTAGGTCTTGGATGAATAGTCGAAAAACGTATCGCAGCGCTCGTCGATCAGTGCCCGCGAATTACCGGTTTTTCCATCGATCTCGACCACCTGCATCACCTGGTGCCCACGCTGGTTGTAGAGGAAGGTGAAGGCGGAGGAGTCCGGCCACCATTGATACTGCTCGATCTTCCAGGGATTCGGGAAGGCATTCGTGTCGATGGCGATTTGTTTCAATGTGCTGACATCAAACAGGCAGGGTTGTTCCTGGCGGATGCGATCGCCGGGCTTGAGGTAGTTATGTTGCTTCAGGCGGGGCTGTACCCGGTTCCTCGGGCTGGATTCCACCATGGTGACGATGTGCGGCTGCTCCTTGCGTTGGCGCACCAGCATGAAGCGTGTTGCATCGGGTGCCCAGTAGACCTTGTGACGATACGCGTTCTCCCCGGTGCCGTCCTCGCTTAGTTGATGCTCCTTTTTCGATTCTTCGTGCCGGATCCAGACATTGTGGTCCTTGATCATGACCGTCCATTCCTTGTCGGGCGAACGCGGGCCCGATGGGGTCGGCGGTGGGCCTTCCCGGGTCGACGGGGGATCGGCTTTTATCTTTTGGCGCTTATCGCCTTCCCGGGCTTGTGCTTCATCATCCCCGGGCTTGTACGCCCACTGTTTGCCCTGGTACATGAAGACCAGGACATCACCCTCGATATCGATGACGTGAACATCCTTTTCCAGGTTCTTGGATTTGCCCGGCACCGCCTTGTCGAGGACCGGACGAAAATGTTTTTCCTCCACCTCCACCTTGCGCATACCCTGCTTGCGATCGGCGAGGAGGTAGCCCCATTTTCCCTTACCGATGGGATCGACGAAGAAGACGCGATTATCGGAAATCCAATGCGGATCCAGTTCCTGCTTATATACCTTGAGCGGGTAGCGCTTGCGAAAATCGTCGGACCGTTGGTAATCGGCCGTTGTACCCTGGGCGAACAGGGCGACAAGCGAGTGGCATAAGGAGAGGCAAAGTATCCATTTCATGCGCTA
>JAYGFS010000394.1:0-19739 GCA_046581765.1 Verrucomicrobiota bacterium
GCGGAGGAGAACTACCTGGTGTGTGATGCCGGGCCTGTCGGGCCGGACTACATTCCGGGTCATGCTCATGCCGATATGCTTTCTTTCGAATGGTCGATTTGCGGCAAGCGCTTCATCGTTGACAGCGGCGTGTACGATTACGTTCCGGGTGAAATGCGCGATTACTGCCGTTCCACCGCCGCCCACAATACCGTGGAGATCAACGCCGCGGACCAATGCGAGTTCTGGGGAGCTTTCCGCGTTGCCCGCCGCGGGTATCCGGTGGTCGACGAATGGAAACCGGTCGATACTGGTTTTTCCCTTTCGGCTTCGCACGACGGGTATGCCCGCCTGCATCGCAGCCTGCGGCACCGGCGAAGCTTCTCCTGGCAGGCACCCGGTCGATTGATGATTACAGATGAAGTGGAGTCCACGTCACCCGCCCGCGCGGTCGCGCGCTTTCACCTGCACCCCGATTGGCAAATCGAGCGCCTCGACGGCCCTTGCGCGACCCTGCGCCGGGAGCAGCTTTCCGTGACGCTTCGCATCGCCGGCGAGGGAGTCCTCGGCCGCGAACGGAGCTGGTACTGCCCGGAATTCTATCGCCGGGTCGAGAATGATTGCCTGGTTTTTACCAGCTCAGGACCCGGGCAGTGGACAACAACCTTTGAGCTGCAGGCGACCTGATGCAGGAAGCAACCCCGCCCCTTTGCCCTCGCAGGGTGTTCATGGTTAGCAATCCGGGGCGTGTCGCTGATACGCGGAGCCCTGGAAACCCAGGTCCAGGTGGTATGTGATGGATCTTTTTATCCTAAAGAAATTGGTTTCCCGCGCCCTGTTTCCCTTGCCCCTGTGCCTGGGATTTATGCTTCTGGGTTTCATTCTCCTGCGCTTAACCCGCCGGAAGAAGACGGGATGTTTCCTCCTCGTGTCGGGTGCCGTACTCCTCCTCCTGTTCAGCAATGCAACGGTTTCACGGGGATTGTTGCGTCCCCTGGAATATGCCTACCCCGCGTTTCATCCCGATTTTCAGCCCGGGCTGGATGCTCCCATGGCGGGGCCGGTGTGGATTTGTGTCGCCGGGTCGGCCTGGACCCCGAACACGTCCATCCCGCTGACCTCGCGCATGGATCCCTTTTTTGCCGAGCGCATGCTCGAGGCCGCACGGGTCAGTCGCATGTTCGAGGAGGCGCGCCTGGTGGTCTGCATGGCCAGCCCGGGGACACGCGAACAGAAGCAGGCCTTCCAGGATGCGTACGCGCAGTTGACGGGCATCGCGCCCCGGCCGGAGATCCTGGTGGAGGTGATCAATACGGAGTCGGAAATTGTCGCCCTGCATAAGCTGGTTGGAGAGGCGCGGACGATCATGGTCAGTTCCGCCTCGCATATGCCGCGCGTGATGGCCCTCTGCAAGCGCCATGGCGTGCGGGCCGAGGCGGCCCCCTGTGGGCACCGCACCCTGAAGGCCCCCCAAGCCGGGCACCGGCTGCGCCTGGAGGATTATTATCCTAACGGCGCGTCATTGGCCCGTAGTGAGCGTGCGGTGTACGAGTATCTCGGGAATGCCTGGGAAGGCCTGAAAACCTGGTGGTTTTCGTTCCGGGAACTACCTGACAAATGATCTTTACCGAACCGGCATTTTTATTCGTGTTCCTGCCCTTGGCCCTGCTGGTCAATTTCGTGGGCGGTCATCGTTTTCGCAATCTGTTCCTGCTGGGACTCAGCCTCCTGTTCTATTTCATGGGCGAGCGCGGCTTTGTGCTCCTGATGATCATGTCCTGCGGCATGAACTACGGCCTGGGGCGCTGGGTTGACCACCAGCGGGGCCTTCCCATGGGTCGGCGGGTTTTGGCGCTTTCCGTGGCCCTGAACCTCAGCCTTCTTGGGGTGTTTAAGTATGCTTCTTTCCTCGTGGAAAGCATCAACCCGGTGTTGGCGCCTCTCGGATGGGCTTTTCCCTCACTGGACATCCACCTGCCGATCGGGATTTCATTCTTCACCTTCCAGGCCCTGTCGTATCTGGTCGATGTCTATCGCGGCAAGATTCCGGTTGAACGCAAGTGGTCTGATCTCGCCTTGTATATCAGCCTTTTTCCACAATTGATCGCAGGTCCCATCGTTCGTTATGGCGACCTTGTTCGTGAGCTCCACCATCGAAGCATCAGGCTGGGTCCTTTCGTCGCCGGGGTGGAGCGGTTCATTCTCGGCCTGGCGAAGAAAACAATCATTGCCAATACCCTGGCCGTGACCGCGGACGGGATCTTTGCCCTCGCCCCGGAGCAACTCAGCACCCCGCTGGCCTGGATCGGTCTGCTCGCGTACGCCTTCCAGATCTACTACGACTTCTCGGGTTATTCCGATATGGCGATCGGGATCGGGATGATGCTGGGCTTTCGCTTCCCCGAGAACTTCAACTACCCCTATATCAGTCGTTCCATGTCTGAATTCTGGCGACGGTGGCATATCTCGCTCTCCACCTGGTTTCGCGATTACCTGTATATTCCCCTGGGCGGCAATCGAAAGGGTGGACCCCGTACCGCATTCAATTTGCTCCTCGTCTTTTTCCTGTGCGGTCTCTGGCATGGTGCGAGTTGGAACTTTGTCATCTGGGGCCTGTTTCACGGGGCTTTCCTGATGCTTGAACGCGTGGGGGTCTTCCACCGGTTTTTGTCGAGGTACGCGCCGCTCGGCCTGGTGTACACCTGGGTCGTGGTCCTGTTCAGCTGGGTGTTCTTTCGCTGTGAAACCCTTGCGTCATCCTTGTCATTTTTTCAGGCCCTGCTGCTGCCCGGAAAGGGTTCTGGTATCCAGCCCGGCCTGTACCTCGATGCATTAAGCCTGACGGTATTTTGTGTCGCGTTGATTTTTGCCACCCCCGTATACCCCTTGCTGCGCAGCAGGCTTCAAACGTCCCGTGCCATCGCGGTGCAGGGCGTCTACGTCGTGGTACTCCTCGCGGTGTTCCTGCTCAGCCTCTCGCAGATAGCGGCCAATACCTACAATCCCTTTATCTATTTTCGCTTTTGATGAAACCTGAATCGCCCACCTTCCATCCAATCAGCCGACCGCTTGCCGGGCTGCTTGCCCTGCTGTTTTGCGGCGTCTTGATTCTCCCGGGACTGGTTAACTTGAGCGGACTTGAGCCATCCAGCCCCCTGGTGGAAAAGCGCTCCAGGAAAATATTTCCCGATCTCCGAACCGCGCACCCGATGCAGCAGTTAAGGAACATCCTTGCCCTCCGGGGCTATTTTAATGACCGCTTTGGCCTGCGAGCACCCTTGATCGAGATGAATGCCCGCCTGCGCGTGGAGACTTTTCGGGTCCGCGTGGCCGACCGGGTGGTCATCGGCGAAGCGCCCTGGCTTTTTCTCAAGAACGGGGCGGAGAATAATCCCGTAACCATGCCGGCCCACCCCTTTTCCGATTCCGAGTTGAAGGCTTGGCAAGGCCTGTTCGAGCAGCGTCGTGATCGCCTGCATGAGCAGGGGATACCTTACCTCGTCCTGATTGCCCCCAACAAGGCGTCCGTCTATGCAGAGTACTTGCCGGATATCTTCAGGGGCGTTGATCAGGGTGGAAGGTTCCGCCAGTTGAAACAATGGATGGCGATCCATTCGGATGTTCCGATCATCGATCTGCATGCCGTGATGGAGGCACACAAAGACAAGGCTCGTTTGTATTACCCTGCAGATACCCACTGGAATGCACGCGGTGCTTTCTGGGCGAGTCGTCGGCTGCACCGGGCCATGGGAATAGCAGATTCCCTGCCCGGTCTTGATACCTATATCGTGCAGGTGGAGGAAAAGCGGGCTGACGACCTGGTGAACCTGCTGGGCCTGCCCGGGTCGAGGGCTTCGCAAAAATTCAACCTGGTGCCCGCGGGCGGAGTTAACTGGGTGCAATCAGCGTGTACCTGGGACACGCGGAAATATGCGGTGGCCCAGCATAAACCCTTCGCGACGGAGGTCCCGGGGAAAACCTTGCGTGTGCTCGTCTACAGGGATTCGTTTGCAACAGGTTTGCAGCCGTTCATTTCTGAATTTGCGGGCCGCGCGGTATTCGTCTGGAGCTATGTACACGATCCCGCTATCGCCGAGGCCGAGCAACCGGACTGGGTGATCGACGCGTTTATTGAGCGTCGCCTGACGGTTGAGATACCGGAACCCGTCCTGGCTGGGGATTGACCTTGGAGGTGGCCTTGGCCGCTCGCCATTCGCTTCAATCGAACGCGTGAAATGGTTGAGGACGCCTCGCATGACGCTGCTGACGAGTAAGCCCTGTCTCGTTTAATCATGCGGGTAATGGTAGGCATTAACACCTATGCATATTCTTTTTTTAAGCCATTATTTCCCACCTGAAGGCAACGCGCCCGCTTCGCGCGTGCATGCCTGTGCACGGCGCTGGGTAGAACAGGGGCACGAGGTCACGGTCATCACCTGTGCACCGAATGTGCCGGGTGGCGTGGTGTATCCCGGGTACCGGAACCGCCTGGTCCAGCGGGAAGTCATCGACGGGATTACCGTCATACGGGTGTGGACCCTGCTCGCCGCCAACCGGGGAACGATGAAGCGGGTGCTGAACTTCCTCTCCTTCATGGTTGGTGCCATCTGCAATGGCCTGTTCCGCCGGCGCCCCGATGTGCTCATAGCGACATCGCCGCAGTTTTTCTGCGGTTGGGCCGGCCTGGTGCTGGCCAGGCTCAAGCGCGTGCCTTTTGTGCTCGAAATCCGTGACTTGTGGCCGGAATCCATCCTGGCCGTCGGTGCCCGCTTGCCGCGGCCCGCACTGCGTCTCTTGGAATGGATGGAGCAGCGCATGTACCGGGGCTGCAACCGCCTGGTGACCGTGGGGCAGGGGTACCACGATCGCCTGCTCGGGAAAGGTGTCCCGGCCGGGAAAATGAGCATCATTATGAACGGCGTGGATACCGGGTTGTTTCAACCCCGGGATCCGGATCCGGCTTTCCTCGAACAATGGGGCCTGACCGGCCGCTTTGTCTGCAGTTATGTCGGCACCATCGGCATGGCCTGTGGACTGGATGTCGTGCTGGCCGCGGCTCGCCGGTTAAAGGCCGAAGGGAATACCCGGGTTGTCTTCCTCCTCGTCGGCGACGGTGCAGCGCGTGAGTGCCTGCAGGAGGAGGCGAGATCCGGCCAGCTCGACAACATCGTGTTCACCGGTCGCCAGGACAAGGCCTTGATCCCGGATTTCCTGGCCGCCAGCCAGGCCTGCCTCGTTCACTTGCGGGACAGGGAATTATTTTCCACCGTGATGCCATCCAAGATCTTTGAGGCCGCAGGGATGGCCCGCCCGATCATCATCGGGGTCCGGGGACAGGCCACGGATATCGTGCTCGAGGCGGGTGCTGGTTTGGCCATGGCCCCCGAGAGTGTAGACGACCTGCTCGCCGCGTTGGAAACCCTGGTCGCGGATCCGGCCAGGGCCCGGTCCATGGGCGAGGCGGGCATGGCCTATGTATGTGCGCACTATGAGCGGAACCGCTTGGCGGATACCTACCTGGCCCTGCTCGCGGAAACGGCGAAGGGCTGATCGCCCGTCCGCGGTGTGTCTCCACTATTTTTCCGGGCCTTTTTGATTCTTCCCTTCGCGCGTTGAATTCTATTGGTCTGCGTGATTCCATCCGGCCATGGACCGTGGGCAGGAATGGATGAACGCGCGAGGCCGGCACGGGCTGCTGCTGGCCTCTGCGGCTCTATGCCTCTGGTATCTCTGGCCTTTCCTGCGGATGCTGGCAGGGGTCTACGAGCACGTGCCGGACCATTCGCACGGGTATTTCGTACCCCTCGTTTCCGGCATCATCCTCTACCAGCTCTGGCCGTTTCGGCACGCGGTACCCGTCCGGACGAATGCCGCCGGTCTCCCGGTTTTTGCCCTTGGCCTGGCCAGCATGACCTTTGGCCTCTGGTATGAGATCGCCCTGTATCCCGCCGGCGCGGGCCCCGAGGTCATCGGGGCCGTCGGCCTCTTCCTTACCCTTGCCGGGGCCACGCTCTCTCTCTTTGGCACCGCCCGTCTTCGTTTCTTTTCCTTCCCCCTCTGTTTCCTTCTCCTGGCCGTTCCCTATCCGGACCAGGTCAGTCGCCTCATCACCGGTCCCATGCGGGAACTGGTTACCGTCCTGGCCGAGCGCTCGCTCCACCTCTCCGGCTACAATGTTTTCCGGGAAGGCAACCTGCTCCATCTCGCCACGGTCTCCCTCGGCGTGGAGGACGTCTGCAGCGGGATTCGCTCGCTCTGGGCCTCCCTCGCCGCCGCGTTCGCGATTGCCTGGTTTACGCATTGCCGGCGGTGGAAGCTCCTGCCCATGGTCTTGTCCGGTATCCTGCTCGCGATCCTGCAGAACGGGGTGCGGATCTACCTCAGCGCCATCCTTGCCCATCGCTTTGGCGAACCCTGGGCCGCTGGCTGGCGGCACGAGACCCTGGGCATCATCACCCTCACCCTCGCCCTTTTCGCCTTGCTCGGGATCGGCCTGCGCATCGGCCGGGATGAACCGTCCAAGCGCCCTGACGATCCCCACGGGATGAGCGAGTCGGTCGACTACCTGCTGCAGCACCGGCGGATGCTTTCCGCGTTGCTGGGCGGGTTCCTGCTGGCCCTTGCCGGACGGTACCTGGTCCAGCGCCACTACGATGCGCGCGATCGTTACCTGGGCTTCCTCGAGGAGCAGCGCCAGCCGCTGGAGGGCTTTCCCGATCGCATCGGGGCCTACCGGTGTATCGATCGAGTGATGCCCGAGGTGATCGTGAAACAAACCGCCTCGCTCCATTTCACGGATGCCTTTTACGGGACCTTCGTCGGCCCGGAGCGGACCCCCTTTGAGGTCCTGGTCATGTACTGGGACCCCTTGCAGATCCGGCACAAGCGCCAGTGGGTGTATCCGCACTCCCCGGATGTCTGTTTTCCCTCTGCCGGCTGGAAGGTCGCGCAAAAATACCCGGCGGATCCGGCGCTTTTTGACGTGGACAGGGAATGGCTGCTTACGCGCCTGTACCGGAAATCCGACGCGGGGCGCATCATCTATTACTGGAACAACAAGACCTTTGCCCAGCGTAACCCCCATCGCAAACCGTCCTACCGCGATCGCTTTGCTGGCGTGTTTGGGTCCTGGAAGCAACCGCGTGACTTCATGGGGGTGCAGTACAGTATCGCGATCTACACCGATGCCGGGGACCGGGAGGAAATGACCCGCGCTTCCGTGCGCGATTTCGCCCGCGAACTCAAGCCCGCGCTGGTTCCATACGGTCCCGGCCACTTCCGGCCGGAGGGTTCATGAGGTATCCGCTGACCCACGAATGGATGCACGTGATTCGGCGAATCGTCCTGGTCGCCCTGCTTTCTTCGCCTCCGCTTCGCGCTGGCCTCGCCCCGGAAAACGTGGCCGTATGCGTCCTGCCCGACAGCTGGACCTCGCTGACCCTGGCCAACCATTACGCGGAACTGCGGGGGATCCCCGGCGACAACATCGTGCGGGTGAAGGGCCGCGGGCAAAGTGTGGACGCCTTTCGGACCACTTGGTTGAACCCCGTCCTGGAGGAGCTCAAGCAGCGCGGCCTGCAGCGCCAGATTCGCTGCATTGCCTGGTCCGACGGCTTTCCGCTCAAGATTGGCCTGGCCGGGGACCTGAAGGCACTGGAAAACAAGCCGAAGGGCATTACCAGTGAAGGCTCGATCAACGGATTAACCTATCTCTACCAGCTGGTGGCCCACACCAACCTGCACTACGTCAGCCTGCGATCCAACCCGCTCTACTCGGGACCGGAGGCCGGCTTTGTGCCGAGCGAGCCGGGCGAAAGCGATACGAGCTACCGCGAGCGGGTCAAGGGGAAGGGGCTGGTCATGGAGGCCGCCTGCGCGCACCAGGCGGCCTGGGGTTTTGTGGATGAACCAGCCCTGCCTTCGGTTGTGCTCGGGGCGACTGGCGGGGAGGGCTTCCCGGTGTCGCGCTGGATCGAGTTTCTCCGGCGCGCCCGGGCGGCGGATGGCACGCGACCCGGAGGGACCCTCTACCTCATGCAGGGCGGAGATATCCGCTCGCGTACCCGGGAATGGGCCTACCACCCGCTAAAGTACGCGATGGAAAAACGCGGGATCCGCACGCGCATTGAAAAGGGTACCCTGCCCCGGGAAAAGAAGGATGTCGCGGGTGCGGTACTGGGACGTGCGACCCTGGATTGGCCGGGAAGCGGCAGCACGATCCTCCCCGGCGCCATCGTGGAGAATCTCACCAGCTTCGGCGGGTTTATCCGGCGCCCGGGATCCGGGCAGACCTCCCTGATCCATTTCCTGGCGGCCGGTGCAGCCGGTTCAGCGGGCACGGTGATCGAGCCCTATGCCATCCAGGCAAAATTTCCTTCTCCCTTTATCCACATGCATTATGTGGACGGCTTGCGCCTGGCGGAGGCCTTTTACCGCTCGATCCATGCGCCGTACCAGTTACTCATCATCGGTGACCCGCTTTGCGCACCCTGGGCGAAAGAGGTCAAGGTTAGGGTCAACGGCTTGTCTCCCGGGGAACAGCTCGACGGTCCCCGCGCGGTTTCATTTAGCTCCGCAGGACCTGGAGAGGTCGCCTATGCGGAGTGGTTCATGGATGGTCGGTATCTCGGGACCAGTGGGGCGGGAACGGCTTTCCCCCTGGATCCATCCGGCCCGGAAGGGGCGCGTCAGCTGGTCCTGCAAGCCGTTCTTTCCAACCGGACAACGGCCCTGGCCCCGGTCGCGATCCCGTTTCGATATAAAGACCCCGGCCCCGCCCGGCTCGAAATACCGGACAGCCTGCATTACGGGGAGGCCCTGGCGATCCGCGTCAGCGGTGTCGAGATCCGCCGGCTCGAGGTTCGGCACTTTGGCCAAGTGCTCGGTACCGGCAACCGCAATGGGGTCCGGATTTCCACTCGCCAGGTCGGCATGGGGCCTGTGCGCCTGGACCTACGGGCATCGCTCGCCGACGGCCGGGAGTTGCGTTGGATCCGCCGGGTCACGGTTCGGGCACCGCGGCCACTGCGTCCGCTGGCCCAAAAGCCCCCCCGCCTGAAACCCGGCATCCGGCTGCTTCCCGGCCTCCGTAAAGAGCAGGTGCTCAAGACGGTGAGCGGGGAGGTGATCAAGGAACTGGGCGGACTGAAGGCGAACGAGCGAGCGGTTTTCGAGGGGTACCTGGAAATACCCGAGACCGGCCTGTACCGCATCCAGGTCTCCGGGGCCGGCGTCGAACTGTTCATCAACGGCCAAGCGCTCCTACCCGAGCCGGCTTCCCGGGAACAGGACCTTCCGCTCTCCCTGTACATGGGATTGTACCCTTTCCGCCTCACGGTCCAGCGTGCCCAGCCGCGGGCGGCCCTGGCGGTGCGCTTCGGGAAGGACCGGGTGAGCCCCCTGGACGCCTCGTTTTTGCGCTATACCCCGTGATTTCCTGCCGTTTGACAGCGAAAGCTCCATGGTATAGACTCTTCCGCCGTCTCCTTTAAGCCGCTGTATCCCCGTTCATAATGAAAGAATATGTTTTCAGTTTTCTGTTCGCCTTCTGCCTGACCTACGTGCTCACGCCCCTGATTCGCAGGCTCGCACCGGCTATCGGCCTGATCGACCTTCCGGACGATCGCCGGATTCACGCCCACCCCACCCCGCGCGGCGGTGGTTTGGCGATCTTCCTCACCTTTCACCTGGGCTTCCTCCTCCTGTTCGAGCTCCGTTGGCTGGATGCCAATACCAAGCTCGAGATGACGTGGTGGACCGGATTTGTCATGGCCACGGGCATTCTCCTGCTCGTCGGCCTGATCGATGACCGTTTTGGCATGAAGCCGGTTTTGAAGCTGGCCGGGCAGATTCTCGCGGGATGGATCATGGTGCAGTTCGGGGCCAGCGTGGGAACGCTTACCGGCTTGCCCTTGCCGGAAGCCGTCAACGTGGTGGTCACCATCTTCTGGTTCCTGGTCTTGACCAATGCGTTTAACCTGATCGATGGCCTGGATGGCCTGGCCGCGGGATTGTGCCTGATTTCCGCCGTGGGCCTGTTCGGGGTGTCGCTCCTGCGGGGGATGTCGGGTGAAGCGCTCATCCTGCTCCTCCTGGTCGGTTCCTGTCTCGCGTTCCTCCGGTACAATTTTCACCCGGCATCCATCTTTCTCGGGGATACCGGGAGCATGTTTCTCGGGTTTACCCTGGCTTCCTTTGCCCTGGAAACCAGCTTGAAGGGGTCCCTTGCGGTAACCCTGGCCCTTCCCTTCCTCGCCATCGGCGTCCCGGTCTTTGATACCATGCTCGCCGTCTGGCGACGCTCCCTGCGCAAGTTTTACCGGAATGCTTTTCCCGATGCCACAGCGGATGGCGGATTGATGGTTGCGGACAAGGAGCACCTGCATCACCGGATCCTCCGCCACGGCCTCAAGCAACACCAGGTCGCGATCCTGCTGTACCTCGTGAACATCGGCCTGGTAGCGGTGGGCGTGTTGTCCCAGTTCTACAAGAGCCGGGCGATCGGGATCGTCCTCCTCGCCTTTCTCGCCGGCGTCTTCGTGGTGGTTCGCCACCTGGCCCGGACCGAACTCTGGGATACCGGGCGCGTCATTATTACGGGGTTCCGACGCCCGCCCGGTCGCGTGGTGGCCTTCCTTATTTATCCCGTGCTCGACGTCTGCGCCTTGACCCTCTGCCTGGTCTTCGCGTTGATGGTGAGTGATGCCTACGATCCAGCCCTTCAACTGCACCACGCGCTGGCCCAGCATTTCCCGATCTGGGTGACCACGGTCTTCCTGAGCCTCATTGTTTTCCAGGTATACCAGCGGGTCTGGTCGCGCGCCCGTTTTGGCGACTTCCTGTTCTTGAGCGTGGCTATCTTCAGCGGTTGTGTGATCGGCCTCGGCTTGAGCAGCATGTTTTTCCCGCACGATTTTAACCGGAAGGTGGTTGCGCTCGCGGTGGTCTACGGCAACCTGGCCCTCTCCCTGATCGGGGGATGCCGGCTCCTCCTGCGTGGCGTGCAGGACGTGATGTCCCTGGTGAAGCACTCCGCCCGGTTCAACCGGAATGACGAGACCGCCGAGCGGATTCTGTTGTTTGGCGCCGGTGGCCGCCTCGCGCTCTTCCTGCGTGAGAAAGCGCTTCGGGCCCTGCATATTGACGGGACCCGCATCATCATCGGGATCGTGGATGATGACCGCAACCTGCGTGGGCGCCTGGTCAACGGCTATCGCGTACTGGGCAATCGCCAGGAGATGATCCGGATCATCCGGGACCATGCAGTGGACCGGGTCATTGTGACCATGGAGTTAAGCGAGGAACGCTATGCCGCCATCCAGAACCTTTGCCTGGAGGCCGAGGTATCCCTCTCGGTCTGGGCTTACGATGAAGTCGAGGGCGATCTATTTGCCGAGACATTCCGGCCCCGTGCACCCATCACCCAGGTGGCTCCCGGCCCCACTAGGGCTGGTTGATCGTTTGCAGGGACGCGGGGCCCGCGGCGTGCGTCGTCGTCCTTCCATCCGGCCAGCGAATCACCCATTCTCCGCGCGCACCTTCCGGCAACCCGAACCAGAGCCGTCCGCTCGACTGGCTCAAGTACCCTTCTCCCCCGTACACCTCCGCGGTCTGGCTTGTCGACCCGATTTGCAGGGTGACCCGTGACCCGATGCCGGTCAAATTGCCCCTGGCCCCTTTCAGCCGGATCGAGATCAGGCGGCCTTTGTCCGGAGCACGTCCACGGTAGGCCTTGAGGTGATCGTCATTCACCCCGCATAAAATGTCCGGGTATCCATCCTCGTCGAAGTCCTCGATCACCAGGCTGCGTCCGTTGCCGGTCATCAGGATGCCGCTCTCGGCCGGGTCGATTGGGTCAAAGGCATGCTTCCCGATGCCGTAGAGAAGCATGCCGGAACCCCCGTCCTGCTGGGGCAGAAAGGGGCGCTGGTTGGCATGATTCTGGGCCAGGACCACGTCGGGAAACTGGTCCCCGTTGAGCTCGGTAATCGCGATACCCTGCACACTGGAAATCTGCGCGCGCAGGGGGAGGGGTTTAAAGGTGAAGCCGCCTTTCCCGTCATTGATCATCCAGCCGCTCTCGACGGTATTGAGCATGAAGCGCCGGGCCCGCTTGAGCAGCTCGACGCCATAGATCTCCGGCAGGGTGTCCTCCGCGTAGTCGCGGAAGGCGGTGTATTTCTTGAACAGCGAAGGCATGGCGGACCCGGCGGTGGCGACACCCTGGACCGGCAGGAGCCGATCGCCTTCGAAGTAACCCTGGACCATGTGTACGGCCTTATCCTCAAGCGTGGCATAAAACAGGATTTGCGGGCGCCGTTGATGAGCCGGGAAGGCGGAATTCTTCCCGATGTTGCCCAGCAGGTAATCGATGTCGCCGTCCCCGTCGATATCCCGGCCGGCCAGGCTGCTCCACAGGCCATTCAACCCGGCCGTGCCGGTTTGTGGGGTTGCATTCGTAAACTGGCCCTGTCGATTGAGCCAGACCTGGACCGGCCCCCATTCAGTCGCCAGGATCAAGTCCGTCCAGCCGTCGTCGTCGACATCGCTGAACAGCGAAGCGGTGATCATACCGCAGCGGCTTAAGCCGGGTGCGCGCGTGTCCGTCACCTCGGTAAACACCCCGCCCTCGTTTTCCCACAATACGCTGACAGGGCTCACGGGATAGGCCGCCGGTACCAGGCGTCCGCCGATGAAAAGGTCGAGATCGCCATCTCGGTCGAAGTCGGCGCAAACCGCCGAAGCGCCACTGGCGGTATTAGTTGGGATGACCTTTCGTCCTTCGCTGAATCGCCCTTTCCCGTCGTTGAGGAACAGGGTGTCCCGGTAGGTGAGGGCGTCCGCAATATATTCTGTGCCTCCGCCGACCACGAACAGGTCCTGGTCCCCGTCCGAATCGGCATCCAGCAACAGGATGCCGATATCTTCGCGTTCCCGGTTGCCGAGGATCGTCTGGCGACCCGGGCGATAGCGCCCCCGGCCTTCGCACAGGATGATCTGGGTATCGAATCCCCGGGCACCGCCGAGCACGATATCGAGGTCACCGTCGCCATCCAGGTCGCCCGTGGCCAGCGCGGGCCCCTGTCGGCTCAGGGCATAGGGCAGGGAGGGCTGGAGCGCAAAATCGTTGAATTTGCGCTCGTTGTGCCGCGCGAGCTGGAGGCTGCTGTACTCGGTAAAGCGGGTGGCGGGTGGCGGGATCTCCCCGCTCTTCGGGGGAGCGCCCCGGGGTTGGGTCACGGTGAAATGCTGGTTCACCTCCAGGTCGGCAAAGGCCTGTCGGTGCCCCGCGGGCCAGTGCACCACCAGGTGCGCAATTTTTTTCGCCTCGCCCAGGCCCAGGTGTACCACGGCTTCCTGGCAGGCCATGAATCCATGGTTGAGGAACATCTGCCGGGCGTGGGTGCGCCCGGTATCCGTGGTGAGTTCGATATGGGCTCCGATACCCTGGGGGTGGTCCGAGGTTCCTTTCAAGGAGATGCTTACCCGGTTGCCGCTGCTGCCCGTGTTGCGGTAGAGCGCAACCGTTTCGTTCATGTTTACCACGATCAGGTCGAGATCGCCATCGCGGTCCAGGTCCGCATGTACCGAGGCGAAACTCATGCCCACATGATCGAGTCCCCATTCCTTCCCCTGTTCCTCGAACTGCAGTCCGCCGAGATTGCGGTAGACCCGGTTCGTTTCAATCAAGGGGGGGCTCCCCAGCCTTGTGTGGCGATCCCACAGGGTCTCGCCGGGTCGGGGGCTGAGAACCTCCAGCTTGTCCGAATCCAGGAAGGGGCGGGTCATGCCGTTGGCAAAAAACACATCATCCCAGCCGTCGTTATCCATATCCGCGATCTGTACGCTCCAGGTCCAGTCGCTTGCCCCCATCCCGGTCAGGAAGCCCGCCTCGAGGTAGCGCTCGCTCCCCGTGTTCAGCAGGACGGTATTCTTCATGTGTTGCTTGGGATCCGCCGCCTGGAGAAAGGGGAGCTCGCGGACCATGAGGCCCGCCCGGAGGTTTCGGGTACGGTGATGCCGCCCGGCGATGTCGGCCGTGATAAAATCGAGTCGACCGTCTCCGTCGAGGTCGCCGACATCTGCGCCGTGCGTATGCCAGCTCAGGTGCGGGAAGGTCTGGCCGATCACGTCGGTAAAGGTTCCGTCGCCGTTGTTGCGAAACAGCTGGTCCGGGTCATTTACATCGTTCCCGAGAAAAAGGTCGGGCCGCCCGTCGCGGTTGTAGTCGACCCAGAGGACCGAGCTGCCCTTGTGCTTCGATCGAAGCCCGGATTTGCGTGTAGCATCCTGAAATCGTCCCTTGCCCTTGTTCTCCAGCAGGTAGGACCGGTCACTGACTTCGGCCAGTTCCACGATCAATTTCCCCGTTTCGAGATCCTTGCGCGTATCCGCGAGTCGAAAGTACTTGTTATAGCGGGGGAGTACAAAGGCGCGCCCCTTCGGGCCGACATCGTAAATACCTTCCGCGCTAAGCGCCGTGCCTTCAGGGTAGGAGAAGCGGCTCGTGAGGAGGAAGATATCCAGGTCCCCATCGCCATCGTAGTCCGCCAGGGCCGGGCTGAGGGACGCGGCCCTCACGTTGGCCTTGCGCACCCTGGCTTCATCGACAAAGGTTGGAATACCCTCCGCGTCAAGGCCCTGGTTGATCAGCAGGCTGTTCGGTTCATCATAATGGCAGACGTAGATGTCGAGGTCCCCGTCGTTGTCGATATCGGCGATGGCCACCCCGGTGCTCCAGGCCTTGCGGATCTCGATGCCTGTTTTTGCCGTCACGTCCTCAAAGATGAACGTATCCGTCTGCAGGTACAATCGATTCCTGTCTGCCCCGCTGGTCAGGAACAGGTCCGGTCGGCCGTCCCCGTTCAGGTCCCCGACCGCCACCCCGCCGCAGGCCATGGACGTCGCGTAGAGGTGCCGGTCCGGGTGTTCGGGATCGATGCGGTTTATGAAGTCCAAGCCGCTTTGCCCCGGGTCCACGCGCTCGTAGAGCGGACCCGTGGCCGCTTGGCGCGGAGCCAGGGCCCGCCCCTCGATGGACCCCGGATCGGCCGCGTGCTTTTTCCCGCATCCCCCCAGCAGGAAGAGGGCGAGAAGCGGGATGAATGGGAGCGTGCGCATAGCACCTGCATAGGTGAGCACAAAGCGCTTGCAAAGCAGGAAAATCGCCCAATTTATACGCGTTGCTACCGGTCGATCGCTTTTCGCAGCAGCTTCGCGGTCAAGACCGTCGGCAACTGGATCGCCGGGCCTTCGGGCGGGATCACCAGATTGTAAGGGATCCCGGTCATCCCGTAGGCCTCCAGGGTCTTCTGTCCGATGGGGTTTTCACGGGTGAAATCAACGCGTACCAGCACGTAATCCAGTTCCGCCATGCGCTTGAGAACCTGGTCTGTTGCCTTGAAGCACACGGCTTCATTTGCCTGGCATTGCCCTCACCAGTCGGCGGTGAAGTCGATGAACACCCGCCGTTTCTTTTTCCGGTGTTGCACCATCCGCTCGGGCGAGAAAAGTTCCCAGTCCACGCCGAAATGTTTTTCCATGGGGACCCCGTTCGCCCCGGCAAGGGTACGCGGGTCGGGTTCCATCTGGCCGGAGCTGTGGGCCACCCAACCGTAGGTGCCCAGCATCGCGAGCGCGGCCACCTGGCCCAAGCGCCGCTTGCCGGCCTTCGTGGCCGGGGTGGCGTACCTCCCGTAGATCCAGGCGCCGATCGCCAGGGCGAGCAGGCCGAAGAGCATCCAGAACATTCCCCGCTGGCCCGTGATCTTTCCGTATACGCCGAGCAGCCAGATGGCCGTGGCAAAGAGCGGGAAGGACATCAATTGCTTGAAGGTCTCCATCCAGGCCCCCGGCCGGGGCAGCTTGTTGACCAGGGCCGGTATAAAGCTGAGGACCACGTAGGGGAGGGCTACGCCGACCGCGAGTGCGGTAAAGATGATAAAGGTGTTCAGGGGCGGCTGCCCCAGGGCATAGGCGATGGCCGGGCCCATGAAGGGGCCCGTGCACGGCGTCGCCACCAGGACCACCAGGATGCCGGAGAAAAACGAACCGGAATACCCCTGCTTGTGCTGCAACTCGCCCCCCACGCCGGTCATGCTCATGCCCACCTCGAACACGCCGGCCATGCTCAGGCCAAAGACGAACAGGAGGGCGATCATGAAGGCCAGGAAGGCGGGAGACTGCAACTGGAAGCCCCAGCCCGCCTGTTCGCCGGCTGCGCGAACCGCGAGCAGCACCGCCACCAGGACCCAGAGGGAGACGATCACGCCGGCGGCAAAAACCAGCCCGTGCTTCTTGACCAGGGCATGGTCCTCGCCCGCCTGCTTGACGAAGCCCATGATCTTGATCCCGATCACCGGGAAGACACAGGGCATGACGTTCAGGATCACCCCCCCGAGCAGGGCGAAGACCATGATCATGAAGAAACCCCGTTTTTTTCTTTCGGCTCCGCCGATGTCGACCACGCCCCAGGACACCATCTCGGCAATGGCGGCCTCGACGCCGCCGCTATCCGCGGCAGGCCCTGCGGCGGCCTCGGGCACCGGTGCGGGTTTGGGTGTGGGAGGCGCATCCACTGGTCCCGGCTCGCCGGCACGCACCTGGATTGCCTGCACCTCGCCCTTGGTATCGAATCCGCCCTCGCGGTAGAGGAGTCCCAGCAGGGGCCTGGGCCAGGCCTCGTTGTACTCGGAGATCGGCATCGTCACCGTGTACCCCTCGCCGACCTGGGCGAAGGCCTGCGGCTTTTCAAAGTCGATCACCTCCGCTTCCTGCGGGAGGTACATCGCGTCCTCCATGCTGCCGGACCAGCCCGCCGGGGGAACGATGGTGATGACCAGGTCCTTCGCGCCCTTTTCCGAGCGAAAGGTCCATCCGTGGTCTTGCGGGATCTCCGCCCGCGCCCGGGCAAACAGTTCGGCCCAGGTGTCGTCGGCCTCCGGCTCCGTGCTTTTCACCGGCAGGTCCAGCACCAGGTCCACATGCCCGAGCAGGCATTGTACCTTGCATTCCTGCCAGTCCACCTGGGCCTTCAGGCGCAGCGATGTTTCGGTCAGCTCCGCGGGGGGCGTGATTTCAATCAAGAGGAGGTCTTCCCCCTCGTAGCCGATGGTAATGTAGCCGTCGGCTAGGTAGACGTGCGGGGCCGGCCAATGGATTTCCGAGGCGGTGAAGCCGGGGGGCAGTTCCCAGGCGATTTCCGTGGGCAGGCCGGTGCCGGGAAAACGCCAGTAGGTATGCCAGTCCAGGTCGCGATTCATGCGCAGGCCAAGCCAGAAGGGCTGGCCCGGCTGGATCGAGGCCTGCTCGGCGACCAATTCGACCTCCGTGTGTTCGCTGCGTTGAACATCCGCGAGGGCTGCGTGGGCCAGGCACAGGAAAACAATGCTGGACAGGGATTTCATGGTATCTGCTTAGACGGCCAAGTATCGGGTTTCTTTCAGGGGTGACGTATTTTTTACAAATCGCTTGCGCGCAGGGCGTCTCCCCGCGCACCTGAAACCGGCCCCATTCACAGGCTGATCCGCTTCATCTTTTTCTTGGGATCGAGGTCCCGGTTGATCTCTTCCACGTCCACGGCCGCCGACTTGAAGCCGCCCCCCGGCACCTGGGCCCCGGCCATCCAGAGCATCGTGTTCAACACCAGGTTCCGTTGCTGGTCGTTCGCCCAGTTCCGGTGAAAATGCCCGCCGGTGAAGCCGACCCCTCGTCCCCCGTCCTCGCGCTCCACCGCCCACATGATGGTTTCCATCCGGCCGGAGGCCTTCACGATATGATCCTTCGGTCCCCGCGGCCAGCTGGTTGAGCCCGAGCGGGCTTCATCATCCGGGCGTGCCTGCAGGATCCGGATGACCCGGGCCTCATCCTCGCGGAAACGCATATTGTAGTACCACTCGTCCGTTGCCTGCCAGGGTTTGACCCCGGCCGTCATCGGCTGGTCCCTGGCCAGGGTGGTTTCGCGGAGCAGCCAGTGTGGGTTGATCGACCAGCCGGACTCGTAATGGCCGCCGATCCATTTTTTCCAGTGTTCCCCCGGCCTGCCCGCCGGAACCTCGACCGCGTAGTGCATGCACATCAGGCCGACGCCCTGCTCCATCAGGGCGTCTATGGTATCGATGTGCGGGATAAACGGATGCCTTCCCCCGCCGTCGGAATAGAGGACGATCCCGTCCGCGTTGTCGAAGGCGGTGGGATCCTTCGGCCAGCCCTTGTCATGGTAGTTCACGGCAATGACCGTGTCGACCGCCTGCAGGCGCCGGGTCAGCAGCGTGATCCCGGCATTGTGCTCGTGGTCCCCCGAGCCATGGCTCGGGGCCCCCGCAACCAGCACGATTTTCTTCCGCCCGTCCAGCCGCGTACGCTTGAGCTGGATATCCCTGAACTGCACCTTCATGGGCGGCCCGGAATGAATCTGCAGGGCCAGCTTGCCCTGGAGGTCGCGCTCGCCGTGCTGGTCATCGATCACCTCGGCGGTCGTGTGGCCGTTGATCTTCAGGGTGATGTGCGAGCCCCGGGCGCTGATATGGTATGCGTTCCAGCCCTCGAGATCGACCTTGGCCTTGAGGTCCGCCGGGTTCGCAACCTGTTCGGTTTGTCGTTTACCCGCCGCGTCGATGGTCGTTTTCTGGCCCCGGCCTGCCAGCAGCTTGCGCCCGGTGTGTTCGTCGTACAGGGCACCCAACCACTGCCCCGCACGGTCCATGTCGGCCTGGTACCCGGTGGCGTGCCCGTCTTCCTGCACGATACTGCGGATCTGGATGCCGGAGTTCGCCCGGGCCTGGCCCTGGATGCGGAAGTTCAGCTTGAGTTCAAAGTCATCCAGCTCGCCAAGCTGCCATACCAGGAACTGGTTTTTCCTGCAGGGCACCTCCTCGCTCGACGTCGCGGTAATCGCGCCGTCCTCTACCGTCCAGTAACGCATGTCCGGGGCGCTCCAGCCTGCGAGCGTTTTACCGTCGAAGATGGGTCGGAATTCACCGGCCCACAGCAGGCCGGGAAACAGGCAAAAAAGAAGGAACGTTGTTTTCATGGGTTTTCCATGGTTGGGCATCGCCGGAGTGTATTCTTACGCGCCCGCGACGGATGGGCAATAAGAAATTCCCATATGCGTGGCCTTATGCGTATACTCGGGCATGCAGCAAAAAGAGGTATGGTTCTGGGTGGGGTTGGCGGCGTTGTACTTCGCCTTCCTGGTGGGCCTGGCCGCGCTCTACCATGCGGGCGCGGGTGTTTCACAGAATCCCGTGTTTGCGATGGTGCACGTACACGAGACCAGTGTGCGGGACAGCCTGGTCGAAATCGAAACAGCCCTGGCGGCCTGCCAGCGGGATTATGGGCGTTACCCGCCGGAGGTCACCTGGCTTGAAGAACTAAACCCCGGTTATGGCGGGGACGAATTGGAGGTGAATACCAACCGAATCACCTACCTCACCTTGGAGCCTTACGATCCCTGGGGAAACCCGTTTCAAGTAGTTTTTATCACCGGGTCGCTGCCCGCCGCGCGCATCTACTCTCTGGGACCGGATGGCATCTCGGAGACCGAGGGGAACGACCCGGACGATATCAACAACTGGAGCCCGGTCGACACGCCCCTTGTGTCGAGCGATGGTTCCACGAATAGCCCGGTCAATGCGCCGGTCCTCCGTTGGCAGGAATCGCACGCGCAGGGCCTGCAATGGCTGGCCATGGGCCTGTCCCCCATCGCGCTTTTCTGGCCCATCTGGCTGGTCTGGTCCATCGCCCGCCGCAAGCGCCGCGCG
>JAYGFS010000481.1:0-18857 GCA_046581765.1 Verrucomicrobiota bacterium
CCTGTACCCTCGGCGATCACGGGATCAGCATTGCTTCGGTCATCCAGAAAACCGAGCACGTAGGTGATTCCGTGCCCGCGATCATCCTGACCCGTACATCGGATGTCCGGAACGTGATGGATGCCATCGCCGATCTGGAAAAGATGGACGTGGTCGGTCCCGATATCGTTCGCATTATTGTAGATGACCTGGACTACGCGTAAACCCCATTGAAGACGATTATGTTAGTGTTTGAGGGAGCTTCGGCATCCGCAAGCGGTCAGCTGGACGGTCGTACCCCGTTGGAAACCGCTCGCTGCAGCGCGTCCGCACAACTTGCGGAACGCGGGCGCAGCGGTCTGCTCAAACCCTATCCTAACATGGCCAAGGGGCGAAGCGAAATTGGCCTCGGCACCCTGCTGGGTTTATCCGTGAAGGAGGCCAAGGCCCTTCAGCCCGGTCCACTGAGCCTCGCCGCTCTCCGGGAGGCGGATCCCTACGACCTCGTGTTCTGCGGCTGTCTCGTCAACACGGATGGCGAACGCCTTCTGGACCCCTCTATTCCCCTCAGTGCCGATGAAACCCGCGAGCTGGTCGAGGCCTTGCAGCGGGTCAGCGGAGACCTCGACATCACGCTGCATGTGACCGCTCCCGGCCGCTTTCTCGCCGTTTTCCACCACTTTCGCGTAAACGCCAGCGAAGGCCTTGCCCCTTGGCAGCAGGTGGGTTCGCGTATCGATGCCTGCTGGCCCTGCGCCAGGGAAGATCGGCGCCTCGAGAGTTTCCGCAGCCTCGCTGAGGAGATCCTGGCTTCCCATGCCGTCAACGAAGTCCGTATCGATCTTGGGGAGATTCCGGCCAATGGTACCTGGCTCTGGGGTGGGGGGCATATGCCAGGCGATTTTTCCGGCCGGCCAATGCCGGATCGTGCCGCCTGTATCAGCGACTCACACGTCGCACGTGGCCTGGCCCGGCAGCTGGGAATGGAAACGGAGGCTTTCGACAGTGCCAGTTTCGCGGAGGTTTTCGAGCGCAATATCATGGGTCGCGACCACCTTCTCATCGTTGCTTCGGCCGAGACGACCGGTAGCGCGCGGACGCGGGCACTGCATCTCGACCACCTGGATTTTCATATTACGCGTCCAGTCATGGAATATCTGCAGGCGTGGAAAGACCTGCGTCTGGCCCTGGTCTCCAACGGTGCGGTGGACGCGGATACCGGTAAACCCCTCTCGGCGAAAACACCGGTTGTGCTCTATGAACCGGAGGTCGAAAGCGATGCTGTGAAACAATGGAGCGAGGGGCAGGCTCGCCGCGGCAAGGCGGGCACCCTGTCGGCAACACGTCTCTTTGAATTTTTTCAGAAAAGGTAATCATGGCACTGTTAGTACAAAAATTCGGTGGAACTTCCGTTGCGGATGCAGCATCCATCCAGCGCGTGGCACAGCGGATTTACGATACGATTCAAGAGGACAACCAGGTCATCGTGGTGGTCAGTGCCATGGGAAAGACCACCGATGAACTGGTTAAGCTGGCTGGGGAAGTCCACGCGGATCCCAATGATCGCGAATTCGATATGCTCTTATCCACCGGCGAACAGATTTCCATCTCCCTCCTCGCCATGGCCCTGCATGCCCTGGGTGCGGAGGCGGTATCCATGACCGGTCCGCAAGCAGGGATCTTTACCGATGGCACCCACACGAAGGCGAAAATCAAAGAAATCCAGCCTGAACGGGTGCTCAATGAGATCCAGAAGGGCCGGGTGGTCATCGTGGCGGGCTTCCAGGGGCTGACCGCTGAGCAGAATATCGCTACGCTCGGGCGTGGGGGTTCTGACTTGACCGCGGTGGCCATGGCTGCGGCCGTGAAGGCCGATCGTTGCCAAATCTTTACCGATGTTGACGGGGTTTATACGAGCGATCCGCGGATCGTATCCGCGGCGCAGAAACTGGATGTCATCGCCTACGATGAAATGCTTGAGCTCGCGAGCATGGGTGCGAATATCCTGCAGTCCCGTGCGGTCGAATATGCCAAGAAATATAAAGTGGAGCTGGAAGTGCTCAGCAGTTTCCGGCTCAAGCCGGGAACGCTTGTGAAAGAAGAGGTCAAAGATATGGAAGACGTTGTTATTCGCGGAATCGCTATAGATAAAAACCAGTCCAAGATAACCATTACCGACGTGGTGGATCAGCCCGGCGTGGCAGCTAAAATATTCCAGGAAATATTCCGCGCCGACATCAATGTCGATGTGATCGTCCAGAGCGACAGCAAGCAGGGGCGGAATGATATATCCTTCACCGCCAACGCGGATGAACTCAAGAAGGTGAAGACCGTGCTCTCGAATACCATGAGCGGTATTGAACACGCGGAAGTCATGTACGACGAGAAAGTGGCCAAGATCAGCATCGTCGGCGTCGGCATGCGCAACCACACCGGTATCGCCTACCGTATGTTCAGCGCGCTCGCTGAAAACGAGATCAACATTCACATGATCTCCACCAGTGAAATCCGCACGTCGGTCATCATCAAGGAAGCGCAGGCCGACAAGGCTGTTCGCGTCATCCACACCGCCTTCGGTTTGGATAAAGAGGAAAGTTTATCCGAAACATGAAACGTATTGTGATCTACGACACCACGTTGCGGGACGGTGCGCAAGGTCAGGGGATCTCCTTTTCTCCCGGCGGAAAATTGCGCGTGGCCAAGCGCCTGGACGAGTTCGGCGTCGACTATATTGAAGGCGGTTATGCTGCGTCCAATCCCAAGGACATGGCCTTTTTTCGCGACGTGAAAAAGCAGGGTTTGAGCCACGCCAGGATCACGGCTTTCGGGAGTACCCGGCGGGCGAATATCCATCCTGGAGACGACCTTGGCTGCCAGGCCCTGATCGAGGCGGATACCCCGGTGGTCACCATATTTGGCAAAAGCTGGAAGCTGCACGTGTACGACGTCCTGCGCACGACCGAAGAGGAGAACCGGGCCATGATCGCGGACACGGTCGCTTTTCTCAAGGAGCACGGTAAAGAAGTTGTGTACGACGCGGAGCATTTTTTCGACGGGTATAAAGATGATCCTGAATATGCGATTTCCACGCTGAAGGCGGCCGGGGACGCGGGGGCCGACATTCTCGTACTCTGCGACACCAACGGTGGCACCATGTCACACGAAGTGGCTGAATGTACCCGGGCCGTGATCGATGCCACCGGTCTGCCGGTCGGCATCCATGCTCACAACGATGCCGAGCTCGGCGTGGCCAACTCCATCGCGTCCATCCAGGCCGGTGCGGTGCATATCCAAGGCACCATCAATGGTTTTGGCGAGCGGACCGGTAATGCGAATCTGAATTCCGTGATCGCCAACCTCAAGTTGAAGCTTGGTTACGACTGCCTGCAGGAGGGCAGTATCGGGCAGTTGCATGACGTGGCCGAATTCGTGTACGAGCTGGCGAACGTGCGGCCGAATCCGAAGTTGCCCTATGTCGGCGAGAGTGCCTTTGCCCACAAGGCCGGCATGCACGTGGATGGCGTGCGGAAAAATCCCGCCAGCTTTGAGCACATCGACCCATCCGAAGTCGGCAACGACCGGCATATTCTGATCTCGGAATTGTCCGGTGCGAGCAACGTATTTCTCAAGTTGGTTGAGATGGGGCTGCACTACGACAAGAGTGCACCCGAGGTGAAGGAGATTCGTGGTGAATTGGAACGCCTGGAGCAGGCCGGGTACGAATTCGAGGCGGCCGATGCGTCTTTTCAATTGCTGATTCAAAAAACGCTCAAGCAGCACCGGTCCTTTTTCACCCTGGAAATGTTCCGCGCCCTTTCGGAAAAGCGGGACGCGTACGGGAAGACGATTGCGGAAGCCTCGGTGAAAATCGATGTGAACGGAGAGTCTGAATACACCGTAGCCGAAGGCGATGGCCCGGTTGATGCGCTCGACCAGGCCCTGCGCAAGGCGCTTACTCGATTCTTCCCGGTGCTTGCCGAGGTGATTTTGACCGACTACCGTGTGCGTATCCTGGACCCCGAGGAGCATACGGCCGCCAAGACGCGGGTGCTTGTCGAGTCTACCGATGGGGTTGATACCTGGAGCACGGTTGGGGTATCCGAAAATATCATCGAGGCCTCCCTGGAAGCCTTGATCGACAGCATGGAGTTCAAGCTTTTGTTGGAAGAGAAAAAGAATGCCTGAACTTGATAAGCATTTCGACCCGCATGCCATTGAGACCAAGTGGTACGCCAGGTGGGAAGCCGACAAGGTCTTCTCATCCGATCATGCGAAAGGCGGGGAACCGTACAGCATCGTCATTCCTCCACCGAATGTGACAGGCGTATTGCACATGGGTCATGCGCTGAATAACACCGTCCAGGATGTCCTTATCCGTTGGAAGCGCATGCAGGGTTACAATACCGTTTGGGTCCCGGGAACCGATCATGCAGGGATTGCCACCCAGAGCGTTGTGGAACGCGATCTCAGGAAAGAAGGTTTGACTCGGGATGATATCGGTCGGGAGAAATTCCTGGAGAGGGTCTGGGAGTACAAAGAGAAAAACGGCTCTACAATTACCCATCAGCTCCGCAAATTGGGGTGTTCATGTGACTGGGATCGTGAAGCCTTCACCACGAGCCCGGGCTTGAGTCGGGCCGTCCGCGAAGCCTTCTGTCGGCTGTATGAGAAAGGTCTCATTTATCGAGGCAACTACATTATCAACTGGTGTTGTGGTTGCCATACGGCGCTTTCCGATGAAGAAAGTGAACACCGCGAGGAGCAGGGAAAGTTCTACCACATTCGCTACATGGTGAAGGATGGGACCAGGGAACAGGCGATCATCGTCGCAACGACCCGCCCGGAAACCCTGCTTGGGGATACCGGTATTGCGGTTAATCCCCGCGATGAGCGCTATGCCCACCTGAAGGAGCAAACCCCGACCCTTCCGATTCTCGGTCGCGAGTTGATCGTCATAGAAGATGACTATGTCGATCCGGAGTTTGGTACCGGCGTGGTGAAAGTCACTCCCGCCCACGATCCGAATGATTACCTGATGGGCCAGCGCCACAACCTGCCTTCGATTAACGTGATGAACGAAGACGGGACGATGAACGAAAATGCTGGTCCCTACGCCGGCCAGGATCGGTTTGAATGCCGGAAAAATATTGTCGCGGACCTCGAAGCCGAAGGGCTTCTGGTCAAAATTGAGGATCATAAACACCAGGTGGGGCATTGTTATCGCTGCCACACCGTGGTCGAGCCCCGCCTGTCACCGCAGTGGTTTGTAAAAATGAAGCCGCTGGCCCGTCCCGCGATTGATGTCGTGAACGAAGGCCGCATCAAGTTTGTGCCCGAGCGCTGGAACAAAACGTATTTGAACTGGATGGATAACATCCGGGACTGGTGCATTTCCCGCCAGATATGGTGGGGACACCGCATCCCGGTTTTTTACTGCAGTGCCTGCGACCATGAATGGGCCGACCGCGAGGATGCGCAGGCTTGCCCGAACTGCTCCTCGGGCGAGATTCGTCAGGATGAGGACGTGCTCGATACCTGGTTCAGCTCATGGCTCTGGCCCTTCAGCACCTTCGGTTGGCCGGAGGAGAGCGATGACATGAAGTTCTACTATCCGACGAACACCCTCAGTACGGCGCCGGAAATCCTATTCTTCTGGGTCGCACGAATGATCATGGCGGGCCTTGAATTTATGGGCGAGATACCTTTTTCCGAGGTCTACCTGCATGGGACCGTGCGGGATGAACTGGGTCGGAAGATGAGCAAGAGTCCCTTGCCCGGAAAATCCTACAACAATTCGATCGACCCCCTGGATGTGATTGAAAAGTACAGCGCCGACTCCCTGCGATTCACCCTGGTCATGCTCACGGCCACCGGTCAGGATGTCCAGCTTACGGTGGGTTTCGACAAGGACGGCAACTTGAACGAAAAGCTGCGTGAAGGGTTCAAGGACTTTGAGATCGGCCGGAATTTCGCCACGAAAATATGGAACGCCGCGCGCTTCATGCAGATGCAGGGTGCGACCCCCACCGATTTTGCGCGGCCCGAGTTGGATACGTCGATATTGAGCAGTGACGACAAGCATATCCTGTTCAAGTTGCAGGACACGATCAACGCCTGTGGCGAGAATTTGGAGAAATTCCGCTTCAACGACTACGCCAAGGAGTTGTACGACTTTATCTGGCACAACTTTTGCGATTGGTATGTCGAATCCAGCAAGCAGGCTTTTTTCGGCGATGACAGCGCTCGCAAGGATGCCGTCCTGAAGGTCATGCACCATGTCTTCAGCCAGGCCATTCGTTTGCTTCACCCGGTGATGCCCTTTGTGACCGAAGAGCTCTGGCATGCCATGGGGTACAACGGTGAACACGAGAGTATCCAGGGGGCGCCCTGGCCCACGGCCCTGGACGTGGACGAGTTGAAGCCCTGGGGTGCGACCCAGGTGATTTTCGCGTACGTCGAAGACAAGCGCGATCTGATTCGGACCGGACGCCTGCTCAAGTCGGATTACAATCTCGCTGCCAAGCGGGTGAATTTCACCATCAAGCCCAACAGTGAAAAAGCGTGTAAGCGCCTGGAGAAGGACCTGGCCTCGGTGGTGGCCCTGCTGAAGGCGGATCTCATCACCCTTGACCCGGATTATGAACCGGACAGCGCGGTACCCAGCGCGTTGACCAAACTCGGTTCGATTTGCATGCCGGTGGAAGACCTCATCGACCGGGACGCCGAGGTGGAGCGCTTGATGAAAGAGCTCAACAAGGTCCAGGGCAATCTCGACAAGGTTACCAAGAAGCTGGATAACGAAAAATTCGTGGCGCACGCGCCCGAGGATGTGATCGACCGGCAAAGGGAGCTGAAGAAGGACCTGTTGGAGCGGGTGGAGAAGCTGAACAAGCTGGTTTACACCCTGTCGGAGTAGGCATACCGGCAATATCCGGTCGCCAGGATATGCCGGGGAAGGCGTTCCGGCGGCAGATTTAAACGGCGAAGCCCCGGTGTACACCTGGCAGCTGAGGAGTTGTGGCTACGCGGATTCCGGAAAAGGCCCGGATGGTGCAATGGGCCGGACTACAATCGTTCAACCTTGGCCGCTACCACCAAGTTCTTCAGGATGCGGTCTCGCTCCACCTGCTGATGTCGGCGTTTAAGAAATCCACGGATATGTTCATGGCTCTGGTCGAGCCGAAGCGGTACAGCCTCCCTGTGTCCGAGCATTTTGAAGAAGTGCAAGCCCTGCTTGGACGTAAGGATCTCGGTAAACGCGCCGGCTTCCTTTAACTTAAAGACTTCCCCGCGAAGCTCATCGCTGAAGGCCTCCCGGCCCAGCATGCCGAGGCGTCCGCCCTCACTTGCGCGCGGGCCCTCGGAAAAAAGCGTCGCCAGGTCGTCGAAGGATTCCCCCTTCTGAATCTGTTCCAGGTAGCGCGTCATCTGGTTACGCTTTTTTGTGATGGTATCACCGGTATCGTTTTCGTCGACCAAGATCTTAAAATGCTGAACGTCGACCGCCGCCGGGATAAAGAATTTATCCTTGTTCTCGCGGAAGTACTTTCCGATGTCGGCCGCAGAGGGTTCATACGGAGGGACACGCTTCTGGAAAAACTTATTCACCTTGATTGTGGACGCCAGTTGTTGGATGAATTGGCCTTTATCCATCCCCCGCTGTGCCAGGAAACCATTGAATGACATGTTGTCCGGCAGGAGCCCTTTTGTTTCCCTGACCTGTTCTGCCACCTCGTCATTCGTCACCGTGATCTGGTCTTTTTCCACCGCCTGGTTGAGCGCTACCCGTTGAATCAAATTGGAGACAGCGGTCTTCATGACCAGGATTTCCGAGGCGTCCGGCATTGCTTTTGCCAGTCCAGCGCGCTCGCGGTCGAGCAGGCCGCGTGTCAGGTTCTGTCCGTTCACGCGCATGATGATGTTTGTTGAGGGGGCTTCCTGGGCGAAGCCAAGGGCGGCGAAAGCGCTGGCTAACAGGAAGGTGGTCAGGGTTTTTATCATCGCGCGCCTTCGTATTTCTTTTCGCGTGGGATGTCAGCTACAAACTAGGCCTCCAGCCTGCACGGGCCTGTTATCGGGCCCGTCCCGGGCAAGCCGTGTCCCCGGCATGTATGGGCGGCACTTTCGCTGCAGAGGGGTTCGGTCGGGCCCGCTGGATATCGGCGTCCGGAACGGCTAAAAACACCACATCTTGTAGTTGCCTGGCAAATGGCCACATGATATAGTGGTGTTGGTCTTCCTTAAGGCCTTTATTCACAGCGGTTTAGCTTTACGGGTGGAGGGTCGGACCCGGGCGCCAGGAGAGTCGTATTGTATCTGAAGAAATTGAATTTGGTCGGGTTTAAGAGTTTTTCCCAGAAGACAGAATTGGTTTTTGAGCCTGGACTGACTGCTATCGTGGGCCCCAACGGTTGCGGAAAGAGCAATATCAGCGATGCCGTGCGCTGGGTACTCGGTGAGCAGAGTGCCAAGGCGATGCGGGGTGGGCAAATGACGGACGTTATCTTTAGCGGCACCGATACCAAGAGACCGCTCAACATGGCTGAGGTTACGCTGACCCTGGTCGATTGCGAGGAAGCGTTGGGCACCGAGCATCACGAGGTCTCCATCACCCGGCGCGTTCACCGTTCGGGCGAAAGCCAGTACTACAAGAACAAGAAACCTTGCCTGCTTAGAGATATCCAGCGCCTGTTCATGGATACCGGTATTGGCAAGGGCTCCTATTCGATTCTGGAGCAGGGAAAAATAGACCAGATCCTCAGCAGTCGTCCCGAGGATCGTCGCATGGTGTTCGAGGAGGCCAGCGGGATTTCCAAGTATAAGGCCGACAAGAAAATAACCATGCGTCGGCTGGAGCAGACGGATACAAACCTCTTGCGCATCGATGATATCATTCGTGAACAGAAGCGTCGTATAGGTTCATTGCAACGCCAGGCCGGAAAGGCGCGGCGCTACCGGGGCCTTCAGGGTGAGTTGCGTGGCTACGACCTGTACTTGAATCGCAAACGCTTAAAAACCCTGGATGAAGAAATCTTCCAGATGGATGGGCAGATCAAGGAATTGAGCGAGCTGGTCGAAAAGCGGAAAGAAGATGTTCGGCAAACGGAACAGAAAGCCTCCAGTGCTCGCGAGGAATTGACGCGCACCGAGTCCACCATCGCCACGGCTATGGAAACCACGATTGAACTCCGGAACGAGTTTGAAGGCACCCGGTCATCTATTGGAGCTAATCGTGACCGCATCGCGGAGTTGGAGGCTTATGCCAATCGCGACAGTAAGGATGCCGAGGCGGCCCAGTCCCGGCTCGCGGAACACCGCAGGAACCTGGAAGAGGAGCAGGGTCGCCTGGGGGACATCCAGGAAGCACGGGCTGCCGCCCAGGCCTCCCTGAGCGAAAGCCTGGAGGCCCAGAAGCAGATAGACGAGAAAGCCCAAGCCTCTCGCAATCTGTTGGCTTCCCTTCGTCAACAGTCGATAAAGCTGGATGACCGCAACACCCAGTTGCACAACGAATTGTCAGAATATGATGCGCGTGAACGCTCCTCGGTCATTCGCAAGGAACGGTTGACGGCTGAACAGGAAGAGTCGGCGAATAGACTGGTCGAGAGCAAGGCTCGCCTGGAAGAACTGGAAGGCAAAATCGCCCGCTTACGCAATGACGTGGAGGCTAAACAGCACGTCCTGGACGAGCTCTTGAATCGACGGAAGGGCGAGGGCGATGAAATCTCGAGCCTCAAAAATGAAATGGGCAAGCTGGAGCAGCAATCCGCCGGCCTGCGCGCCCGTATTGAGATGCTCACGGTTCCCGAGGGCGAAGACGAAGCCTTTCCCGGCGGTGCCCGCCTCTTGCTGCAGGAGCAGGGCGATGGCGTTGATCGCGGCGGTGTGATCGGTGCCCTGGCCGAAATGTTTTCGGTTGAACCCGAATACCAGGTGGCCCTGGAATCGGTGCTGCGGACCTGGCTGGACGCCGTGGTTGTGGAAGATGTCGCCGTGGCGCGGACCTTCATGGAAGTGTTGCGGACGCGCAAGGAAGGTGCGGCCCGTATGCTGTCCGCAAATCTTGAAGAGCCGCTCGTGACGGATAACACGATCGGTGTCGCCCTCATAGATCATATCACCTTTGACCCGAAAGTCACCCATCTCGCACAGTACCTGGTGGGTTCCGTGCGTGTCGTGGGCAGCCTGGAGCAGGTTGTCCTCGGGGATGGCCATGCCTCCTTTGTCACCCGCGATGGCGCGATTCTCCGCGGAGACGGAACGGCCGAATACTGGATGCCGAACGAGCAACAGGGGAATCCCCTTGCGCGCAAGCAGATGCGCGAGCAGGCGGAAAGAGAACTGGAGGAATCCCAGGCCGAGCTCGCGCTTAAAGAGCAGGTGCTCGCCGCCATGCACCGGGAGGATACTTCTTCGGGGGAAGCGGTGCAGGAGGCGCGGGAAACCCTGGGGCAGGTCCGCCGCGAGCTCGCACAGCAGGAAGGCGAGCAGCAGGTATTCATGCGCACCGTCAAACAGGCGGACCAGGAGGCGGAAAGAGCCACCGTGGAGTTGAACGCAATGGTGGGGCAGGGATCGTCCTCGGGGGACCAGCGGGCGAAGATCGCGGATCAGATCGAGTGCTTGCGGACCGAACAGTCGAATACGCGTTCTGAAATCAACGCCCGGGAAAAGGAACTCGAGGCCTTTGAAAAAGATCGTTCGGAAACCGGGGCCGGTGTAACCGAAAAACGTATTCAGTTTGCCGAGCTGAGCCAGCAGGCCGGCCATGTGACGCGCCAGCAGGAATCCATGCAGGAGCGCGTGGGCGAACTGGAAATCCTGATCAAGGAGCGTTCCGAAGGGGTCAGCTCCAATAAGACGCGGGTTGCCAATCTAGCCAATCAAATCGGCGAGGCGGAGGATCGCCTGGCCCCGATGGAACTGGCGGTGAAGACTGAGAACGCCAAGCTGGAAGAACACCGGAGCCAGCGTGGTGCCCGCATGAAAACGGTGGAAGACGCGGATCGGCATCTGCGTGAACAACGTGTGGGCATGGATAGTCAGCACGAAGAAAAGAACAAGCTGGAGATCCGCGCCGCCGAGCAGAAGGTGCGTCGACAGAGCGCCGTCGACCGCCTCTCTGAGGAATACCAGATCAGCGAGGAACGCCTGTTCGAAGAGCCGGATCCGGAATGGGTGGAGGGGCAGCCCCCGTCAGCCGAAGAACTGGAGACGCGGGTCGCCGAGCTAAAATCCAAGCTGGACGCCATGGGCCCGGTTAACCTGATCGCCATCGAGGAGTTGCAGGAACTGGAGGACCTTTATCAATTCCAGGTGCATCAACAGAAGGATTTGGTCAACGGCAAGCAACAGCTGCTGGAAATGATAAAGAAGATCGAGGTTGAAAGCACCGAGCGTTTTACCAGGACCTTTGAACAGGTGAACGAGAACTTCCAGGGCATGTTCCAGAAGCTTTTTGGTGGTGGAACCGCCAAGTTGGTTCTGGTCGATGAAGATGATGTCCTGGAGTGCGGAATCGATATTATCGCCCGTCCGCCCGGGAAAAAATTGCAAACCATTTCCCTGCTTTCCGGCGGAGAACGGACAATGACGGCGGTTGCATTACTGTTCTCGCTTTACATGGTGAAGCCGAGTCCCTTCTGCGTGCTGGATGAATTGGATGCCGCGTTAGATGACGCGAACATCGGTCGATTTGTCGCGGTGGTGAAGGAGTTTGTGGCCCAGTCACAATTTATCGTGATTACGCACAACCAGCAGACCATTACCGCTTCCGATGTGTTATACGGGGTGACCATGGAACAGAAAGGCGTGTCCAAGATCGTGTCGGTCAAGCTGAGCGAGCACGACACGGCATCCGGGAAAGTGAAATAGAGACTGCGTGCGACGGTAGTCGTATTGGATGGGGCGGGCCCTGGCGAAATCGCCCGGGAGCCCGGCGCAGGCGGAAACCCCTCACTTCCAGCAATGAACCCGACCGTCCTTGGTCGCCAGGAACAAGCGCCCGCGGGCTGCGGCCATCCCGTCGAATACCGGCATGCTTTCCAGCGAAACCCGTGCGAGAACGGTGCCGTTATGGTGGGAGAAGACCTGCAGGCTGATCCCCTCCTTGCCCTCGTAGGCCTCCTGTGACTTATGGGTATGTCCCAGGGCCCCCGCAGTAAACAGTGCATTCTCCGTCAGCACCATCGCCCGGACTTCCGGCTCTACCTCGAAAGACCAGTTGTAATTCACCTTCGACCTGGGTGCTGGCTTTTTCGTGCGACGCTTGTTCTTTCCCGCCTCAGCCGGGCCAGGCTTCGGGGGAGGGGGCGTTCTCGTTTTCGCTGCCGAGTAGAGCCGGTAATACTCGCCTTTTTTCCATTGGCCCGCGTTGCCCCTGGGATATATATTCCGCCCAAAGCCGAAGATGGTTTCTTCGTTAAAACACAGGATCCGTCCGGCGGGAACGATGTTGCCCTCACGACTCCAGCCCCCCCAACCCGCCTGGAATTTATCGCCGATCAACCAGTAACTCCGGTGCCACCAGGAATCGTCGAGGAAGCCCGTCGGAGACCAGAGGTGGGTGGTCGTGGCTTCCTGAGGTTCCAATTCAAAGCTCAGCTTCGTATCCCGCATGAAGACCGCTGTCCCGTCGCTTGAAAACACGTCCGGAAGACCACTGTCCATATCGAAACCCCTCACGCGCTCGCGCGGTTGTTGCCCCGTTTCCGCATCGCGGTGCGAGAACAGGTTCTCATGCTTGATCGCCCCCGTTTCAGGGTCGAGCGCGTAAAGGTATATTCCGCCATCGAGATACACCGAGCGCCCGGCACAGAAGTACGCGGCCTCGTTCTGCACCAGGATATTTCCGTGAACCGGCCAGGCGGATTCCAGGTGATTGTCGATAATAATACGGCGGTCTTCCGGGCCTGCACGAAAACGCCAGATGAGTTTTCCGTCGCTCAGCCGCAAGCAATAGGCATGGCCGTCGACCGAACCGAAAAGCACCATTCCCTCGTGGATCGTCGGCGGGCTGTCCACCGGTCCCCCGGCGGTGAAAGACCAGCGCGTCTTGCCGTTGGCGCTGTCCAGCGCGTATACCCGGTGGGTATCCTTGCGCGCGACGAGGAGGATGTCCTCCACAACCACGAGTGCGGACAATTCCCCGCCCAGTTCGGCCGTCCAGGCGGGTTTCAAATTAGGGGAAACCGTGGTCTTCACCGAACCGCTTCGCTGGTTGTTCTGTCGAAAGGTCGGCCAATCGGCGGGCGTGGTCTCCATCCGGTCTTCGACCCGGCCAAAGGCCGGGCCTTCCTCCAGTTGCGGGGCCGATTCAGCCGAAGTGGGCTGGGGGTCCGGGGCCAGGGCATTAAAGCCGTTTAACTTGGTTTTCAGGTAACACGCGCAGGTGTGCGGCGGCACATACACCATTCCGTTGGCGGGAATCACTCCGAACTGGCAGGTGCCTCGGGTCCAGTGATTCGGTTCGGCATCACCGGTCTTCACGTCGACGAATTCTATCCCCGAACGTCCAAGCAGAAGAAACCGGTCCGTCGCCCGGTTTCGATAGCATCGTGCGTGACTCATCCCCGGCGAAAAGTATTTGAGATCGCTGGGCCGCGTGCGTTTCACCTCGCCCGTCTGTGGGTCCAGGCCCCGGGTGATCCCGGCATCGCGGGCCCTCACGTAATTCCCCGTCCACAATAAACCATCCGAAATCAACACGTCGACCGGTGCGTTATAGCCTTCCTGGCAGGGTTCGCTCCAGATTTTCTTCCCGTCCTTGAGCGCATACCCGGCAATTTCACCCAGCGGTGCATTGCCTCCGGAGAAGCTCACTGTCCAGTTTACGGTTTGCGGACCGGGATCGCTGGTCGGTACGCTTTTCGGTCCGCCGCGGTCACCCGAGATCACCACGTCTTTGTACAGGACCACCGTCGGAACCGACCAGGCCGGTCGGGCGATGGATGCATAGCGGGTTGTCCTCCAGCGTTGAGAGCCGGTTTTCGTATCGAGGCAGATAATTGCCCGCGTGTTCTGCAGCACCAGGGCATCGCCTTGCACCGCCACCGTCTGCGCGAACAGGTCGCCGGTGTCCGAATCCGCCTTGGTCCACAACACCTTTCCACTCACGGGATCGATGGCCATGATACGCTTATCGATGCGGGGTTGACGGGTACCCCGGCGTACGGCCAGGTCGACCGCCTCCTGCGCTTTCGGATCGCCTGCGACCACGTACATGGTCCCTCCTTCATAAATAACTTCCTCCGTGCCTTCGGTGCCCGCGTAGCGTTGTTTTACCTCGCCGGTCGCCGCGTCCATCGCGCTGACCGGCTCGCCGATCCCCAGCGTGAAGTAGACCGTATCATCAATCGCCACCAGGCGGCGCGGGAGATGCGTAGGCCCCGAGCGAAAGGGCCGGTGGGTCCATTCCCACTTGGTGATTTCCTTTTCCCAGAGCAGGATGCCATTGAACGCATCGCGCGCGATCAGCCGCCATTGTGGCGGCAGGTCAACCGAGGCAATCGGTCCCATGTCGGCGATGTAAAAAATCCGACCCTTGGCGGTGACCACGGCGCTGATCGTTGCAAGTACCTCGTGTCCACGCGCCCATTTCGGTCCCCCCAGCCACTGCAGCCTTTGCGGACTCGACACGCGGGTGTCCTTTGCGACCGCGTTGTTGTCCGGGCCGTGCATGAAGTGCGTCCATTCATCGATGTCTCCCGGCCAGGGCTTGACGACCTTTTTCCAGTCATCACCCGCGCGAATCAACGCGACGCCGTTGGGTACAAGTACCCGGAGTATTTCATCCCGGCTGATCCCTTGCGGGTCCTCCACGATGATCAAATTCACCAGCGAATCCGCATAGGGCAATCGCTCGCCGCTCAAGTGCTCGGCGGAAACCGGACCGTAACCATCCGCCTCCTGGATGTGTTCGCCCAGTTGTTCCACGATCTTCGCGTCGCGGTTCAGTGCGTGAACCAAAAAGCCGTCATGCGCCTTCAAGGCGTGGCTCAGTTTGCCATCGCTCGCGCCGAGGTGGACGATCAAGCCGCCTTTTACACCGGAGCGTTCAAGGAGGTCCTTCGGCGCATCGATGCTCCAGGTGTTGAGGATAAAGAGAATACAGAAGAGGGTGGGGAGGCAGGCGTGGTTCATAAGAAAATCCGGGATGGGTTAAAGCATGAGGCGGGTTGCCTCGATGGGGCGATGGATGTGGGTGACCCGAGGTGCAGCATTCACTCGCTCGGGCGCGCGCGTAGATCCACGCGGATGAGCTTTATCGCATCATCCGTGGAGCTGGTTACCGAGAGCGTGCCGGCGTCGGTCCGGGTCACGCTCGCGCTGCTGTCTGTCACGTAGGTCTGGGCATCCGCACTTTTTTCAACCACCGCGCGTGCCGGCCGTGCCGAGCTTGCCTGGACCGTTGCGGAGAAGACGCCGGCAGCTACCCGGCCGTCTTCAATCTCGTTCGGAACAGCGGCGAAAAGATCGGCTTCGTCCACCAGCAGGCCGAACAGGTAGGTCGTGCTGCTAGGGGTGATCTGGTTGCGGTGAATTTTCGATCCCGCCTTGATCTTCAGCGGACGGTTCAGGCTGTACAGGGTTCCGTCGGTGTAGCTGTTGTTCAAGGTAATATTCAAAAAGGTCGGCACGGCCGGCCCGTTGTCGAGGATGAACTCGCGCCGCAGGATCAGTTTACCGTCCGAGCTGGTGGCCATGGCATGTTCGATTACGAGGACTTTGCCTGCGGGTACCGTATAATTCAGGGCCGTACCGCCCAGAATAAGGCTGATGGGCTCTACCGCCGCTTGCGTCCAGGGAAGGGTACAGGTACATGCAAGGATCAGGGTGATCAGTTTCATTTTCATGGGGTTTCTCCGGTTGAGAAAAGGGTAGCGCAGTTGGCCAAGCGGTACAAGGGAGGATTTTCCTGCTCTTCATCCGGACCCGTGACCCGCCGGGTCACCTTTATAGCCCAGGAGAAACCCAATTGCGCAGAGGACAATCATCCCGGTGAGCAACCACCAGTAAGCGGGCCAACCGGGCACTCCGTCCACCACCATGCCGTTGTACAGGGCCCCGGTGATCAGGGTGCCGGCGATACTGCCGAGGCTTCCGCTGAACATTCCCATCAATGCCTGGATCTGGCTACGGAAGGCCAAGGAGACTTTTCTGTCGAGGAAGATGCGGCCGGCTTCGTAGAAGAAGGTCCAGCACAGGCCGTGGAAGGCGATGCCGATGATCGCTATGGGCACGGAGCCCTGACGTGTTGCGATGGCGTACAGGGCGTAACGTGCCGCGCCGCACAGGATCGCGAAGAGTAGCAGCCACTTGATGCGACATTTGCCCATCACGGTGGTGATCGCGAGGATCGCGAAGACTTCGGTCACCTGGCCAATAGTCAGGGTCGCCGCGACGCTTTTGACGCCAAGTTCCTGCAGCATCGGCGGGGTATGCATGTAAAAAGCGGCGAGTGGGATGGAGAACAGGCAGCTGATAATAAGAAATACCGCGATGTCCCGCTCACGCATGAGTTTTAGGGCGCTTAGGCCAAGGGAATCCCGCCACCGCTTGGAGGCTTTACCTCCTGGCGGGGTGCTGGGAAGCATGAAGCAAGCGGCGGCCGCGATGATGCGGGTAATGACCGCGAGTTTCCCGGTTGAGGCGGAGGTGTCGAGCGCCAGGCTGCTCACGATCCACCCGGCGGCCATCCAGCCCAGGGTTGCCCAGACCCGGTACACGCCAAAACTTCCCCTGCCCTTGTCTACCCAGGTGAAGGTGATCGTGGTCAGCAGGGACCAGGCTGGTGCGGTGATTAAAGCGGTGATGGCGATGAAGGCCAGGAAGCGTTCCGGATAGAGCCCGCGTTCGAGCTCGTGAAAGGCCAGGTAGAGAAAGAGCGAGCCGACGAGTAGAATGCCGCCGAGTAGTTTTTCCGCTGGAATGTGCTGGTCTGCCCGGGCGGCGAAAAGCAGGGGAGAGATCATCCCGACAAGGGGAGGGACGAGAAAGGTCCAGGTGATGATGTGGCTCCAGCCCTGGGCTTTCAGGATGTTGGACACGACCGGAAACCAGAATCCCGGGGTGGCCGCGACGAGGAAGTAGACGATACCGATCCAGGCGGGGTGGCCGTGGAGCGCTTTATTCATGCGTGGTGCCTGGCCTGCCATGGGCACGCGGGAGGCTGCTGCTTCGTTTTGGCTGTCATCACCATGTTCACCGCCCGGCAGGCAGCCCCGCTGCTGAAGCGGGGCAGAAGGGCGAGGAATCGGCATGTTTTCATAGCGTGTGCTTTCGTTGAGGGTATTTCTTCATTATGTAGATGAGGTGGCTTGAAATGTCGAGCCACCCCGTGCGGAGCTTTGTGATGAGTCCTGAGCGAATTCAATTTGGCATTGTGGGCCTCGGCACCATTGCCGATTTCCATGCCCGGGCGGTCCAGGCCCTGGTCGGTGGGGGCCTGCATGCCTGTTACAGCCGGGACATGGAGAAAGCCAAACGCTTTGCCGAGCGATATGGATGCCTTCCCTATGCGGACTATGAGGCCTTCCTGGCCGACCCCCGAGTCGATGTGGTATGCATCGCCACGCCCTCCGGCGCCCATCGCGATCCGGCGATCGCCGCGGCCCGGGCCGGCAAGCATGTCGCGGTAGAGAAACCGCTCGAGGTGACGCCCGAACGCTGTCAGCAGATTATCGATGCCTGCGCGAGGAAGCGGGTAAAGCTGGTGACGATTTTCCCCTCGCGCTTCAAGGATGTCACGAAGGTTATCAAGCAGGCCCTCGATGAAAAGCGGATCGGTAAACCGGTGAGCGGCAGTGCCTTTATCCGCTGGTACCGGGACCAGGCCTATTACGACTCAGCTGCCTGGCGGGGAACCCGGGCCCTGGACGGCGGTGGTTGCCTGATGAACCAGGGGATCCACGCCGTTGATTTGTTGATCCACCTGATGGGCGATCCGGTGGAGGTCTTCGCGTATACCAGCCGCCCCTCGCGAAAGCGTATTGAGGTGGAAACACACGTGGTGGCGAACCTGAAGTTCAGGAACGGCGCCCTCGGCGTGATCGAAGCGAGCACGGAAATGTATCCCGGTTATCCCAAGTGCCTGTGGATCAGCGGAACCGAGGGCTCGATCGCGGTGGAGGAAGACGACCTGTTGCACTGGGCATTCTCGAAGCCCCGGCGCTCGGACAGAACGATATTTGGGAAGTTCACTGCCGGGGCTGAGCCCTCGGGAGGCGCGTCCGATCCCCGGGCGATCTCGCATGAGGGACACCAGCGCCAGTTCCAGGACCTGGTGGATGCCTTGCGGGGCAAGAGGGCGCGGCCGGCTTGTGCCGGTCGTGAGGGCATGCGGAGCGTGAAGCTGATCTGCGCGATCTACGAGAGTGCCCGGACGGGGAAGCCCGTCCGCGTAGGCTGAGGGGATCGCGTGCGGACCGGTGAACGTCCCTTCCCCGGGCATAGGGCGGAGGAATATCGGCCCTAGTGCCGCCGCGTTTTGCGGTACAGGAGCAGCCCCCCCACCAGCAGGAGGCCCAGGCTGGAGGGCTCGGGAATGACTTGTGACATGGCGGGACCGTTGCCGGTCGGCGCGGGCAGGTTGGCCCGTTGGAACACGAAGGCATCGACGGCCACCCCGTCTTCGCGGACGGTAAAGCGCAGCGTGTAGATCCCGGCCGAGGGGATATCCCAAACGACGGGGCTGTTGTTGTCGGCGGCCTGGTTGACCTCGGCCTCGCCTCCGCCATCCCAGTCGTTGGCAATGAAATCACCACCGTTGCGCGTGGCTTGTTCATACCAGTCGGGGATGAGGTTGCTGCCGGTGCCGAAGGCGGGGGCGGTGCCATCCTTGAGCTCGACGATATCGGAGAACCAGGAGTCCGAGTTTC
>JAYGFS010000557.1:0-9431 GCA_046581765.1 Verrucomicrobiota bacterium
GATATCGTCCGAGGCAGGCAGGGCCGGGGCACAGCCGTTCCGCCGGGGATCCAGCTTAAACCAGCGAATCCAGTGCCTGCTTAACCCGTGGATAGGTCCATGAAAATCCCGCGTCCTCAAGGCGCCTGGGAACCACCTTTCGACTCTTCAGGATGAGTTCGGTTTCTGTCCGGATGAACCGTGCACCCAGCTCGAGCAGCCAGCGAGGTGAGGGAAGACCGAGGGACCTTCCCAGGGCCGCGCGCAGGCTGCACATAAATTCCCGGTTGGGCACGGGGAAGGGGCTGGCAAGGTTGTAGGTGCCCCTCGCGTCCTGGTTTTCGATGAGGAAATCCACCATCCGCACGAAGTCCTCAACATGAAGCCAGCTCATAAACTGCTCACCACTCCCCATTTTCCCGCCGAGCCCCAGCCGCGCCATTCTCTTCATGGGGCCCATCGCACCCGCCTCCCCCAGTACGATGGCGATACGCATGACGACCTTGCGCAGCCCGGGGACTTCCGCGTCCCAGAAGGTCTCCTCCCAGGCCCTGCAGACATCGACGGAAAAACCCTCCCCGATCACCCCCTGCTCTTCGTCGTTAGCGGGTGTATCGCCCCGCGTATCGGCATAAATCGTCGCAGATGCTGCGTTTAACCAGACCCCTGGCTGCTTGGCACATCCGCGAATCGCCTCGCCGAGTACGCGGGTTGCATCCAGGCGGGATCCCAGGATCTCCTTCCGGTTGGCTGCGCTGTACCGGCAATCGACGCTGCGTCCGGTCAAATTGATCAAGCCATGGGCCCCGTCCAGCTCGCGCGCCCAGTCCCCGAGGCCCTTGGCGTCCCATTGAACCCCGCGAATTCGGGACTGGTCCGGTGCCGGGCGGCGACTGAGCACCACCACCTCACAGCCCCTTGCCGCAAAATGTCTGGCCAGGGACTGGCCGAGAAAGCCACTGCCCCCGGCGAGGATGATTTTTTGATTTGTATCGTTCATGCTGAACCTATGCTATTTCCTATACTTTCAGTATTTACTGAAAGTATAGGAATGTCAAGGTTTGCAGCTAAATAATGCGGTTTGACCAGAAGCAAGCGGGCACAAGGAGGCCTCAATGCGGTTTCGTGGAGGGGAGATAACGGCACAGAATCGAGCACAGGCCGCTGGCGGTAAATCAGCTGATGGCAGCTTTTGCCTTGTCCACCAGCTCTGCAAAACCCTTGGGATCGTGAATCGCGATCTCCGAGACCATCTTGCGGTTTAATTCGATCCCCGCCTTGGTCAAGCCGTTGATGAACCGGCTATAAGACATGCCGTGTTCGCGGGCCGCGGCTGAAGTTCGGGCAATCCACAAACGGCGGAACATACGTTTCTTCTGTTTACGATGCGTATAGGCATTCGCCATGGCATGATCTACCGCCTCGGTAGCCGTGCGAAAAAGCTTACTGCGTCCGCCGCGGAAACCGCGGGCCATCTTGAGCCGGCGCTTGCGGCGTTTGCGTGATGCGGGGGCATTTGTTACGCGTGGCATGAGAAATCTCCAGATTATTCGTATATTTGCGGGTTCCCAGGGATCTAGCAGACGCCCGTGGCCCTTTTCATGCGTTTCATGTCACCAGCCGAGACGATCCCGGACTTGGAGAGTTTGCGCATGCGCTTGCGGTTCTTGGATTGAGCCAGGTGGCGTTTACCCGGGCGATTAAACTTCAATTTACCCGTGGCCGTTCTTTTGAAACGCTTGCTGGCCGCCTTTTTCGTTTTCCCGGATTTCGCCATTTCTGATCCATCTAACCTCTTATTAACCAATAAATTGTCTGTCGCGCGACATCGGAAACAAGTCCGCTGCCCCAAAAACGCGCGGGGATACATAGTTCAGGCTCCTGCCATAGTCCAGCGAAATTAACAGGTTTTTGCGCCAAATCCCATGAACGGGACCCGTTCAGGTTCATGGGCATCTCCAGCCTGCGATTCCAAGGATTGACCGAATATTCCCGCCTGGCCCAGGGACGGAACCCGGATACCGGCTCAGGGTGATTCCACGGGATTTTCCACCCTATGTATAAAGCGTACGATACCCTCGACCACCGCATGACCGGCAAGCGCGTGCAGGTCGTTATGCCCGACGCCCTCGATCATAAGCAATTCCTTCAGCTCTGCCCGGGCCTTCTTGTGCAGCTTTTTGCTGTGGTTCGGCGAAATTACGCGATCCCTTTCGCCGTAAATGAAGAGTATCGGGGACGAGACCCGGCTAATTTTTTTGATGTTCTTGTACTTGTCGAAAGGGAACAGGGGGATCCGGGTCATTACGCGATATGCGGAGACAAAAGGCGACTCGAGAATGACCGCGGCCGGGAGCTGCTCCGCGGCCAGTTCAATCGTGGGGCCGCATCCGAGACTCCGCCCGTAGAGGATGATCGACTCTTCCGGAATCCGGAGGCTCTCCGTAAGATGAAGATACGCTGCTCGAATATCCATGTATACACGCGATTCCGAGGGTCGACCCCCACTCGTGCCGTACCCGTGATAGTCGTAAGCGAGTACGCTGAAGCCGGCATCACGCAGTTCCACCATCAGTGATTGAACCGCGCCGATATCTTCGGCATTCCCGTGGCTGAAAAGAATCGTGTACCGGGCCCGCGGATTCTCCTTCATGATGGCGGAGATCTGCGTGCCACCACCCGTGGTGAGCTTGATGACCCCTTTACTGTCATCGTAATATGGCGCCGGTATCGGGTACAGCATATATCCAGACATCACGTGGGCGACCAGGCTTAAAAGCGCGTAGACAAACACCCCGGCACGAAGGGTCCGCAACTTGCCGGGCGGCCCCAGGATAAGGCGATCGAGTTGATCGATTTGGAGGGGCAACATCTCAGCGATCCGGGTGGAGGCCCGATTCAACGCCGCCCGGCAAGGCCCGGGTATACCCGACGGCATCCGGGAGACCGTGCCCGCATGGAGCCTTTTCGCCAGCCAGCTCAGTTGCCATTGGCAGCCTTGATCTTCAATTCGGGGTGCTGATTCGTTACAAGACTGTCCGGGGGAACGCTTTCGTGCAGGAAAACATTTGCCCCGATGGTGGTTCGTTCGCCGATCACGGTCTCGCCGCCCAGGATGGTTGCCCCTGCGTAGATGACCACGTCATCTTCCACCGTGGGATGCCGCTTAATGTGCTTTATCGGATGTCCATTGGCATCCAGGGGGAAGCTTCTGGCCCCAAGGGTAACCCCTTGGTAGAGCTTGACATTATCCCCAATCTCAGTGGTTTCGCCGATGACCACCCCCGTGGCATGGTCGATGAACAAGCCGCGACCCACCCGGGCACCCGGATGTATATCGACCCCGGTGCGGGAGTGGGTCCACTCGCTCATCACCCGGGGTACAATCGGCACGTCCAGCGCGTAGAGTTCATGGGCGATCCGGTAGGTGGCGACCGCCAGCAGGCCGGGGTAAGCCAGTTGTACCTCGGCGTAGTTCAGGGCGGCGGGATCTCCATTGTACGCGGCGATGATGTCGCCGATAATCATCTCCCGGATGTGCGGGAACCGATTCATGAATGCATGAATGATATCATGTGAGGCCCGGCCGGGATCGGTGGGTTCCGGCGCACCCTCTACCCGGGCCGCCTCCCCGTGCCAACGAAAAGGAACCGCGCGCTCCAGCTCGGGGCGAAGAATACGCCAGGCGTGGCTCAGGCGGCGCATGAGAAAAACCTCGAAATCCTCCATGGCAATGGAATCCGAAGACAGGCGGCCGGGCAGGACCAGGTCAATCAGGATTTCCAGCCCATCGATAATCCGGCTGGAGTTGGGACAGGAACTGAGAATGTTCTCCGGAGAATCTTCCGCATCATCCCTGTACATGGGCAGGAGACGGGAAACGGTCTCGCAAAGAAACCGGCCCGGATCATCTTTAGACGTATGACTACCCTGTTCCATGGTACCGGTTAAGATAAGATCCGATGGTGCCGCATTCAACCGCAAATGGTGTCACTTGAGCGCGAATCGGCACCCTACCCACCCGCATCGCTACCGCCCTGGGAAAGTGACCCCAGGCAGGATGAATCCTGCATTCGAGCAGATCAACTCTTCTGTTTACCCTTGGCCCCGGGATTGCATTTCAGGCAAACCTTCCCCTTGGCCAGCGCTTCCTTGCAGCAACCGTGCCCGCAATCCTTGCCCCCCGCATGCGCCTTGAAGCAGCAGCTGCCCTTGTCAAAGAGCTTCGCAAGATCCGCGAATTTCACCTCGGCCGGATTCTTGTTGGCAGGATCGGCCTTGGTCTTCTCAGGCTTCTTGGCTTCCTCTTTCTTTTGCTCAACAACGGGGGGTTTCTCCCAACCGATGTTTACGTAAAGCGCGGGATGCGATTTTTTAAGCGCCTCCACCGCAGCCTTGTCTGCACCGGTCTGCCACAAGTACAGCTTCTTCAGGTTTTTCATCTTGGCCAGTTCATTCAACCCCGCGTTGGTCACCTTGGTACCGTAGAGGTTTAAGTATTCGAGGTTGTCCAGGCCGCTCAGGTGCTTGATGCCGGCATCGCTTATCGCCGTCTTTTCCAGGTGAAGGCGCGTGAGGTTTTTCAATCCACTCAAGGACTTGAGCCCGTTATCACTCACCTTCGTGCCCGCGAGGTTCAACCAGGTCAGGTGGGACTTAAGCGTGGTCAACTGCGCCACCTGGGCATCGCCAATCTCCTGGTCGGTCAAGCTGAGGTTCACCTGGAGCAACGAATTGTTATTGGCCAGCGGCATGACCAGGCCTCCGAGCTTAGACACCGGGGCCGTGGCTTTCGCATCCAGGGGAGAAAGCCCCTTGGCGAGTTGGTCGACCAGGTCCACCTTCTTGGGTTCGGCCTTGTCCCCTTCCAGGGCCTTCGCCATTTCGGGTTTCCAGCCCTCCATTTTCCCGCCCTCCTTGATCCAGTTGTAAATAGCCTTCTGCTGCTCCTTGGTCAGGGGATCGCCCTTCGGGGGCATGATGTCGTCGTCGTCTGCGGGGAGCGAAACGAGCTTGTAGAGGGTGCTCTTTTCCGGGTCGCCCGCTACAAGGATTTTTCCTTCTTCACTACCCTTGAGGATCATCTCGGGCGTGTCCAGGCGCAGCTCACCCTTCGGCTTCTTACCCTTCGGGTGCTTGGCTTGGTCGATATGGCAATCGAAGCAACGTTTCTGGAAAATAGGATAGACATCCTTCACAAAATCCACCGCAAAGGCAGGGGGCATCGCAGCTAAAGCGTATGCAACAATTGGAACCAGGAATTTTCTCATAGGGAGCCTCTTCGTATTAATACAAACAACCGGTACGGACCATAAAGGAAAGCATGCGGGATGCACTAAAATTAAGCAACAAACACCTTACTTGCTGTTTTGCGCGCCTTCTTTGATCCAATCGTACAATAGCTTCTTTTGTGCATCGGTCAGGGGGTCGGCTTTATCTTCCGGTGGCATCGCGTCATCGTGATCCCGCGCGAGCGTCGTCAATTTATAGACGGGGCTGTCCTCCGGTTTGCCCGGTTTCACAACCACGCCATCCTCACTGCCTTTCATCGCGAAATCGTAGGTATCCAGTCGCAGCCCCGCCTTCGGCTTCCGGATACGGCCGGCTTTTTCATAGGGGGCCTTGTGGCACTTCACACAGCTATTGTCAAAAATGGGCTGAATATCCTTTGCATAATCAACCTCAGCCACTGCGTCGAAACGAAGCATAAACACACTTGCGCCAAGCGCGGCTCCAAAAAAGTACTTATTCATCTGTCATCCTTTAGGTTAAATTGAAGGGCTTGCTATAGGTTAATTTACGATGGTTCAATCCAATTTTGACGGGTTAGACGCCGGATTCTGAACCGCGGGACGGGTCGACACCGGGCGGATGGTGTCGGGCGCTGAGGCCTTGAATATCGCTCCATTAGGCCGGTATACCGGTGGCTGCCCACCCCCCCGGGGACTGAAGGGCAGGCGATTAATGTGCTTCCAGCCAGTTTGCGCCCTTCCCGATATCAACCACGATCGGAACCTTGAGGGTCAAGGCTTCCTGCATACATCGCTGGACCAGGTCCTCCACGGGCTGCCCTTCCGCGGGCCACAGGTCAAGCACCAGCTCGTCATGCACCTGGAGGAGCATGCGAGTCTTAAAGCCCCCGGCTTCGAGCGCGGCCTGCACCCGGGTCATGGCAATCTTGATCATGTCTGCAGCCGTACCCTGGATCGGGGAATTCATCGCATTCCGCCGAGCGGCATTTTGAATCGTCTTGTTCCGGGAGTTGATGTCGCGCAAATAACGCCGGCGCCCACACAGGGTTTCCACGTAGCCATGCTCTTCACAAAAAGCAACCGTGTCGTCCATGTACCGTTTCACGCCGGGATATTGCTCGAGATAGGACTGGATGATGCCGGAGGCTTCCTTGCGCGGAATCCCCAGGCGTTGAGAAAGGCCGAAGGCCGTAATCCCGTAGATAATCCCGAAGTTGACCATTTTCGATTTCCGCCGCATCTCGATGCTAACGTCTTCCAGCTTTACCCCGAACACCTTCGCGGCCGTGGTCGAATGAATATCCTGGCCCTGCTCAAAGGCCTCGATCATCCCGGGGTCCCCACTGATCGATGCCATCACCCGCAACTCAATCTGCGAGTAGTCCGCCGCCATCAGGATGAAACCCTCTCGGGCCACGAACCCCTTCCGGATTTCCTGTCCCAACTCCGAGCGAATGGGAATATTCTGCAGGTTTGGATTAGTGGACGAGAGGCGGCCCGTAATCGCCCCGGTCTGGGTGTAGGTCGTGTGCACCCGCCCGCTCTTCGCCAGTATGGCGCCGGGGAGGGCATCAACATAGGTGCTCTTGAGCTTCGTGGCTTCCCGGTATTCCAGGATCTTGCACACGATTTCGTGATGCGGCGCGAGGCCCGTTAACACCTGTTCGCTGGTGGAATACTGCCCTGTTTGCGTCTTCTTCGGCTTCTCCAGCAACTGCATCTGTCCAAACAGGACCTCGCCCAGCTGCTTGGGAGAATTCAGGTTGAATTCGGTGCCCGCCAGGGCAAATATTTCCGCCTCGTAGGCTTGGATCATCCGTGCTAGTTCACCCGAAAATACCGCCAACACGGCCGTATCGAGAGCGACTCCCTCGTGCTCCATTTCGACCAGCACCGGCAAGACCGGCATCTCCACCTCGTAGAAGACCCGTTCCTGGCCGCGTTCCTCCAGCAGCGGAACCAGCTTTTGATACAGCTGAAGCGTAATGTCTGCATCCTCGGCTGCATAGTCCACCTGCTTCTCAACCTCGACATCCAGGAGGCTGAGTTGTCCGGTGCCCTTGTCGCCAATCAGGTCGCTGATCGGCACGGGGCGGTAACCCAGGTAGACTTCCGCCATGAAATCCATGTTGTGTCGTTGATCCGCCTCAACCAGGAAATGCGCGATCATGGTGTCGAACAAGGGTCCCCTCACCCGCAACCCGTGCCACCGCAGCACCGACAGGTCGAACTTCAGGTTGTGGCCGATCTTCAAGGTCTCCGCGTTCTCGAGCAGCGGGCGAACATCCTCCAGGGCCTGCGCGCTGTCTATCACCACATAAAACCCGGTGCCCGCCTCTCGACTGAATGCAATCCCGATGAGGTCACAGGTGGTGGTGTTGAGGCCCGTCGTTTCGGTGTCGAAACAAAAGGCCTGGCCGGCAAAGGACTTGACCAGGTCAGCACGCTCACCCCCGCTGGCCACCACGCGGTAGTCGTGCGGGGTGTTCTCGATGGTTTTATATTCGGCGGGAAGCAGCTCCAACTGGACCGCGCCGGTCGACTCCTGCGCAACCGCTTTTTTCCTGGCATCACCGCGTCCCGCCTGGAAATCTTTCCCGAGTAATCGCTTGCCCAGCTGGTTGAGCTCGAACTCGATCATCAGGCCTTCGAGTTGATCCCGGTTGCGCTCCCCCAGGATCAGGTCGTCCAGGCTTTCCACGACTGGAACTTCGCGATTGATGGTGACCAATTGTTTCGCCAGGCAGGCCTGCTCCCGATTCGCCTCCACATTTTCCCTTTGCTTGCCCTTGAGCTCATCCGTATGCCTGTACAGGCCCTCGATACTTCCATACTGGGCGATCAACTTCTTCGCGGTCTTCTCCCCGACCCCGGGAACACCTGGGATATTGTCTGCGGCATCCCCCCATAGCCCGAGGATATCGACGACCTGGACCGGGGTGTCCACGCCCCAGTTGGCCTTGATTTCTTCAACGCCAAGAATCTCGGGTGTCCCGCCCCGTCGGCCCGGTTTATACATATACGTCTGCTCGTCGACCAACTGGGCAAAATCCTTGTCGGGAGTGACCATGAAGGTGGTGTAACCCGCCTTGGACGCCTGGGTGGCCAGGGTGCCGATGATATCATCCGCTTCGTAGCCCGGGTACGCCAGGACGGGGATGTTGAAGGCTTCGACCAGGCGCTTCACGGCGGGGAGTGCTGCAGCGATATCTTCAGGCAGGGCGTCTCGCTGCTCCTTGTATGCGGGGAAGATCTTGTGCCGTTCGGTCGGCTCACGCGTATCAAAGGCCACGGCGATATGCGTGGGTTTGCGCTTATCTATCAGGTCCAGGAGGGTGTTGGTGAAGCCGAAAAGAGCACTGGTATTGACGCCATCGGACGTGAAGATGGGGCTGCGGATGAGCGCGAAGTGCGCCCGGTAAATCAGCGCCATCGCATCAAGCAAATAAAGGGTGCGCTCGTCGTCGTTGGCCATGGCAACATCTAGCCGATGCGAGCGGATATGGAAATCCTAAATCCCGTTTAACCGTCCGCCAGCATGGCGAACCCCTCTGCGGCGAGCACATCCACCGGCGGTCAAGCCTGGAGAATCGCGTTCAAGCGTTGCAGCCAGGCCGTATGATTCGCCGCGCTATCCAGGGCGTGAGCGTCCTGCGCATGGGTCATCAGGCACGGAAGGGTTCCATTCTCGCCTATCGGTTCGGCAACTTCGGATGGATTTTTTGATAGGGTGTTCATGATCAGGGACAAGCAATGCATCAAGCATGCCAACCTCGCATAAAGGATAAAAACAGGACCAAAAGGACCGTTTAGACGGCATTGTGCGCCACCTGGCCGACCGGCATTCTCAAACCAGGCATGGACGGTTCCTTTTTGAGGCTACGGTACCAGGGAAAACGAAAAGCAGGTGGTTTCCCGGGAAAAAGCGTCGTACGGGCATCAGGTGCGGGAGGCCTTCGATGACCTGCGAGTACATGACCCAGGGGCTCCGCAGGCCGGACACTCGCCCTCGCCATCCATCGAGGCACTGCCACAATGACGAATAGGCTTGCCCCGCAGAAAAACACCGAGCACCATGCCGCCGACAAGGATTGTCACAACGAGCACGGCTGCCAGGAGAGTAGCAAAATAATCGGTCATGTGTACATAATACCCGTATATTTTGGCGCATCAACCGATTTCAGCCGGAATCCCAAAGAC
>JAYGFS010000622.1:0-3373 GCA_046581765.1 Verrucomicrobiota bacterium
TCACTCCTTCGACAAACGAGGTATCAAGATCGTCGACCATCACACTGCAAGCCGGCAATTCATGCAGTTTGCAGAGCAGGAAGAGGCCTGCGGTCGGGAGGTCTCGGCGAACTGGAAATGGATTATTCCAGCGACATCCCCGAGCATGACCGAGGTATTCCATGTCAACTGGAAAGAACGGAACTTGCTACCCGCTCTTCTCTATTCGCCCGCCCCGTGGCAGCGTGGGGAAGGATAAGGACCTGATTCGCGCCAAACGCGGATTTCCAATATCCCGTGATTCGGTGTATAGTGCCCTATGAGGTTCACGCGCATGAAATCGACTTGGAAATTGACCATCTCCTTCGGCCTTTTTGGCACCCTTCTTTTGGCCGGTCCGGATCCCGCGCTTACGCCCGCGACCTTTAAGCAAATATACCAGGCCTGCCAGGCCGACGGGAGTGCCTCCTGGCGCAGCGTGCCCTGGGAGATTTCCCTGCTCGATGCGCAAAAGAAGGCTGCGGCCGTTCGGAAACCGCTCTTTATATGGGCCATGGACGGACACCCGCTTGGCTGCACCTGAAACAACGGGGTGATCGACCGTGTGTCGACCTTTGCCGATCCCGCCATATTGCAGGTTATCAAGTCCCGGACCGTCCCGGTTGCAATCGATCAGGCCTATCAGCGCAGACAGCAGGATGCCGAGGGGGTGTTCTATCGAAAGATTGCCGCGAAGAGTCCGCGGAATAACTTTCAAGGCACGACCCAGGGGTTATTCATAGCTGCTCCGGACGGGACCTTCCTGGGCTACACCAACAGCCGCGTTCCCAGGCATGTGCTCAAAATCATTAACCAGTCCCTGGAAAAATATCAACCCGCCCAGGTCGCCGTACTTGCCCGCGGAAAATCCGATTCGCGGTATAACCCGGTACCGCCCGAAGGCGGTCTCGTGCTCCGTGTGCAGGCGAAGGTCCTCGGCGGATACGAGAAGACGGATAACCCGCATCGCCAAATGATGATTGACGCGATATCGCGTGACAACCTATGGCTCAGCAGGGCCGAGCATGAAGCCCTGGTGACAGGCTTGTTTCCCCCGGCGGTGGCCGAGCGTATCGCTCGTTTTCACCTCGTTGATAACACCCGGGGTGAACCGCCGATGTGGGCGAAAGAACAGATACGTGCACTGGATATCAAGCTGCGCGGGGGCACGGTGACCGGTCGAGCGCATGTCGAAACCGACGACCATCTCCGTGGATATCAACCCGAATTCCTGGGCTACATTGAGGCCGGTAATGGCGTGGTCACTCGCTTCGACCTGGTCGCCAAAGGAATGTTCTGGGGCCAGGGTACCTATACCCGGAACGCGCCGAAGGGCAAATTTCCGCTCGCGATATCGTTTTCCCTTGCAGATGGAACGGACATCGCCGATCGGGTTCCGCCCCAGGCTTCCCGTGGCTGGATCAATGGATATATGAAACAGTAGCACGGAGTTCCTGCCTTGGATCGGCACAGCGCGCTCCCAGACCTGTGCTCTTATGCTGGCCAGCAGCGAGGAAACACGCGTTGACACTTGCTTCCGCCCCTTTTCCATTGACGCAAGGCCCTCATCTTTTATTGAATATCCACGCTATGCCGAAACGCTCCGTGGCTCAAACGCAGTTGCTTGATGCTCCCGACCTTCATCATCCTTCTCCCTGGATCGCGGTGATTTATCTTTTTTCTGCCGTTTTCGGAGGAATTTTCGCGTCGCTGGTCGCCCTTCAACCCGGGCCTGCTTTATTTCTTTATGGGTTGATCGCGTTGTCGCTGCTTTTCCTCGTCCTTGCCCTCGCATCGCTGGCCACGCGCATCGAGGTGTCAGGGGCTTCCTTTCGTATAGTCAGCCTGCTTGAACGCCGCGAAGTTAAATTCAAATCCGTCATGGGGATGAAGCTTAGTAACGAGGTCTTCGTGCTGTATTTACAGGACGGGGACGCGCTGACGATGCCCGCCTGGGCTTCGGACGACGAAGCGCTCATCCTGCTTTTCAAGAAAAACCTGCAAGATTGACGGGTCCGGTCGAAAAGGTTTCCATAGCTGAATTGTTCTTCTGGAAGATGGATATGCCTGCCGTTTTTTGTCCTCGTATTTACGTACCAGGTATGGTCTGGAATATATTTCTTCAACCCCAGCGGTGCTGCTTGAAACTCAGGTAAATCTTGCCAGATATATCTTGTGTATCCGCAAGGTAATCCCCTAGGAGTCTGGTAATTGAACTGAAAGGACCTGATGATGTACGATAACTCAAAACGCCTTAGTGCCCTTGTATTTTCCACCTTGCTCTCTGTATGTGCGGCGCAGGATGGGGGCGGCCGCGGATTGATTAGCCTGGAGGGCCCCACGGGTCTTTTTATAAATCCGACATCCGGCATTTTGCCGGCGAATGGAAACACCCTGCAGTATGGCGCTTTTTTCCTGGATAATGAAGCGGACAAGGTCAGTCACGGACTGATCGTTGCGCATGGGATGGGGGGTAATGTTGAAATCGGTGCCCAGGCAAGTTATGTCGCCTTTGAAGACGAGGATAAGGACGACCTCTTTGCAGCCGGTCCCTTTGTACGCTGTCGCCTGATGGTTGACTCGGACAATTCATTCGAGCTCAGCGTAGGGGGCTACTCCCGTTTCGGCGATGAAGCGATCCAGAAGACCGGTGCCTTCCTGGCAGCAAGCAAGCGCCTGGACCTGGGCAACGACGTGGTGCGCACGCTGGGCCTGCACGCGGGTATACGGAATACCTGGCTGGAACAGGGTCCCGTCGATACCAGCCTCGCGGTATATGGTGGCTTGGAAGTGGAACTGCCCCTGCGCTTGTTCGTAGTGGGTGAACTGGGTTCCGAGGACGAGGGACTCAATACCGAACAACCCTACGCCTATGGCCTCCAGTGGCGTGCAGGGGGACTTAATATGAGTGCCGCAGGCATTCAGGACGGCAACAATGAAGAGCTCAGCTTCTACTGCGGTATCGGTTTCGGTACCGCGTTGTAATCGCCAGATTATATTTGCAGATCCCTGCTTTACGGTTATCGTATAGCCGGGATTTTGTGTGTCTACGGTGGTTGCGTGTTATGGGTAATCAACATTTAAGGTGGAAAGATGCTTAAGAATTTATCCTGTGTATTGGTGGCAGTGGTTCTGGTGGGGTGTGAATCAACGGAGGGCCTGATCAAGGAGCGCAATGCCCTTTCGGCGGAGTTGGCCGTTCAGTTTGAAAAGAACGCGACCTTGAACTCGGAGAACAAGCAGTTGGATGAAAAGTTGACCTTCATGACCGGCGTGGGACTCGAACCCACACGGGAGAAACTCCCTCAGGATTTTAAGTCCTGTGTGTCTGCCAATTCCACCACCCGGGCGGCCG
>JAYGFS010000037.1:0-3627 GCA_046581765.1 Verrucomicrobiota bacterium
ACGCCAGGATCATGGAACGCTGCATGTCTTCAACTCCTCGCACGTGGCCTGCATGGTTGGGTTTCACTTTGATCGCGCTGCGTGATCGCGCAGCAAGCGGGCTGTCCGCGGCCGGAGACGCTCGATTTCATCGAGATCAAGCCCGAGCCCGCCTCCGGTGCTGATCGCGGTATAGAATCCGGCCAGCTCATCGCTCCAGGGTGACGAAACGACGTCGATCGATGATTCGCTGCGCTTGTTCCGCTGGCCGGGGGGCGCCCCCTTTTCCAGCAGCAGCTTGACCATCTCCGTTCGACACAGGAAGGCGGCGATGTGCAGGGCGGTGTTTCCGTCCCGGTTGGGGTGCGAGACCTCCGCGCCTTTATCGAGGAGGACCCGGGCGATATCCAGGTGCCCGTGAAAGGCAGCGGTGCAGAGTGGAGGCATCCCGCTCTCCTCCTGCCGCTCGCTCAGCGATGCGCCCGCGGCAACCAGGCGCCGGGTTTCGGAAAGGTTGCCCCCCGCGACAGCCTCCGCCAGGGCTTCGCTGAGTCGGCCCGACCCGGTCCCGGCCGGGGTTGCGCCGGCCTTTCCACCGCCCGTTGACACATGGAAAATGAAGTCGTTACTGAACAACCCATTCGGGTTCTGGACCTGCAGGAAATGCATGCCCCCGGGTGGCAGGGTCTGCAACTCGACCGCGACGCGTTCGCTTTTCTCGAGGCGGATCCTGGCGGGAACCCTCCGTCCATCGACGATCACGTGTGCGCCTTCACGGATGTGCCGGCCACTGACGGTCATGGTCTTGCTTTCCCCGGAGAGCACCGGGAATTTCTGGTGACCGCGTTGCGCCTGGATCGCCCCCAGGGTCCAGAGCGCCGGTTGCGGGTGGTCGAAATCGGCGTTGGCGCCGTGTCGCCCGGTAAAGGTGCCGATGAAGCGGCCCTCGGAGGCGAGCGCCAGGAGCTTCTCCCGTGTAACGGAGCGGCGGCGGCCCGTGGTTTCGACGTAGCTACCCCCCTTGTACGCTGCATCGAATTGAAATTTCACCGGCATCGTGTGTACGTCCTCGATGAAGGCGCCTTCGCCCTGGAGCACGATGGCGCCCTCGGCGGAGGCGGATTCCAGGGCATCCAGCAGGTCGCTCGTCAAGGGGTCTTTCACCGTCGCCTTGTTCAGGGTGAGCTGGCGGGCGAAGGCCCCGGAAAAGCCCGTGCTTCCCTCCAGCACCATGTCCCAGATCGGGTCAAAACGCGAGCGGCCGCCCCACGAGAACTGCCACATCTTGCGCTCGGGAATGCCCCGCTCGGCGATGCGCCGGTAGAAATCGAAATCAATAATGTTCAGTCGGCCCTGGGGCAGGATCAGGAAGCGATCGTAGGCGCCGCGCCAGGTGGGTGCTTCCATCCCGCTCCCCGGCGTGTTGGTACTCACCCAGAAGGGCATCCGGTGGCAATCGCCACAGACATTCGGCTTCGCTTTTGACGGGTCATTGTCCCCCTGGATGTGGAACAGATCGAATCCCTTCCTGGCGCGATCCGACAGGACGTTGGAATAGGCGCGCCGCTGGGCGGGCGGATAGGTGACGTTGAGCAGGAACTTCGCCATGTCATCCCGTTCAGCCCTTGTCAGCAGGCCGGCCTTGCCTTCATTGTTTTTCCGGGTATCGCCCTCCCGGGCCATGGTGGAGGCCAGGCCCGCGTCGATCAGGTGACGGGTCGTGCTTTCCGGAACCTTGACATCACTGTTCGGCTTAACCTGGCGATGGATGTTGGCACTGTTGTTTCCCCCGTAGGGGTCCCCGGGGATGCCGTCCCAGTGGAAGGGGGCCGTATCCCTCAGGCCGCGGACCGGCATGGTCGAGCGCGGCATGATCTGGTTGCCGCCGGTAACGATCGGCGTATTCAGGACCCAGAGCAACTGGTCCGTGTGGCCGTCGGGATGGCAGCTGGCACAGGAAAACGTTGCGGTGGAGGATGCCGCGGCCTTGTTGAAGGCGATGCGACCGCGCTTGAAGGCTGCATGGGTGGGATCGCCCAGGGGGATCCGCGCCCGGACCTGCAGTCGGGCCGGGTTAGAGACATCGACGAGCGAGACCGTGTTGGCCACCGCGTTGAGGACCCAGGCCCGGGCGGGTTTCCCGTCCCCGCTTGACTCTAGCGCGATGCCCCGTGGCACCGCATCGACCTGCACCTGCCCGAGCAGTTTGCCGCTCGCGGCATCCATGGTGAAAATCTTGTCCGAGCCCGCGGCGGATACCACCAGGGTCGCATCGTCCTCGCTGATCGCGATGGCGAAGGGCGTGGCCAGGGCGTTCGCCGGCGACGGATGCCTCGGCGGCAGGGGTTCGAGGTCCATGAACACCGGTTTTTCAGCATCGTTACCCTTGAACGCAACGCGCGTAACCTGGTTCAGGAACGCGCGGTTTTCCAGCTCGGCCAGCCCGTGCTTCTTCGTGCCGGAAAGTCCGTTGACGTCATTGCGTGCGTCGGCCTGCGCGATAAAGGCCTGTCCCCGGGAATCCACGGCAAGGCCGTACAGCAGGGTGCCAAGGGTATCGACGACCTCGACAAGCTTGTCGGTACGGGTATCGAAGACGTACAGGTCGTGGTCCGGCACCCGGGGATGCTTGATGATGTCCAGGACGTGCCCCTTGGACAAGACGTTGTTGTTGGCGATGGAGTGCTCGTGCGCGTTGAAGGTCACCAGCTTGTTGTCAATCTTGTAGCCGCCGGACAACTGGGTCTTGTTGTTGGACTCGAAGGGGAGGACGTAGAGGCGGTCGTTGCGGACCAGGATTGCGCGCGGATCCTGCGCGGTGATGGTGAGCCGTTTCTCGACCTTTCGGGAGGCGACGTTGACAACGGCCACCTGGTTCTCGGATGAAAGCGCGACATAGGCCTTTTCATTCGAGGCGAAGGCGATGCCCACGGGTTCATCAAAGCGGGTTGCCCGGGTTTTCAGGTCGATGTCCTGCACGGTGGCGATCACGCGCAGGTAGGTCAGGCTTTTCACGTCGGTATCGATCACGCTCACCGAGTCCGAGACATGGTTGGCGACCCAGGCTTCCTTGCCATCCGGGCGCACCGCGATACTCACCGGGTCGATGCCCACGTCGATGCGGGCTATTACCCGCCGCGATTTCGCGTCGATCACGTCCACCGTGTCAGACGGGGTATTCACGACAAAAACGCGGTGATCGTTCAGGGTAATGGGCGATGCGTGCGGGCTCAGGAAAGAGGGGTGTCCGATCTTGGCCGGTGGTGCCGGTGCGGCTTCGGCCGGCCGCACGGGCAAGGCGCCCGGGCTGAGCAATCCGCCTGCGAGGAGGCCGGCGAATAAGGTGTTTAAACGGATCTTTTTCATAGGCACCTGTCCCGAATGAATCATACATACTGTATGGCATATGCAAGCCGAAGGTTACCCACGGGGCGTGGAATACCCCGAGAGATGATCCGGGCTGAGGCCCATGCCCCCGCAGGGGGACGGCTATTCAGCCAGGGCCACCCCTGGATCGCATGCCGGGCAAAGGTCAAATGCTCTTGCGATTTGACTAGAGATCCGTGGGGGTCGCAGCGTGGGCGCTTGCGGTTGGTGCTTGCCAGGGCCGTCGCCGGGGACGTACTATCCCGTGACGTATGTGGGTAC
>JAYGFS010000064.1:0-10475 GCA_046581765.1 Verrucomicrobiota bacterium
ACGACGGGGCCATCTATGCTTCCCCCAACTGGGGGATGGTTACCCGAAACGATATCCGCGACGGCCGCCTGGAATGGGCCTACGAATATGAATCCGCTGACTGGAGCAGGCAGCATGCCGGCGGGTGGGGGGCGTCCCCGCTCGTCTTTGGGGATTACGTGATTTGCCTGCCCCGGGACGGGAATGCCATTTTTGCCCTGGATCGGCGGACCGGCCGGCTCATCTGGAAGAACGCCCTGGTGGTTCCGGAGTTCGCGCTCGGCCTCTTCGAGGACCAGTTGATGGTGCTGGGGAACTCGATGCTCGCTTCGCTCGATGGAGCGACCGGCCGGATCACCTGGACCCTGCCCCTGACGGAGCGGAACGTGGGGCGTCCGAAGCTCATCGGCTCATCGGCCTACCTGGGATCGCCCTCCGGCTTGAGCCGGATTGATGTGCAGGTTGGGATTGTACAGGAAAAAATGGCATGGCCGGACCGGCATTCCGTGGTCCGGAACTTTGCCATACATGAAAAGAAGCTGTACCTGGTGACGGATGAGCCCTGCCGTGAAGGGCTGGCATACAAGGTCGGGGAAGCACTGGACACGCGGGAGGGGACCCAGGCCAAGGACGTGAACTTCCCCTTGAGGCAGGCGTGGAAGCTTCCACGAAGTAAACCGGTTCTGCATGTTCCGCCGCGGGATTCCGCGTTTAGGCACCTCGTGCTGTGCTGGTCGAATAATATCCTCGAGTGCATCGATACCCGGGGCCGGAGTAGCATTGCGTGGCAAAAATTCATGGGCTCCAGGCCGTACCGGGTGCTTTTCCACCAGGGCCATGCAGTCCTTTTCTACCGGCCCTGGCATGATCGTATCCAGGCGGTCGCATTCGATATGGAGACCGGGCGGATGGAGTGGACCTCCAGGGAAATCATCGGCTTACACGAGGTGCAGAAGCGATTCGGTTCCTCGGTGATGCTGAGCGAGCGGAATCGGCTGGGGGCCCTGGATCTGGGCACGGGCCGGATATTGTGGGACCGGATTATCAATACCTACGGAATCGGCTATGGCCCGTTCAGCATGGTCGGGCAGTCCGGGGACGGCCTTCACCTCATGCATTCCCTGGAGCGGGGAAGGGTGATCAACTGGCTCGTCATGGACCCGGCAACCGGGATTCGCAAGGAGGATCCGAAAAAACTGGAGGCCCCCGGCATGCAGGGGGCCGAGGGGCTGTGGCTTCGGGGAGCCCGGTTCGGTACGAAACATGTTTTTGTAAGTGTGTACAAGAGGATGCCCACGGGAAACCGTCAAATGGTGTACCAATGCGATATCGAGGACCGGAGTGTAAAGTTGCTGAGGGAGGATGTCAGCGTTCATACCCTGGCATCGCCCTATATCCTGTTGAGGGGAGAGGCGCAGGAAAGGGATAAGAAACGCGAGACCACGGTGCTTCGCGAAGATGACCCGGCCTTTGAGCGGCGCTTCGGGTTCAGCACGGACCGGACCCTGTTGGTGGATGACGTGCTGATCAAGGTCGACGACAAGCGTAAAGGATTCCGGGTCATTGACCTGGAAACGGGTGTCGACCGGCTGGTGCATGAGGAGGACGGCGAGGCGACCGTGGTGACCTTCGAGGTGGATGATTACGGCCGGCTCTACCTCGTTTCGCACGATCGAAGAATGAATCGCTTCCGCTTGAGTCTGTTCGACCGGGATACCTGGACGCTGCAAGGCGTCCAGGAGCTCCTGGATTACAGGCTTTCCGGTTGGAACGACCGGTGGAAGGGAGATCAGCGTTACCGGCCCGCCGAGCATGGGGTCTGGATGACCCGCACGGAGGGACAGCTTCTCCTGGTCGGGGACGATGGAATTACAGCGTATGTATCCGGGGATGAATGAGCGGATGAAGTCGAGATCAAGAACAGGGTGCTTGCTGCCGGCGGTGCTTATGGGCCTGTGCTGTACCTTCTCCGCCGCCGCAGAAAAGGAAACCCTGGGTGTGCAGGATATTCACCGCCTGACCGGGCAGTTGTCGTCGGAAGATTGGATCCTCCAGGTTGAAGCCCTTGAGTTGCTGGGCCGGCACGGGATCAAGACGGCCAAACCGGGGATTGAGAAGCTACTCGAGCAGGGCAAGACCCCGTGGGCGAAGGGCCGCGCCCTGGTGGCCCTGGCGAGGATCTCCGGCCCCAGCGTGTATGCGACGGTGGAGCACTTTTCCCGGGACAAGGACGCGGTGCTTCGTCGAGCGGCGGTGGAGGCACTTGACCTGATGGGGACCCCGCGCGCGGCTGCCGCTGCACAGAAACTCCTGTCGGATGAAGATCTGGCGGTGAGGGCCGAGGTTGCCTATGTCTGTGCGAAGCATGATCCCCAGGCGGCCTGGCCGGTTATTCAAGCACTGACGGATGATCCCGATCCCCGCCTCGCCGCTCCGCTGGCGCGTGCCCTGGCCTGCATGGGGACGGGCGAAGCCCTGGTCCGCCTGGAAAAACTGTATGACACGGTGTCGGGGAAAAAGGAGAAAGCATACCAGGTTATCGAGGGTCTGCACTTGGCCGATGAAGCGGCCATCCCCCTGCTGATCCGCCTGGTTGCCCGCCACCGTCCCGATCCCCGGGTGGATGCCCTGGGCCGGAGGATCCTCAAGGCATTCGACCCGGAAAAGGTCGCTTCAAATATCCAGGCGGTTTTTGCATCCGGGAAAACGGACCTGTACGAGACGGCCGCGTTCTTTGCCGCCACGGTCTTTCCTTCGCAAGCGCTGGAGGATGCGATTGCCGTCGCCATGCGGAAGACCACTGCGCTCTCGCCGGAAAGCCTCTCCGCCTGTCTTGAAGCCCTTGTCGCAATCGATCCGGGGCGCCACGCCGCCTTGTTCACGGACTACCTGGAACACGAGAGCAGTGCCGTGCGCATGAAGGCGGTTCGTTGCCGCTCGCTCTGCGATCGGAAGGACCTTTTCGAGGTATTCCGCCCGCGGATCGTTGACCCGGCCAAACCGGTGGCGTTGGCCGCCCTGGACAGCCTGGTCCGGGTGCCCCTCGACCGGGCCCCGCGTGAAGGGCTTGCTGAATACCTGAAAGCCCCCCTGCGAAGTCCCGATCGGCGGATTGTGCTGGCGGCATTCAACCTGCTCGGAAACCGGGGGAAGCCCGAGGAATTCGATACGGCCATGGACTGGATCCGGCCCTACCTTGAAGGGTCCGATGAGGAGTACCGGCGCTGGGCGGCCGAGGCCCTGGCCGAGCTGGGGGGTCACGAACGTCTTGCGTCCATAGCCGCTGCGCAGGGCTATATCGCTGACTGGAAAATCCTCGGGCCCTTTTTAAACGACCGGGAAAACACGGGCTTCCGGACGGAATATGAGCCGGAGAAGGAAATCGACCTCGACCGGAGCTATGAAGTCGAGCTGGTTTGGGACCTGAGCGGTGGAAAGCGAAACAAGAACACGGAATCAGAGTTGGTGGATATCGTGTGGCGCGATGCGCGGGTGACCCGGGAGAACGGCCGCTTCAATGTTGCCGCCATGATGCCACCCCCGGCCTACTATGTATTGGCCTACGGGGTCTCGGATATCCACAGTCCTTCGAACCAGACGGTCCAGGCCTTCATCCAGGCGGACAACAGCTTCCGGCTGTGGGTGAACGGGGAGATGGTATCCGAACTGGACGACGTGTCGGTTAAACGCTCCTCGCAAGCCGAGGTGCCGGTCATCGCGGTCAAGATTCCGCTGCGATCGGGTCGGAATCGCTTCATGATCAAGGTGGCCAATCGCGGAGGACCCTGGTGGTTCCGGGTGCGATTGCTCCATGAACAGGGCAAGGTATTTGGGGCGGGGCCGTAGCCTTCGTGGTGGGCGCGGGTCTTGATGATCCGCTATCAACAGTCGCTCCTCGCTTCGCCGGTTCCGGCGTCAAGGCATGGAAGTGAGCTCGGAGGCTAGGCTTAGCCCCCTTGAGCCTACCCGCCGCCACGGGCTTGAGGATTTGTAATACATGCGACCCGCTTATCCGCCCAGGGTCTTCAAGTACGCGACGACATCCCGCAATTCGCCCGGGGTCAGGATGCCGGTCATGGGCGGCATGATCGAGGCCTGCACCTGCGTGCGACTTTTCACCGCACTTTTCTTGATACGGTGCTTCTTTGCGACCGTGTCCACCAGGACAAGGGTATCCCCGCTTTCCTCGATAATGTTTCCCGCGAGGGTGGCGGACTCCGTGACCAGGGTGGTGAACTGGAAATTCTCCGCGATTTCGGCATTGGGATTCAGCATGGAATCCAGCAATTGCACCGGCTTCAGCCGCGTAGCCACCCGGGAGAGGTCGGGCCCGAACTCGCTCCCGGGCCCGGACTCGGCCCGGTGGCAACGGATACACTGGGCGGTGGCATGTTCCGTGAAGATCCGGCGACCCTTTTCCACGTCCCCGCCATCCAGGAGGTAGGCACCCGGTGCCGGGTCCCGGGTCAGCTTGTGTTCCACGGCCGCCCGGTGAAGGTCAAACCGTGCCGGCACGGGGACCGAGGCCATCCTGGCCAACTGCTTTTTGATCAACGGATCCGCGCTGTTGTCCGGCCAGTCCTTGAGCAGCCGGTAAAGCACCTGGAACTCCCCGGCATCCCGGGTCCGGCCCAGGCGCTCCTCCAGGGTTAGCAGTGCATCACGTGGCCGGGACAAGGCCTGCAGGCGAAGCGCTTCCGCGTAGACCACCGGGTCCCTGTCGTCGAGCCCGAGCTGGACCGCGGCATCGGCCTGCTGGCCCCGGGCGAGCACGCGCAAGGCTTCAATGCGCGAAGCCTGCGGCTGCTCATGATCCTTCAGCCAGCCGATGAATATAGCCTCGTCGAAGCGTACCTTGTGGCTTTGCGCCAACTTGGCCATGGCCCCCTGGATCGCCTTGTCGGGATCGTTCAGCAAGCCCGCCAGGCGAAGGGTTGCCGCCTGCGCATCCTCGATGGATCCCTGGGGGTCATGCACCAGGCGCCCGTTGACGCGGTCGAACCTTTCCGGCCTCGTCCAGGTGCGCAGGCAGTCCAGGGCTTCCAGGCGGAGGGCGGGGGCGTGATCGACCTGCGCGGCAAAGGCTGCCAGGCGGAGGGCGGCCTCCGCGTCGCCCAGGCGCACGTTTGCATTGAGCAGCCGGCGGCCAATCGCCTCGTCCTGCAGGGACGATCGGTCCAGCCGGGCCAGGCTGGGCAATGCCGCGGGTATACCCCCATCATCATGGATGGCCCGGGCGACCTCCCGGAGCACGAGCAGGTCGGGATCCTTGATGAAGGCCTTCACCTCAGGGGCCCGCATCCGGCGCAAGGCCACGACGGCCCCGATGCGGACGGCCGGGCCCGGATGCGTGGAGAGCGCCTGCAAGTCGCCCGGTGAGCCGAGTTCCGCAAGCGCGAGAACGGCCCCGTGCCGAACGAAGGGGTCCGTTGTGCGCGCAAGCAGGCCGGTCAACCGCGGCAGGTGGCTTTCGTCGCCGCAGCGGCCCAGCGCCATTGCGGCATGCATTTGAATCCTCGGCTCATCCTGCAGGCAGGTGATAAGGCCGGGCGCCAGCGAAGTCGCGGGGATTTCCCGGCAGGCTTTCGCGGCCTGGTTCCGGATTTCCGGGTCGGTATCCCGCAGGAGCGTCCGGAGGAATTCGACGGATGGCAAGGGGTGTCCGCGGTGCGCCTGGGCGAGGCCCCAGATGCCGTGTATGCGTGCGAGTTGAGAGGCGCTGGTATCCAGCGCGGTTGCACGCAATGCCTTGATGGCCTGGGCTTCCGCCAGGGCATATTGTGCCTCCAGGCGCACGCGTTGATCGGGATGCCCCAGCAGGCCTACCCGTTCTTCCGGGTTGCGGGGGAGGGTGGCCAGCAAGCGGGCGGTTTCCCTGCGCAGGTCCGACCCCGCCGATTCCGGGTCGTCGACCTTGATCACGCCGCCGCGATCATTCCGGTTCCAGCCCCCGCCCCAGTCCGCGAGGTAGAGTGCACCATCGGGGCCGAAGTTGATTCCCGATGGGCAACCCGCCGTGGGCATGCGCTCGGTACGGTCCAAGGCAAAGGATGCACCCTGCGGTTTCAGCCAAAGCGCATCCAGCCGGGTGTTCGGGGAGTAACAGAGGATGAAGGCCTTGCGCCAGTGGTCGTTGAGCGCGGTCCCGGGTTCGTAGGTGAACCCGCAGGGCCCGCCCTTCAGGTTGTGGATCGTCGGGGTGATGTGTGCGGCCTGGCCCGGGTGTTGTGGAACGCTGAGTTTCTCCTCCAGCCAGGGACTGTAGCGGCGCTGGAACTGCCAGTTGCGCCGCCAGCCGTGATCCGAACCCTCGGTGATAAAGACCAGGCGTTCGAGTTCGCCCCGCATGTCGCCGTCGTTATCGGCGGAGATCCAATTGCCGTAATCGTCGAAGGCGATCTCGACCGGGTTCCGGAGCCCGTGGGCAAAGACTTCAAAATTCGAGCCGTCGGGTTCCGAGCGAAGCATGGCACCGTGATAGGGATAGGAGAAGGTTTTCCCATCCTGCTCCACGTGCAGGCCGCGGTCACCGAGTGTCCAGTACAGGCGTCCATAGGGTCCCATGCGCAAGCCGTGCAAGTCGTGGCCGCGTTGACCGATCTTCACCGCGAAACCGGTGACCAGGGGCTTGCGTTTTCCGGTCTGCTCCAGCTGCCAGAGGGTGGGGAAACAGCTGACCCAGAGCTTGCCCCTGCGCGCGAGAATGCCACCCGCAACGCCGTCCAGCTTGTCCTTGAACGCATCGCTGACGATCGCGTGCTCGTCCGCGACGCCATCGCCGTTCGTGTCGCGCAGCCAGTGGATCACCTCACCGTTGGTGACCAGGTCGGCCGCATTGACCTTGCCATCCCTGTTGTTGTCCCTCGGTCCCTGGATCTTCGCCAGGGGGTTTGCCTCCAGCCAGGCACGCTTCTCCGCGACCGTATTGAAGCCAAAGGAGAGTTCACGCGGACCTTCAGACCATTCGCCGCCCTTGCGGCGGGCGGTTTCGGTTGCATAGACCGTCCCGTCGAAGTCGACAGAGACCGCGGTGCAGTTTTTGAGGAGTTCCTTTCCGGCAAAGGTCGTTGCGACCAGTTCGCCTGCCCGACCGAGGGTGATGGGGAACAGCAGCATTGAAAAAAAGTATCGATACATGATTGATGAATAGAATAAAGCCATCGAATTACTAGAGGATATTCAGGTAATGTCGGGGGATGGTGCAATGGTTCGTGCGTATCGGTCCGCAACCGATATTCATGCCTGACTCGACTGGTCAAAAACCTGTTTAGATGCTAGGGGTTTACGTGGTAAAATTCGAGCCCATGTCGTTCAGCTTGTGGCTGACGGTGTTCATTTTATGCCGGTCTGCTTTTGCACTCGGGCCGCCGGTCTATACCGTGGTTGCCAAGTCCGGGGATCCGGCGCCGGATATCCCGGGAGCGACGTTCCAGTCGCTGCAAAATTCAAACGCAGTGATCAATGAACAGGGTACGGTTGCCTTCCGGGCACAGGTACAGCTTGCCACCGGGTTCGATGGGGTCAACCACATCGGTATATGGGTGGGCCCGCCAGGTAACCTTCGACTCGCCGCACGGCAGGGGGATCCCGTTCCTGGCCTGGATACCAACCTCACCATCCGGAGCCTCCCGCCGCTGACCCTGTATATGCGCATGGATGCCTCGGGCCAGATTGCTTTTAATGCACAGCTAGCCGGACCTGGCATTACCTTCGACAACGATACCTGCCTGCTTGCTGGTCAACCGGGTAACCTGCGTGTGGTTGCCCGTGAAGGGAACCCGGCCCCCGGTCTGCCGGCAACCTACCTTCTCGGTGACCTCGGTTCCCTGAATGCCACGGACTTCGTGGTTGGTTTGCCGGGCCAGACCGCACTGCGTGCGCGTTTGCGTGGGGCTGCAACCCTTCCCGATGATGCGGCGATCTGGCTGGAGAGTGCAAACGGCCTGGAGCGGATCGTTTGGGAGGGCATGCCCGTACCCGGCTTCCCCGGGGGGGTAAATTTCAAGAGCGTGTATCTCAGTGTGCCAACGGCAACCGCCTGCAATCCAGCAGGGGAGCTGGCCTTTGTTGCAGAACTAGAGGGGCCCGGCTTTGACCTCTCGAACAATGCATCGCTTTGGGTGGCGACCACCAATGGCCTGGATCGACTCCTGAACGAGGGCGACGGCCTGGGATTGCCCGTTGGCTTGAGCTATAGTCGTTTTGGCGACGTGACCATGAACGTGGCAAGCCAGTTGTGTTTTGTCGCGGGGCTAGATGGCGCCACGCATTCCAATGACAGTGCGATCGTCACGGGTTTCCTTGCAGCCCTGGACATATTTGCCCGGGAGGGGGACCTGGCCCCGGGGACCACCAATAACACGGTGTTCGCGGACCTGACGCTGGTACATCCGGTTCTCGGAGCAGGGGGCGAAGTTGTTTTTGCTTCCCGGGTGGAAGGTCCTTCCGTGGGCACGACGAACAACTGGGGCATCTGGTCGGGGCCTCCAGGTGACCTGCGCTTGGTATCACGGAGAGGTGATCCGGCACCTGGTCTAGGGGATGATGTTGTTTTTCATGAGCTCTTCAGCCAGACCTTTGACCTGCCCACGATAAACCGGCACGGGGAACTGTTCTATCGTACGCATGTCCAGGGGCCGGGTATCGGGCTGGATAACAACCAGGTCCTCTGGGCGGGTACACCGGGATTCATCCGGCCCATCATGCAACGCGCGGATTTCATCGACCTGGGCGGGGGAGATGTGCGCAAGGTCTTCAGCTTTCGCCTGGTCCACGGAAGTGGTGGGCAAGACGGGCGCACCGGGAGCTTCAACGATGCGCGCCAGTTGTTAATCGAAACGGTTTTCGTTCCCGGACAAGGCCTGGGGGGCAACGCCATTATGCTCATGGAAAACGTGATCGATCCGGATGCCAACGAGGTTCCGGAGATTCTTGAAGCCTGGTTTGGCCTGGCCTCGGGGGAGAGCGTGGAGGACATCATTCCGCATGTCCGGCGGGTGGGGCAGGATACGCGGGTGGTCTACCGCTGTAGGACGGACGTGGCGGTAGGCGAACTGATCCTGCAGCGTTCCACGGACCTACGCACATGGGAAACACTGGATGTTACGCCGACACTGGATGCGGATCAATCGGGTCTCCCGCCTGGAGTGAAGCGCCTCTCCTGGCCTTTTCCCACGGATGGTCTTCCATATTATTACCGTGTAGCAGCCCGTCGGTAGTCCTCTACAGCAGGGTAAGTGAGGGCATTATCCAGCCTGGTGCATGGACGACGGCCACGTTGAAGGAGGTGTAGAATGCGGTTGAGTTCGGTTATAATATTTCCGCATATGACACGTTATGCGTGCCTGTACCGAGGTGTACCATTAGGGAAATGACCATGAAAGTAGCCTATTTGTGGAGAATAGCTGTTGTTGCCTGTTCGACGATCTCCTTTGCCGGGGCTGAATCGGAGCGCATCGCCTGGTTCGGCACCTGGGAGGGTGGCCTGGCCGAGGCACAGCGCAGCGGCAAGCCGATCATGCTGGTCTCCGCGGCACCCCATTGTCATCAGGTACCCGGTGTCTGGTGACCGGGTAAAACCGGTATGGACCGGAGTTTCCTGTCCGACGAAGACGTGATCGCCGCTTCCCGTGGTTTTGTTTGTATCCGCCTCGCCACCTACGAGGACGAAACCGAGAATCAATTCCTGCGAACCATTTTCGCCCCGGGCGGAACCCTCCATAACACCGTTTTCGGCCTGCTCACGCCCGACGGGAAAACGAACCTGGTCCGCGCGGGCCGCAGTCCGGTCTGGGCCTTTGGCGGCGTGGCCGGTGCGGGGATCAACGAACAACCGCTCGAGGCGATCAAGAAAATGGCAAGCACCATGAATACCATTGCAAAAAAATATCCCGGAAAGGGAAAAACGGGGGAGAGCCGGGTGCCGTACCTGGCTGATCTGCGCCTCGCCCTGAACGTCGCGGCCTGTGACCGCCAACCACTCCTCGTCGTATACGCGCAGGATGAGAAGCAGCGCAAGGCCATGGAAGCCCGCCTGGCTCCCTTGGCCTGGTCGAGGGACTTCATCGGGCAATACCAGTATGCCCGCTCGAAGGACCCTGCGGACTTCAAGGCGATTAGCGGGTTAAACGCCAAGGCGGGTTACGTGGTGATCCAGCCGGACCCCTTCGGCCTGAAGGGCGAGGTCATGGGCGTCGCACCGGTCGACGCCGATCGCCCGCGCCTGGAAGAGGCGATGCTGTTGGGTTTAACCATCCATCGGCCGAGCGAGCTTTCGTATGAACAACATCGTCAACTCGGGAGCCGGCAAGGCCAGCGCTGGGAGACCGCCACACCGGTTACCGATAGCGTAGGCCGACGTCGGGGTCGTGGGGGCGGCCCGCCGAGACGCTAAGCGAATGGAAAAGGGTCATGAACCAGACGATCTGCTCCCTTCTTCTTCTGTTGCTCCCTGCATGGGGTCACGTTGCCCGGGTCCAGGCTGAAGCCCAACTGGA
>JAYGFS010000155.1:0-4747 GCA_046581765.1 Verrucomicrobiota bacterium
TGGTTGTGGGTTGCCGCGTGCGGTCGGCAATTAAAAGTGTGGCCGCTCCGAAGCGGTTCATGTTGGAGGCCAGGTTGAACGTAATGAAAAGTAGCCTTTAAAGCCAGGGCAATCATCAGGGCGCTACCGGCAATACCCAGGAGAAATGCACATCCGTTTTCGATTCGTTTTTTCATCCCGGGACCTGTTTTGATTATGCAGGCCCGTGGGAATTTGTGACAATAAACAACCATCAATCAGGGGCTTCCGTTTTATAGTAAGGTATAGAAAGGGGCCTCATTTTGTACTTTTTACTTCGTGAAGGGCGGTTTAGGGATGGTCCTGGAGAACCCTATGAAACGCTTGATCCCGACCCTGGCCCTGGTGGCCGCACCCCTCTTTGCCGCCCCGAACGTGCTGCTGATTTACACGGATGATCACGGATCCGTGGATGCCGGGTGTTACGGGTCACCAGACCTGTACACCCCGAATATCGACAAGCTGGCGAAGGTGGGGGTGCGTTTCACGCAGATGCTGGCGCCCTCGGCGATCTGTACCGCGTCCCGGGCGGGCCTGCTTTCCGGCAATTTCCCCCCACGGGTGGGCCTGGCCGGGAACGCGGGGACCCGGCGGGGTACCCGCGGCTTGAACCCGGGGCACTATATCCTGCCGGAATTGTTCAAGGATGCCGGCTACCGGACCCACCATGTGGGCAAGTGGCATCTCGGCTACACGGATGAGGATATGCCGACCGCCCAGGGCTTCGACACGTCCTGGGGGCACATGGGGGGCTGCATCGATAATTACTCGCACTTCTATTACTGGGCCGGCCCGAACCAGCACGACCTGTGGCGCGACGGCAAGGAGGTCTGGGAAGACGGGGTGAATTTCGGCCAGGGCATGGTGCGCGAAGTGAAAGCGGTGCTGGACCGGAAAAGCAAAGAGCCCTTTTTCGTCTACTGGGCGATCAACTGGCCGCATTATCCGCTGCAGGGCTACGACAAGTGGCGGGCCTATTACGCCGGGAAGGGCCTGGAAAGCCCGCGTTCAAAATACGCGGCCTTCATCTCGAGCATGGACGAGATCGTGGGCGAGGTGATCGACCATCTCGACGCGAGGGGCCTGCGCGAGGAAACAATCATTGTTTTTCAATCCGATCACGGCCACTCGGTCGAGGAGCGCACCTTCGGCGGGGGCGGCGACCCGGGGCCGTACCGGGGGCACAAGGGTTCCTTCTTCGAGGGAGGCCTGCGGGTACCCTCGATTATCAGCTGGCCGGGCAAGCTGCCCCAGGGCGAAGTGCGCGATGCCTTTGTTACCGGCTGCGACTGGTTTCCGACCCTGGGCGAACTCTGCGGGGCGAAAGGCCCGGTCGGCCTGCATCTCGACGGCAAGTCCATCGTCGAGATCATCAAGGCACCCTCGGTGCCGAGCCCGCATGATTCCTGGTTGTGGTCCTTTGGCGCGAACAGCCACTGGGCGGTGCGCCAGGGCGACTGGAAGTTGATCTACAAGCCGCGGGACAACCGGAACCCCGGATCCTTGAAGAAAAGCGACACCTTTTTCCTGGTGAATCTCGCCGTGGACATCGGCGAGGCGAAGAACGTGGCGAGCGCATTTCCGGAAAAGCTGGCGGCATTGAAGGCCCTGCAGGCGGAGCACGAGGCCTCGATCCGGGCGAGCCTTGAAGCGTTCAGGGCCCCCTGATGTGCGTGCGCAGGTGGAGCCGTCCCCGGGGTCGGCGTGGCACCTGGGGAAAGGGTGCATTGTGGCCTTGCCTGTCCGGACCGCTGGGCTAGGCTTCCCGCATGAAGAAACTCAGCTATGTACTCCTCTCGATGGCGCTTGGTGCCTGCGCGGATAACTGGCCCGCCTGGCGCGGTCCGGACGGCAACGGCATATGCCATGAAAAGAATATCCCGACCAGCTGGGCGAAGGATTCGGTGCTGTGGCACGTGGCGTTGCCGGGTGAATCGGCCTCGACCCCGGTGGTCTGGGGCGAGCGGATGTTCCTCACCGCGGTCGATGGGGCTACGCACCTGGCGTACTGCTTTGGCACGGATGGTTCACTGAAGTGGAAACACGCGGTCGAGAAGCCGGTGAAGGTTGTGCGCGGCGGAGAGGGGAACTCGGCCTGTATCTCGGCGATGACCGATGGCGAGCACGCCTGGTTCAAGTTCGGGACCGGGGATGTGCTCTGTTATGACTTTTCCGGGAAGGAAATCTGGCGGGCCAATCTCCAGGAGCGCTATGGAAAATACCGGGTCGGATTCGTGATCTCGGCGACCCCGGTGCTTCATGAGGACAAGTGGCTGTACCAGGTGACCCATGAAAAAACCCCGTACATCCTGGCGCTCGACAAGCGGACGGGCAAGGAGCTCTGGAAGGTGCCGCGCAAGACGGATGCGATCGCGGAATGTGAACACGCCTATACCTCGCCGATCCTCTACACGGATGGAAACGGGACCCAGCTGGTGAGCCATGGGTCCGACTACGTGATCGGTTACGAGATCGCCACCGGCAGGGAGCTCTGGCGATCGGGCGGGCTGCAGACCGATCCGTACCACAAGACGCTTCGCTTCATTGCCAGCCCGACCGCCGTCCCCGGCCAGATCGTGGTGCCTTCAGCCAAGAACCAGATGATCATCTCGGTGAACCCGCAAGGAGCCGTAGGTGACATCACGAAGACGAAGCATTTTCAGTGGAGCATTCCCAAGGGGACGCCGGATGTGCCCTGTCCGTTGATCCACGACGGGATCGTCTACATCTGTCGCGAAAAGTCGGGTATCGTGAATGCCTATGAGGCGAAGACGGGGAAGGAAATCTACACCGAGCGGATTCACGGGGGCTTGTATCGCGCCTCGCCCGTCTATGCCGATGGAAACATCTACCTGACCTGCCGCGACGGTACGATCACCGTGATCCGGGCCGGCCGGGCCTTTAAGAAGGTTTCGGAGAATGTACTGGACGGGGACGCGATGACCGCCTCGCCGGCGATCAGCGGGGGCGTGATCTACCTGCACACGCACAAGGGCCTGTACGCGGTCAAGTAAGGGTCCTCGCGGACGACCGGGCCCTTTCGGGCCCCCTGCAGGTTGCGATTACCGGAAGGATTTTCACCGGCTTTTCCTGTCGCAGGAAAAGCCCTTTTCGCTATGATGGGGCGTATATGAAAAAGCGTATCCTCCTGTGGCTGCTTCTCTTTGCCGGGTTTGCCCGTGCGGAACGTCCCCATGTCCTGTTTATCATGGTGGATGACCTGGGCTACGGGGATCTCTCGAGTTACGGCGCGACGGACTTGAAATCCCCCCACATCGACGCGCTGGTGAAAAGCGGCATGCGCTTCAACCAGTTCTATGCGAACTGCCCGGTATGCTCGCCGACCCGTGCGGCCTTTATCATGGGGTCCTACCCCGACCTGGTCGGCGTGCCCGGGGTCATCCGGACGCACCAGGAGAGCAGCTGGGGTTACCTGGACGCGCGACGGACCTCCATCGCCAAGGCCTTCAAGTCGGCCGCTTACGATACCGCTCTGGTCGGGAAATGGCACCTGGGCCTGAGCCCGCCGAACACCCCGAATGACCACGGCTTCGATTATTTTCACGGCTGGCTCGGGGACATGATGGACGACTACTACAAGCACCGGCGGCACGGGATTCCCTACATGGCGCTCAACCGGGAGATCATCGAGGTGGAGGGCCATGCGACGGACCTGTTCACCCAGTGGGCGGTCGATTATCTCGATCGACGCAGGGATACCGGGCGGCCGTTTTTTCTGTTCTTGAGTTACAATGCGCCGCACACGCCCATTCAACCGCCGCCGGACTGGACAAAGAAGGTCAAGGCGCGCGAGCCGGGCATCACGGACAAGCGGGCAAAACTGGTGGCCTTGGTCGAGCATTGCGACCACGGGATCGGGCGGGTGATCGCAGCCTTGAAGAAAAACGGTTTGGACAAAAACACCCTCGTCGTGTTCACCAGCGACAACGGGGGCCAGGTGAACGTGGGGGCGAGTAACGGGTCCCTGACCGGCGAAAAGCAGGAGATGTGGGAGGGGGGAATCCGCGTGGCTACCTGCGTGGCCTGGCCGGGAAAAATCAAGGCGGGCTCGTCCTCGGAATATACCGGGATGACCATGGATTTCTACCCGACCCTGTGTGAAGCGGCGGGGATCGAGCTGAAGCAACCGGTCGACGGCCGGAGCTTCCTCCCGCTCCTGCTCGGAAAGGACTTTGCCCCGCCGGAACGTACCATGATCTGGGTGCGCCGGGAGGGCGGGGCCAAATACGGCGGACGGGTATATTACGCGGCGCGTCGGGGCCCGTGGAAACTCCTGCAGAATACGCCCTACGAGCCGATGCGGCTTTTTAACCTGTCGACGGATCCGAAGGAGCGGGTCCCGCACGAGACGAATCATCCGATGTACCGAAAGCTGTCGGGGGCGATCCGGCAGCATATCAATGCCTCGGGACGGATCCCCTGGGCCCCCCCGGTGGACTAGCCGTGTTTATGAGCGTTCAGGAAGCGATTGGGTATGAACATATACGACAGGGTTAGTTCGATTGAGGAAGGCGGAGTGCCGCTCCCTTTCCAGATTATCTATACCAAGCGGGGGACGGTTAAGGACACGTTCTATATCCGCGGGGTGCATATCAAAGACATGAAGGGCCAGTTACTCTGCCGGATGATCGTGCCGGACGGGTATTTTCGCCGCTCCTCCTTCGGGTGGTCGATTACGACCAACGGCTTCGAGCTGCATATGACCCAG
>JAYGFS010000210.1:0-5400 GCA_046581765.1 Verrucomicrobiota bacterium
GATGTGCAATATTGGTCGTATGGCCCCGGGAGGGCTCTATGTGGTAGGATACCGCATTCTAATGGCTATATGATGTAGTAATTGTGCTTGGCATAGCAGTTGTTTAAGGATTTGATCCACCGACTGTGTGATTTATCTCTAACAAGGAGGAAGGTCGATGAAGCACCTGTTGAGCATAGTGGGGATCAGTTTTTTTGTGATGATCAGCCCCTTCCCGGTCACCATCCTGGCCAATGGATTTAATAATCCTCCGGTTGGTGCGGCCTACCTCGGGAGAGGCGGGGGAAATTACGTGTACGGTGAGGACGGGGGCGCCATGTCGTATAACCCCGCAAACCTCCTCGATCTCGAGATGTCGCTAAATGCCTCGTTGACGCTCGGCTTGGTGGACGCCCAATTTACCGGCCCTGGCGGTCGTACCGGGAATACCCGTGATAACGATAAATGGCTTCCCAACCTCTTTGCCGTCTATCCGCTCGCTGACAAGAACCTCACCCTGGGCCTGGGCATTTCCACCCCGCATGGACAATCGACCGTTTGGGAGGTGGATGGCCCTTTTGCGGGGGCCTTTCCGCATGATGCGGAAATGCTTACGCTTAATTTTAACCCGACCCTTGCGGGGAAAATAAATGAAAAACTCTCGTACGGGGTGGGCGCCGATATCTTTTGGTCCGAACTCAGTTTTGAGCAGGTATTCCCATGGTCGGTGGTCACGGGTCTTCCGTCAACCCCTCCCGGCATGGCGGAAGCCAGCGGGGATGGCACCGGTGTCGGTGCAAACATCGGCCTGCTTTATCAGCTCGATGAACGGCAGCGTATCGGCCTGAGCTACCGGTCATCCGTCAAGGTCGATTATGAAGGGGATTTCAATCTGAGTGGGATACCCGATCCGCTGGGCGGCCTGGTCGCTTCCGAGAGCTCTTTCGGGTCTGAGATTGAATTCCCCAGTCGAATCGGGGCCGGGTACGGCATCCAGCTCAATGAAAAGCTGCGCGTGGGGGCTGATCTCGAGTGGATCGAATACTCTTCGTATGATGTGCTGCCGGTTGACCTGGGCGTGAACAACGCGGCAGGGCTGTTCCCCCCGTCCATTCCGCAAAACTGGGACGATATTGTTAACCTGTTTTTCGGTGGGGATTACCAGCTGGATGAAACCTTTACGCTACGGGCGGGTTACGCCTTTCTGGAGACGCCCATTCCCGACCTGACCCTGGCACCGACGATTCCGGATGCCGATCGTCACGTGCTCTCCCTGGGCCTGGGTGTCCGCCTGGATGACATCCAGGTGGACCTCGGTTACGCGTATAGCATCTACGATGACGTCGATATAACGGGTAACGTACATCCTGCGGGCATCGGTTCGTACGACCTGGAGTCACACCTCCTTGAATTGACCCTGAATTTTACCTTCTAGCCCGGGTCACGTGGTCTGGTGAGTTCGGATGAGGCCGCATGGGACAATCCCAAGCTTGCTTCCTCCCCCTGCTTAATTAGGCTTGGCCTATGATGAGGTCTGTCGATGCCCCCTGAGTCCGAACCGGTCGAGGCCGACTGGCCTGCCGCCATAACGGCCTGGGAGCTACTCCTTGGCGCCGAACGATGTGTCCAGGATGCTGATCGCATGGGCCCCGTTCTGGCCAACACCCTTGGGCTGCATCGCGATGTGCGGTGCGTCTTGTACCCGGAGACGGTGGATGAAGTTCAAGAGATCGTCCGTATCGCCCAGCAGCACCGGTCCCCGCTTAATCCCGTCAGCACGGGTAAGAACTGGGGCCTGGGTTCCGCCTTGCCGGTGCGGGATGGAGCTGCCTTGCTGGTGTTGACGCGGATGAATCGCATTCGCGAAGTCAATGAGCAACACGGATATGCGGTCATTGAACCGGGCGTCACGCAACAACAACTGGCCGCATTTCTGGCCCAGCACCATCCTTCCCTGGCCCTGAATGTCACGGGCTCCTCTGAACAGACCAGTATCATCGGCAACGCCTTGGAACGTGGAGTCGGTTATATGGCAACACGCGCCGACAGTTTGAGTGGACTTGAGATCGTATTGGGGGATGGCGAAGTGCTGCAGACGGGCTTCGGCCATGTTCCCGGAAGCCGGATGACGCACTTGTACCGTTATGGTCACGGCCCGTCGCTGGATGGCTTGTTCTATCAATCCAATTTGGGTGTCATTACCGCGGCCGGGTTCCAGCTGATCCATACACCCGATTGCGCGCAGTCTATTTTATGTCGTATGCCTGCCGCGGACATGCTGCCTGCATTCGTTGACGCCATGCGGGCATTGTATCAGGCCGGGTTGATTCATTCCGTCACGCATCTCGCAAACCGGGCACGCACCCGCAGCACCCTGGAGCCGCTCGTGGCTGCGGAATTGCATGTACTGTCCCCCGAAAAGAACAGGTCCGCTTGCCTGGAGGAGGCTTCACTGCTTTTGGACCAGCAGGGTTTTGGCCCCTGGAGCGCCATCCTCCCCCTGCAGGGGGACCGGCGCATGGTCCGGCGCGCCACGCGCTTGATACAGAAGCATCTGCGCCCATTCTGCAAGGTTCGCGTATTGTCCGATGGACGCCTGGCATTTGCGCGGCGCTTCTTGCTTCCGAAGAGTCCACGCCGTGCCCTGGTGAATGCCATCGAACCCCTTTTTGGATTCGCCGCGAATCGTCCTTCCAGCGGGGCACTGGGCAGCGTGTACCATCCACTGGGGGAGATTCCAGATCGTGCCCGGTGGGAGGAGGTCGATTCCTCTCATGCGGGTAGTCTCTACTGCTTGCCCTACCTCCCGGTAGACGGATCCTTTCTGGCCGAGCAGGTGGCGGTGATTGAGGAGCGTGCGGGCGGATTCGGTTTTGTGCCCGCGGTTACTGCCAACCTCGTAGATGGCTCGGCCATGGAACTCGTGATCAGCATCGCATTTGACAAGCGCGTCCAGGCACAGGTCGAAGATGCGCACAATTGTGTACGCGAACTCACCGAGCACTTTATCCGGATCGGCTGTCCTCCCTATCGGGTGGGGATTCAATCCATGGATCAGGTCGTCGATTCGGAATCTCCTTATTGGCAGTATGTTAGGCGTCTGAAGCAGGTTTTTGATCCGTACGGAATCATCGCCCCGGGGCGTTATAATATTGATTGAGGGCCCTATCCTCCTATATACCCTTCTCTGGCACATATCGTGCTAACGTTACGTATGGGCTCAGTGAAGTGCGCGACAGCCTGGCCCTCAGGTCAGTCGTCAACACCGAGTTATATCGAGTGGTATGAAATCAGAAGCCATGGACACACAGACCGTTCTCGTTATCGACGATGAATTAGGACCGCGTGAAAGTTTACGTATTCTCCTCAAAAACGATTACCGGGTCACGACCTCTTGCGGGGTTGATGAAGGAATCGAGCAGCTGGCGCTCATCGATCCCGATTTAATTATCATGGATATCAAGATGCCCGGCAAATCGGGCATTGAAGGGCTACAGGAAATTCGCAAGCTGAATGATGAGATTCCGATCATCATGCTCACCGGTTACGGGGATGTTGATACCGCCCAGAAGGCCTTGCGGTTCGGGGCCAATGATTACATGCAGAAACCTTTCGATGCGCGTGAAATGTTGAACACTATCGGGACGCAGATCAGCAAGGCTTCCATTAACCATCGCAAGGCGGATGCCGTGCGTGACCTGCAGCGACTCAACGAGAGCCTGATCCACAAGCTCGAGGAAAAGGAGCGGGATGCGTCCCTGGGCAAGATGTCCGCCGAGATGCTTCATGATATCAAGAATCCACTTTCTATCATTTTGGGTTACGTCGGGTTGCTCAACGATCAGCTCGACACGGTAAAGGAGGCTCACGGGGTGGAGTTTGAGCATGCCTACGAGTACGTCGAGAGCATCGAGAAGGGTGTCGAGCGTTGCCAGGACCTGGCCGAGGTCTGGCACAAGCAATCGGCGGACACCCCGGCCACGTTTGAAGACCTGGTTTTCAAGGACCTCTTGTCCGAGGTCGTCTTGTTTGTCGAGCCCTTTGCTTTTTCACAGGCTGTCCGGATTGAATCCCATATCGAACTGGGCGACGAGGATGTCATCCATGGAGACCGGCCACAGTTGTTACGCGCGGTCCACAACCTGATAACCAACTCGATCCAGGCGGTGGATGATACCCGGGATCCCCTTATCCAGATCCGTTGCAATCGCAAGGGCCAGCAGCTTATCCTTGAGGTCGTCGACAATGGACCCGGCATTCCGCCCGATATCATGGAGCGTATTTTTGACAAATATTTCACCACCAAGCCGGAAGGCAAGGGGACGGGGCTCGGGTTGCCCATCACGCGGCATATCGTCGAAGAGCACAAGGGGTATCTCGAGTTGAGTAGCATCGAGGGCGAGGGAACCACCGCGACCATGATGTTTCCTGTTGTTGCGGGATGACCGGGTGTTGAAAACGGGGCCTTTATTCTGGAGGTGTGATCCGGCGTGATCGACCTGCATATGCATTCCACCTTTTCGGATGGCACCTGGCTTCCGGAAGAGCTCGTTGCCGAAGGCATTCGCCTCAAGTTGAGTGCCATGGCCCTCACGGATCACGATACGGTGGAAGGGTTCAGTTATATGCTCAAGGCGACCGTGGGGACTCCCTTGTGCATTATCCCCGCCATCGAACTGGATTCCGACTGGAGCCGGGGCGCGATGCATTTCCTGGCCTATGGCATCAACCCGGAATCGGATATCTTGCGGGAACACCTGGCCTGGCTCATCGGCGGGGTCCATGCCCGAAATAACGAGATTTTTTCCAGGTTGAACAGCGCTGGGATCCGCCTCACCTGGGGGGATCTGGAGGCGGCTGCGGGAGGGGCTGACATCAGCCGCATCCATTTCGCTATGGCTTTAAAGCGCAAGGGCTATGTAAAGAACCGGCACGAGGCTTTTACAAAATATTTGTCCGAGGGTCGGTCGGGCTTTTCCCCCAAGCGCAAGCTTTCTCCGCTCGCCTGCATTGATTTGATCGTAGAATCCGGTGGTGTACCGGTGATCGCTCATCCCTCGACGGTTAAGCTGAAGAAGAAAGCATTCGTTGCTGCGATCGAGGAACTGGCCGAGTACGGATTGGGCGGACTGGAAGTGTACTACGCCGATTCCCAACCTCAACAGGAACGCGAGATGGCGCACGTGGCGCAGAAGTGTAACCTGGTCATGACGGGCGGCTCCGATTTCCACGGGGCGATCACCCCGGACATGTCCATCGGTCAAGGGGCGGGAGGGCTGAAAGTTCCGGACAACCTGTTGCCGCCCCTGCTCGACCGGATCCGTGAGAACCAAGGCAGTTATGTGCCCGGTCAGCCAGATGCTTGAAATTCAGCTTGGAGAAGTTAACCTGACCACAATGAGCGTGAATCGATTCCGCCTA
>JAYGFS010000306.1:0-16024 GCA_046581765.1 Verrucomicrobiota bacterium
GGAAGGGAATGATTTCCATGCTTGTCTCGATGGGCTTTTTTCGCGTCATCGTCCACAGCAGCTTATGATCCTCGTCCAGGACGTTCAGCTCGAAGCCTTTCAGGCGCTTGCCGAGATTGTGGTCCGTCCGGCTCCAGATGACGATCTTGTCAACCGGGTAAGGCCGCTTCAGGTCCACGTACCACCACGGGTTAGGACTCCACGGGATATGCGCGATGTGGTTGAGATGACCATTGGTATTCCCGTCGATTGCCCGACCTGTGACAGCCGGACCAGCCCCTGAACTGGATCCCGGTTCTGTATTATAGGGTTTCATAAGTGCCACGTTCTCTCCCCCACTGAACACCTCAACCTCGGCCAGGGACAACTCCCGCCTCGCACCCGGCAAAACAATCTGAATGATCTGTGCGCTGGGGTCCGATATCTCAAACGCGAAGGGTCCCAGGCGAACTTCCCGGCCCCGCTCATACACAAAGGGTCCGTAGACCTTCCGGGTCTTGTCGGATATGACTTCAAACAGCTCGCGTCCCTCCCGCTGGCCGGTTTTCCCGATATGAAAGCGAGCCCCCTGGAACTCGATGATCGCTCCAGATTTGTACGCAAAAGGCCCGATGAGCGGAGCCTGGCTGTGCCTGAGCTGTAAATAGAATTCCTTCGCGACCTGGGCCGGGATCCCGTTGGCCAGGAGCAAAAACAAGGCGAGGATGGATGGAGTAGGGCGCATCACGGGTAGAAGTATAGCCGGAAGACCCCGCCCCTTTCAAGCTCGCGACATGACATTAAACGCGGCCCCGCAGGCCCCGGCCCAGGTCCCCAGCTCCGCCGGCACCAGGGGGACCGCCTGGCCGAAGGGTCGCCATTCACATTTCGCCAGTTCTGCGGCAAGCGGGTGAAACAGGGCATCCCCCGCCTTGGCAATGCCGCCCCCGATGACCACCGCCTCGGGATCCAGCACATTGACCAGGGAGGCCACCCCGGCCGCCAGGGCGCGGATCGCGCGCCCCCATATCTCCTCGGCCACCTCGTCGCCGGCGACAAATGCCTCCACCAGGTCATGGGTGTCCTTGAAGCGTCCATCGCTGCGTGCCACCAGGGTATCGTTGCCGATCGCATCTTCCAGGCTTCCCGGGGTGCGGCAGATATCCGGTGCGCCGAGATAATCGACCGAGATATGCCCCAGGTGGCCCGCGCGCCCGCGGTGACCCTTGAGCATGCGGCCGTCGACCATGGCTGCACCGCCAACCCCCGTACCCAGGGTCAACATAAAGACGTTGCGCATGCCCCGGGCGGCCCCGCGCCAATGCTCCCCCAGCAAGGCCGCCTGGGCGTCGTTCAGTACCGGCACCCCTTCCGGTCGATTCAGGGCCTCGCTCCAGTTCAAGCGGGTCAGGTGCTCCATCCGGTTGATCATCAAGGCGATGCAGGATTCATCCGGTGCCCCGATGCCGGGTGCACTGATCCCGATACCCGTGGCGGACGCACCCCGCTCCTCTTCGATAAGCGAAACGATCTTTTGCACCTCGTGGAACCAACCCGGCTTCCCGTCCGGCTGGAGCGCATCGACCGTCGGGGATGAACGGCGCTCGATCGCGTCCGCAGCCTCGACGCATACGCACTTGATGTCGGTGCAGCCGATATCGATGCCGATGGTATAGGACATCTCAGATATCCTTATAATACCCGGCCAAGCGATGCGCGTGTTCATCGTAGGCCGCTTCAAAGATTTCCTCTGCGCGTTCGTTGCCGATCACGCAAGGGGCTGTGAGGACCTTCGGCGGCTGCTTCGCCCGGACCAGGCGCTCCGCGACCTCGGCTTTCACCGCATTGACCAGGGCACAACCGCCCACGGAAGAGCCCGGGCTCACCGGCGTGTCCAACCCATCAATCATCACCATCGCATCGCCGGCCGGAGCCCCGGTATCGAGGACAAGATCGGCGAAGTCACACAACTTTTTCCCGTCCTCCCGCCTGCTCGCACTGGCCTCCAGGTGGGCCAGGCTGACCATGGCGACGACCGGGATCTGTTGCTGCTGGAAAATTTCCGCCATCTCGGTGGACACGATATTGCAGCCACTCGAGGAGATGACCAGGGCTGCATCGTCCCCGCCCAGGTCGAAATTCCGCAGGATGCGCCCGGCAAGGCCCGGCACATTCTCCAGGAACATCGCCTGCCGCTGGCCATTCGCGCCGACGACCGGATTGTGAAAGGTCAGCGAAAGCTCCACGATCGGATTCCACCCGGGAAAAGACCCGTAGCGCGGCCACATTTCCTCGGCCATGATCCGGCTGTGCCCGGAACCGAAGATATGCACCATCCGTCCGGCGAGGATGGTCCTTGAAAAGAGATCCGCGGCAGCCGCGATGGTTTCGTGCTGCGCCCTGGCGTTCTCGATCAGCGCGGCGGCCTTGTTCAGGTAATCCAATCCGGGAGCGGGCATGCTATTTTCCTATTCGGTAAAGGTTTTGGGCCGTGCGGATGTACAGGGTGCCGTCATCCACGGCAAAAGAAGCGAGACTCCGCTCGCGAAGATCATTCTCGGCCAGCTTCTCGAAACGCTTCCCCGCCTTGAGCACCACGCAGACCCCCTTTTCATCCTGGACATAAATCCGGCCTTCCGCGGTGACCGGCGAGCCGGAAATCGTTCCACAGAGCCGCTCCTTCCAGTGCTCCGAACCCGTCCTTGCATCCACGCAGGTCATGATCCCCCCGTCGGAGATGAAATACAGCTCGTCACCGATCACCAGCATGGACGGCGTGTGTGGCACCCCGCGCTTACTCTGCCAGACGACGTGGCTATCGGTCAGGTCCCCGCTACCCCCCGGCTTGAGCGCAAGCAGTACCGGCCGGTCGAATCCCGAACTGATGTAGAGCATGCCATGCGCGAAAACCGGCTTGGGAACGACCGAGTACCCCTGGCCATAGCGCACCTTCCACAATTCCTTCCCGCTCGCCGGGTCATAGGCAAAAACACCCCCGCTCCCCGGGCTGATGATTTGCTGCCGGCCCCCGGATTCAATCAGGGTCGCGGTGCAGAAGGAAAAAGGCTTATCCGGCTTCGTCGTCCGCGGGGTTTTCCACTTGATCTTCCCCGTATGCTTCCCCATCGCCACCACGAAGGGATTCTTTGCTCCATCACAACTGAAGAAAAGGATATCGCCCACCATGATGGGGGAAGCACCCTGGCCATGCACCGGTGGATAATCCAGGGAGGTATTCGTCCACCGCACCTGGCCCTTCAAGTCGAGACACGCCGTACCCTGTGGGCCGAAGTGGACGTAGAGCCGGTCATCCTCGATTAGCGGTGTCGGCGTCGCCCGGCTGTTCTTCTTGTGCATCTTCGGCAGCTTGCCTTTGTGGGTGAAAACCGTCTGCTCCCATATAGGCCCCCCGTCCGCTGCCGACAGGCACAGGGCCACAAAATCGACCTGCGCCTGCTCATCGACCCCGCTCTCCCGGGCCCCCGTCAGGTAGAGCTTGCCGTCGACCAGGATCGGCGAGGACCAGCCCGGCGGGGTCTCGATCTTCCAGTGTACGTTTTCTCCCGGGCTCCAGTTCACCGGGACGTTTTTCGCGGGCGAATGCCCGTTGCCCTCCGGTCCGAGGAATTTAGGCCAGTCATCCGCCGCTGAAATCAAGGCGACAAGGGAAAGCCAGCTGCTGAGCATCTTCATGCGAACAGGTTTATTTCCCCGGCGGGGAATGGAAAGGAATAAATGCAGTGCGACGCGGACGATCCCCCAGTACACGCATCCTGGGAGGGACGCTATATACTTTGCAATGCAAAGCTCTTTGTGTATATTGGCCGGGTGAACCCTGATTTCATCAGCCGAACCGAGCTGGATGCCGGGATCGAACGCGCCCGCGCAACCTGTAGCGATCCCCTGTGGGGCCTCTACGGACCCGGCAGCATGATCTGGCGGATATCCCGGCATTCCGCCCTGTTCGCGGGATCCTGGAGGGCGGTGCTCCTGCAGCTCGCCCACCCCTGGGTCGCCAATGCCATCCAGCAGCATTCCAAGACCATGAGCGATCCGCTTGGACGCTTCCATGGCACCTTCCGGGTGATGTTCAGCATGGTCTTTGGCAGCCTTGACCAGGCTATCACCCAGTCGATCCGGCTGCACGAGATGCACAGCCGCATCAGCGGAACCCTCAAGGAAGGTGCCGGTCGCTTCGCTACCGGGACGCCCTACCAAGCCAACGCGGTGGAAGCCATGTTCTGGGTGCAGGCCACGCTCTGGGAAGGATCGATCACCTGGTACGAACAACTGGTCGAGCCCTTGAGCGACACGGAAAAAGAAACCTACTACCGGGAGGCCAGGGCCTGCGCCTTTCTCTTCGGCCTGCCCGAGTCGGTCATGCCTCCCACTTGGAAAGCCTTCATCGAGTGGTTCAACCAGACGCTCGATTCCGATCTCCTGGGCGTGGGGGACATCGGCCGCGAACTCGGCGACTACCTGTTCAGGCTCGATCGCCTGCCCTGGGTCAAGCCCGGCATCCCCACCGCCCGCATGATCACCGGCGCGGGACTTCCCGCACATCTGCGCGATGGATTCGGCCTGCCCGACCCCCATCCCGGCACACTCGCCCGGCGTCTGCGCCTCTTGAAACGAACCTATCACCTCCTGCCCCTGCGTGTCCGCTATATCCCACCCTACTACGAGGCCCAGTGCCGGATCAGGGGCCGCAAGAAAAGTGATCCCCTCACCCGCCTGGGGAACCGCATCTTGATCGGGCAGCCCGAGCTGGTGTCTTAGCCTCTCGTGCAAGGGGCCGTCCACGCTTCGTTTGCCGCGTCGGGAATGAAGAACAGCATGGTCCCCGCCCCTTTTACAAATTTTTGACACTTTACTGGGTGTGTTTCTCCGGGTTCCTGCTATACCGTGCGACCTGCAACTGAAGCATTCAACGTCCCGGAGGCTTGATATGAAGCGTATGTTACCCGCAGCCCTGTGTGCCCTTATCTGCACCGTAGCACTCTTTGCACAAGACCAGGCCACCCCCGAACCGGAAAAGGTGGAGGCGCAGCCAGCGCTTCGCGAACAGAGCATCTACATTCCTTACGAGCACTTGTGGAAGATCTTCGAAAAGGAGGGCCGCGGGGTCTTCATGCCACACAAGCGTTTTATGGAACTCTGGAAGGCCTCCTACACGAAGGACCCGTCCAAGCCGGAACCGAAGGTGCCGATCGACACCCTGATCACGGACATAGACGCCCAGGTGACGGTGGAGGAAGATGTGGTAAAGGTCGCCTCGACCTTGCGTATTGAAGTGCTCAAGGAGGGGTGGAACCAGATTTCCCTTCGCCTGGCCGATGCGGCGATCACCCGCGCCAGCCTGGACGGCAAGCCGGCGCGCATTACCTTCGTCAAGGACCAGGGCTACCAACTGCTGATCGAAAAAAAGGGCGAGGCGCCCAGGATCTACACACTCGACCTTGCCTACGCAAAATCCTATACGAAGTCACCCGGCCGGAACTCCGTCAGCTTTCAGGCCCCTTCCGCGCCCGTGAGCAAATGGGATGTGAAGATTCCGGAAAGCGGAGTGAAAGTCGAAATCCATCCCATGCTCGCGACGACGGATGTCCCGGTGGCGGATGATGCGAGAGAGACCCACGTGCTGGCTTTCGTCGGCACCACGCCGACCGTGCGGGTGGACTGGACCCCCAAGGCTGAAGGCGCAAAGGGCCTGACCGCGCTCGTCAGCGTCCGCAGCGACCAGCGCACCATCCTCGCGGAAGGGGTGATGCGTAATCATGTCGCCCTGCATTACGACATCAGCCGGACCGAACTGGATCGTTTTGAACTGGAGGTGCCCGCGAGTCAAAAAGTGGTCAACGTCTTTGACCAGAACGTGCGCGAATGGTCCGTGGAGAAGACGAATGGCATGCAGCGGGTAATCGTACACCTCTTTGAAGCAACCAAGGGCAAGCAGAAGCTGGCCGTGGAACTGGAGCAATTCTCGGACGCGGCAATGGTGAGCATCCCGGTGATCAAAGCGCTCAATGCCGGTCGCCAACAAGGCGTACTCGCAGTGCGGGTAGACCGTTCCCTGCGGGCGGAAATCAGCGAACGAGAGGGCTTGTTGCAGCTCGATGCCCAGGAACTTCCCGCCGACTTAAAAGGCCTGAATCCCCAGTACTCTTATCGCTATGCCTCGGTACCCTTCAAGCTTGAGATGCAACTGGAGAAAGTCCAGCCGCGGATCATCGCGGAGACCCTGAACGAATTTCACCTGGATCCCCGCAAGATCGACCTGAATGTCTTTGCCACCTTTGACGTGCAACGTGCCGGCGTATTTGAATTAAAACTCCTCGTCCCGGAAGGCTACGAGATCCTGAAGGTCGTCGGCCAGTCGACCAAGGGAATCGCTGCCGCGCTGGTGGACGGCCACTATCTGGATACGGCCGAAAAGGGGATGCAGGTGATGACCATTAACCTGTCCCGCAAGGCATTTGGGCGCACCGGCGTGGTGATCGAGCTGCGCCGATCGCTCAGCGAAGCCGACTTGCTGAACCCCACCGGTCAACCGGTGGTCATCCCGGTTCCCGTGGCGCGTGAAGCGGCCAATAGCGTCGAGCGCGGCAGCGGTTTTGTCGTGGTTTATGGTCCCGAGAGCCTGCGTATCAACCCATTGGACCCCCAGGGCCTGCGAGCGGTCAAGCACGCGGAGGCCGTAACCAACCGACGAAATACCCGGCGCACGCAGGAACGACCCGTCCTCTCCTACGCCTTCGGCCAGGAAATCGCCACCCTGGACCTGCAAGTTGAACGACGCGCGCCCTACGTGACGGTTCGCCAACTGCTCACGGCGGGCATTGAATCCGGCGTGGTGAAATACAGCGCGAAGCTCTTCTACAACATCCTGTACAGCGGCGTGCCGAGCCTCCGTCTCGACGTTCCGGCATCCGAAGCCGATCAGATTCGCATCATCACCAGCGGCATTCGTCACAGCGCGTTGGATACGACCAACCAGGTGGCCGAGGGAACCATCGCCTGGAAACTGGAAGGCGAAACCGAATTCAGCGGCCAGCAAGTCATCTACCTGAACTGGGAAAAGAAAATCGACAAGCTCGATATCGGCAAGCAGATCACCATCGCGATTCCGCGCTTGCTCCCGCGTGATGTCGACCGATCCACCGGGCAGATCGTGCTGACGAAATCGGAAGGTATCGATGTGAGTCCGTCTGAAACAGCTGATGGGCTCCGCCCGATCGATCCACGCATGGACCTGATGCCCGGGGCCTCGGTGTCGGATGCGGCACAAGCCTACGAGTTCCTTGGAGACTGGGCCCTGAACGTACATGCCCGGCGGTATGAAACGCGGGAAGTCAAGGCGACCAGCATTGAACGCGGCCTCGTGCGTACGGTCATCACGCGGGGCACGGTACATTCGGTGCAGGCGGTCTACCGGATGCGCAGCAAGGAGCAGCGGCTGACGATTCAGTTGCCGGAAACCGTCGATTTCGATTCCCAGCCGCTTCGGATAAATGGCCGGCCCGTGCCGCTGGAACAGGGGCAGCAGGGCGAATTCTTCGTGCCCTTGACCTCCATGGAACAGGACAAGGCTTTTCTGCTTGAGCTGCGTTACACCGTGGCGGACCAGGGCCAGCAGATCACCGGCCCCGTCTTTCCCGGCGACCCGGCGGTCCAGCAGGTTTATATGTCCGTCCACTACCCGGATAACCGCGCATATATCGGGCACAGCGGCTCCTGGAACGAAGAGATGGTCTGGGTCCTGAATGGCTTTACCGCCTATCCCCGCGGAAAGAAATCGGGGCAGGCCTTGGTGGCCTGGGTGAGCGAAGGCCTGAACGTCAACCGCGAAGGTCTCAATGGTTTTGCCATGGACGGACGGAACCTGCTCTTCAGCACCCTGCGCCCCGAGGCCCATGCCACACTGGTCGTGCGAACGATGCCCGCGATCCTCTTGAACCTGATCGTACTCGCGGTGATTATCGTGATCGGGATCACCCAGTTGAACGCATCGCTCGGCCGGAGGGCCTTGATCGTGGGAGCCGCCCTGATCGTGGTTATCCTGCTCGCAGTGTTCGCGCCCAGCCTGGCACGCGCCCTGGTAACCACGGGGGCGATGGCGGCGGGGACGGTCGTGGTGATTATCTGGGCCATCTGGTATCTCCTGGTATTACGCCCGAAGGATCCGGTGGTACTCGCGCGACGGGATGCCCGGATCGCACGGGCAAAAGCTTTGCATGCGACGCCGCAGCCCGCGGTCGAAACCCCTGCCGAACCGCCACCGATTCCGGAGACGGACGCGACCGGGAAAGACCCGGGTACGGACGATGCAAACAAGGGGGATGACGATGCATAAGCGCGTTTTTATCGCCCTGATGCTTGGCTTGGGACTGGGTGCCGACGAACCCGAGAAGCCCGAACGTGAGCTCTTCGTCCCCTTTGAAGATCTGCACTTTCTGCTCAACAACCCGGAGGAGCAACGCGTACTGATCTCGCGTGCGGAATTCGAAACCCTGAAGGCCCAGGCGAAACGGGAAGAGGAAACCCGGGCGCCACACGGGGCACTGCTCTCCGGGGCGAGCTACAGGATAACCATCGCAGACGAACGTGCGCACATTACCGGCGAGATCGGCATCGACGTTCTCGAAGCCGGCGTGCACGCTCTCCGCCTCGACATCGGCGGCGTAGGCTTGCAAGCCGCCCAACTCGACAAACAAGCCGCGCCGATCGGGCGCGATGCAAAAGGTCATCTGCAGCTCATGGTCGAGGGCCTGGGTCAACACACGCTGCAGCTGGAGGCGATTGCGTCAATCGAAACGACAGCCGCGCGCCAGATTCTCGGCTTCCGCCTACCCATGCCCGGCGCGACAACCTTGACGATGACCATCCCCGGCGATGTGGAAGTCAAAAGTGGGGCGGCGGTAATCGAAAGGGTGTTCGACGAGGCCAAGGGCGAAACGCGCTTTACGCTACTCGCCAAACGAGACCTGGTCAATCTGGTGATGTCACTGAACAGCCGACTGAAACGCACCGAACGCGCCGTCATTGCCCAGTCCGTGCTCGTCGACGAAGTCACCACCGCCTATGAACGCCTGCACGCAACGATCTCGCTCGACGTCTTACACCGTGCGGTCGCGGATTTTCGCTTCCGCCTGCCTCCCGGCCTGGAAATAACGGATGTACAGTCGGAAAATCTCTCGCGGTGGGAAATTACCGAGGCGGAGGGTGAACGACTGCTCGAAATTTTACTCCGCGATGAAGCGAGTGGGCGGGTGATCCTCCACGTGTCCAGCATCCGCATGAATCCCGATCTGGACAACTGGACCATGCCACAAATCGAGCCCCTGGACGTCATCGGTCACGTTGCGGTGATCGGCATGCTGGCAGAAGAATCGTTGAAGCTGCGGAAGATCGCCACAGAGCAACTGGTGAGCATCGACAGCACGGTCTTGATGCAGGCGATCCCACAGAGCTTCCTGAAGCCCGATCCCGGGGCTGCCCAGGTGCGGGCCCTGAAGGCTTTTTATGCCCCGCAGCGGGCCTTTGGGCTCACCGGTCAGTTTTACCGGCCGGCATCGCGCCTGTACGCAACGGGCAACGTGACCTTGAGGATTGAGGAACAGGGATTGCGCGTGGAAGGTGGCTTCGTGCTCGTCCCCGTCCAGGACAAACTCTTCGATGCCACCTTCTCCGTGCCTGCGGGCTGGGACGTCCAGTCGGTGACCGACGAACATGACCAGGCCCTGGTGTTTGAACGCTTCGGCAGCAGCGAGGAAGCCGGACGCGTGCTGGTGCGCCTGCCGCAGGCCGTAGCGGCAAACGAAGAAAGCCGCATATTCTTCACCGCACGTCACGTGCCCGCGGGATGGTTCTCTGAATGGGCGAGCAAGGAGGTGCGTTTCCCGGTTTTTGCCATTCAAGATGCAACACGGGACATCGGGGCCATTGCGGTCGACGCCAGCGACACCCTCGACCTTCGGGCAACCGAACTCGCCGGCCTGACCCCGCTCGATCAGAACGAAAAAGCCCGGTATGGCATGCGGGAATCGAATGCGGCCCTGGCCTTTCGGTACGAATCGCCCGGCTACGCAGCCACGATTACCGCTGACCGGGTCGATCCACGCGTAACCGCGGAAACCTATTCCTTCTTTACCGTCAACCGGGAATCTTTGCGAGCGCACTACGAGATCATTTACAACATTGAAAAGTCCAAGCTGGATTCGGTTCAACTCGTGCTGCCCGCACGTACACCCTCATCGCTTTCAATCTACGGGCTGGGCGGAACCGGCGTGAAGGAATTCTTCCAGGAGACCGCGGGTTCCAATCGTATCTGGACCGTTTCATTGAACCAATCCGCGGATGATCGGGTTCATGTCGCCGTCGACTTTTTAATGCCGGTGGACAAGAATGAGCTGCAACTGCCTATCGTGGAAGCCGCTGGCGTTGCATACCAGTCGGGATTACTCTCCGTCGAAGGCAGCCCGGAACTGGATGTGGAAATCACCCACCACCCGCGGCCGGTCGATGTCGGGGAGTTGATTTCAGCCGCGGAATACCTGCCGGGACGCCGCTTGCTCGGCGCCTTCGGCTATGTCGGGGCGCCGGAACCGGTGCGCATCAAGATCAACGAACCGAGCGGCTATCTGCTCCCGCCCGCCCTGGTCGAGCGTGCCGAAATTTCAACCTCCCTATCGACCAGTGGGCGCAGCCAGTCCGCCGCGCGTTTCCACATCCGGAGCAACGCCGACTTTCTCGAGGTGAAGCTTCCGGGTGCCTCGGAACTCTGGTCGGTCATGCTCAACGGTGAACCGGCCAAACCACAGCAGGAAGCAGAACGCCTCCTGCTTGAGCTGCCACCGGGCCGGGCGAATATCCTCCGGGACCTGCAGATCGTGTACGAAACCCCCGTTGCCAGGCTGGACTTCCGCGGGCGAATCCAACTTGAAGCCCCACGGTTGTTCCTGCACGAGAGGGCCGGTCTGCCTGCGCGGGAGGTTCCGGTGACCGATCTTAAATGGCGGGTCTACGTCCCGGACGGCTATGACATTGTCCACACCCGGGGCAACGTGGTGACCGAGTATATCGAGCCGCCGCAATCTGCGGCGGTAAAGGTCAGCGAGGCCTTGTATGCCATCAGTGGGGGGGTAAATCCACGAAACGGGATGGTCGGCCTGGTCCTTATGCCTTTCCGATCCATGGCGGAGGTCTCACGTAAAAAAGGCTATATGCTCAGTAGCGAAGCACCGGAGATGGCGAACGATTTTGAGGACATGGATGGCACGATGTCAGCGTTTGAAACAAACGCCAAGTTTGAAACAACCGCCAACGAGGAGGTCCCAGAGAGTGAAGCAACGGCACCAGCACCTGTTCCTGCAGCAAAACCTGTCCCTGCACCCGCCCCCCCGGTAATAATCTCCGACACCTCGCTCACCCGGGTCGAAAAAGAAGCGGACATGATACTACCATCGATCCCGGCCAAAGCCTCCATTGAGAAGGGAAGGAGTATCTTCATGGGCATGGGCTCCTGCTTCAGCTGTCATGGGCCCACTGGAAAAGGTGATGGACCCGCCGCGATCGCCTTGAATCCGAAGCCGCGCAGCTTTGCCGAGGGGGCCTTTCTCTTTGATACCGATAAAGACGGCCAGAAGGGCACCCGTGCGGACTTGAAAAATATCCTGACTAACGGAACGTTCAAGTATGGAGGCAGCCCGATCATGCCCCCCAGGCCGGATATCCAGGGAGCGGACCTGGAAGATTTGCTCGATTACGTGATCTCGCTGGGTCCGGCGAAATCGAAGGTCAGCGGCAAGGACTGGGCACGCAAGGGCTTGAGCAGCCTGAAGATTGATCTCGCCTCCGCCGGCCGGGCAGTGGAATTCAATAGCCTCGGCGAACAGCCCGAATTGGACGTGAAGATGATCCATATAAAGCGCCGTGGCGCCCTGGTTTGGGCGATTGCAATCGCGGTCTTTCTGGCTGGAACGACCCAGAGCCGTGCCTCGTGGAAACGACGCTTTTCTTTCATCTCCCTGGTATTGATCGTCGTTTCGGCATTGCCCGCCCTGCCCCTGTTCCTCGGGTGGGTTCCGGTCTTGAACGGCATGTTTTACGCGGCCTGCGCCTTGATTCCCTATTACCTGCTGGCCGGGTGCTGGCTGAAGATCTGGGGGGGCATCCAGCGATGGGGCTTAGCGGTCGATGCGACCATCATCTACCTGCTGGTCGGAGGGCTCGGCTTCTTCCTTGCCGGGGACACCCTGGCGCAGGAGAAATCGGCCGTGCCTTACATCCCGGTTCCCCAACCGATAACCGTCCCCGCGGATGCGATCGTGGTTCCCTTCAACCCCGTGGATGGATTTGAACCCGCGGCCACGAAACTCCTGGTCCCGTATACGCGCTATGAACGACTCTACAAGCAGGCACACCCCGAGGAGGAACGACGCACCCCGCCCGCCGCCTATGCAATCGCCGGCGCAGACTATCGCACACGCCTGGAAGGCGATGACTTTTTACGGGTAGACGGCCGGGTGGAAATCGATGTGTATACGGACGGGTACGTAGAAATTCCCTTTCACCTTGAGGACGGTGTTTTCACCAAGGCCCTACTCGATGGACAAGCCGCACGGCTCCACGCAGCCGTGCCGCAACTGAAACACCCGGGCCAGAACCCACCCGCCGAACCGCGTACGATGCTCGTCGTTTCCGGGAAGGGTCACCATGTTTTTGAAGCCGCTATCCGCATGAAGGTTGCCAAGCAGGGAGGGTGGCGACGCGTAAGCGGTCGACTCCCCCATGCCCCGGCTTCCCTGCTCACGCTTTCGGTTCCAGGCAAAGGAACGGAAGTCAATCTGCGCAATGTGCCGGACCGCCCCCTGTACAAGACCGTCCACGCGGATGAAGACATCCGGTCAACCCTGGGTGCGAACGGCCAGCTGGACCTGCAATGGCGTCCGCGGATCAGTGAAGGCGATGTTGACCGGACCCTTACCGTTATTTCCCAGGCCCTCTTTGATATCCAGGAAGACCACCATCAACTGACCTGGGACCTGCAGTTTAAATTCCGCCGGGTCGAACGTGAATTCTTCGATGTTCATGTGCCGAACGATTACCTGGTGCAGAAAGTGGAGGGGCTCAACATCCGTGGGTGGGAACGGGAGAGCAGGGACGGTCGGCAGCACCTGAAAATTCGCCTGCTCAAGCGCGTCAAGGAGCACGAGGCCTTCACGGTCCACTTGCGCAAGGAGGGATCAGAAGCGGAACCCTTCCCGACACCGGTGGTGGTCGTCCCGGATGCGATTCGACACACCGGCAGGCTCCTGATTCGCCGTAGCCCCTTCATGGGCGTACGCACCGTGGCATCCAGCGGCGTAAATCGCAATGATCTCGATCCCGATCGCGACGCGGCCCTGATCAAACGGGTGAAAGACGAAAGTCCCCTGGGCATCAAACCCTACGAATCGTATACTTTTAATACCGTTCCCTTCGAGCTGGAGCTAGCCTTACAAGCGGTGGATCCACGGGTAACCGCTACCTTCAAAACGATCCTGCGCATGGGCCTGCGTGAGAAAAACATCGAATGCCGGCTAGACCTGCACATCCAGGATCGTCCGCTGCACCAGTTTCGCCTCGCACTGCCGGCCGATCTTGAACTCGAGAACGTGTCGGCACCGGGCACCCTCGAATGGGAAGTCAGCGACCAGATCCTGACCCTGCATTTCGCCTCGGGGGCCATCAACAACGTACCGATCCTGCTCGTCGGAAAGTATGGTTCACTTGAAGAGCAGCTGCGCGCGAGCCTGCCCGTATTCAAAGCCCTGGACGTGCAACGGCAGGATGGATACCTGGTGATTCAATCCGATCCCGGTTATGATGTGGAGACCGCGGACCTGGAAAACGTGGAACACAGCCTGATGAGCCGGGTGCACGGATGGCTGCTCGGCCCCCAGCGGACACTCACACGCGCGGCACTGTTTTACACCACGCCGGATTACGCGGGGACGGTCACCCTCAACAAGCGCACGGCCAACGTGAACGGCTACACGATCTCCAATGCACGCATTACCGATCGCACGATCGAGGAAACCCTCCTGCTGCATTTCAACATTGAAAAAGCGGGTATTCGCGAGGTGAAATTCCGTTTGCCCCGTTACCTGGCAGATGCCGAAATCAGCGTGCCCTTTTTGCGGGAGAAAACCCTCGTGCCGGCGGAAGGTTTTCCAGGCGAGCTACTGGTGACACTGACCCTGCAAGATGAGGTGATGAACGAGTTGCGCGTACTGATCGAACACGATCGCGTCCTGACCGGCGCAACGTACCAAGTGGCGATTCCCACCGTCTTAACCGGTCGGGTCGACCGCCAGTACGTCGCGCGCGAAAGCGCGGGCCGGGACGAGGTCCTGACCCATGACCAGAGCGGCCTGGAACCGCTCACCCGGCAAATGAAAGAATGGAGCACCGTGAATAACCTGCTGACCGGCGGGACCACCGAAGCCTGGATCGTGACCCCCGGGGCGGAAAAGCCCCACCTCACCCTGGCCACGAAACAACGGAAGAAAGTGGAGACCGCCGGGGCGACAATCGGACTCTCCCAGACCTTGCTGATCATGGACGCGGCCGGCACCTACCGGGCCCGCCAGACCTACCAGGTCGATAACCGGACCGAGCAATTTCTCGCCATCGAATTACCCGAAGGCGCGACGCTCTGGACGGCGCGGGTGGCCAACGAATACGTGAAGCCCATCCAGCCAGACGCAAAGAACCTGCGCGAGGTACGCATTCCCCTGGTGAAGACCGCCGAGGGAGATATCGACTATGAGGTCGTGCTCAAGTACGGTGGACAGGTTAAGAAGGTGCGAACGCTTTCGCAGATCAACTTTCCGTTGATCAAAACCTCCAAGATCCACGTCGAGTTGAGCCAAGTTGAGTTGCGACTGCCCAACACGCACAGTTGGCATAACTTTGACGGCACCTTGCGCCGGGAACTGGTCGAAGGCCAGTTTGAAGCCGGCCAACTGGGCTACCTCAACAAGCAGGCCAAGAAATTGGTGCAGGTCCTTCAATACGGCGATGACTTTTCCAAGGCACGAGCCTATGCCAACCTCAAGGTGGTGCAGAAAAAGGTCCGCGACAACCGGCAGGCCACGGAACATTTCAGTCGAAACCGGGATTGGGGTGTAGCCGCCCAGGCCGCAGATGCGATCCTGAACCGGGCGGATGAGGAGCTAAAGAAAGTCGATGAGCGGGCACCGACCACTGACCTTGCCGGAAACCGCGTGGATTTCAACGGGCAGTTCGACCTGCAAACGGCCATGTGTTCCGCGAATATTGTGAACAACTACGGGTGGAATTTTCCCATCTCCGACATCGTCGACGCCCTGCCCGCGACGAACCTGGTCAACTTCAGCAAGAACTGGCTGCTTAAAAGTGGTCTGGACAACAGCACAGTCGACCGTAACGCAACCTTCGTGGGCGGACGACTGATCAATCCCAACGTCCAGGTGCAAATGGGCAACCAGGTCCTCGAGCTGACAAAGAATGCGAATTTTCTCAACGACCTCTCGCTAGGCATCACGAAAGTGAATCAGAAGGAGGGTCGGGAACAGGCGATGGAGCAGCAGAAGGGAAAGAAAATAACCTCCCGCCGGGGCCAGCAAGCCGCGGCGATTCGCTATCAATCAAAACTGGATGCCTTCAATGCTCCTGCCCAACAATCTGCCGGGCTCCAAATAGCCACTGGGGCGGTAAACGCGGAAAACGGCGTAACGGGCATCGTAGTCGATTTACCCGGCACGCGTCCGGGCTACATCAATGTGTCCGGTGTCCTCCAGGCGGGAAATAACGGAGGAGGTTTCGCCATCGGAGGCGGGAGCGCTGGCGGGGTCAGTAGCCTCTACACGATTCCCGGACCCATCAATGACGGCCGGGCCGTCGGCACCGGGCTGGCCAGCCTCGACGTGCAGCTCCCGGTTGCGGACGATTCACGCTGGACCAGCTATCGCTTCACCACGCCGCGAGGGGATATACAGATCAGCTCACGCCCGGCATCCAA
>JAYGFS010000311.1:0-4312 GCA_046581765.1 Verrucomicrobiota bacterium
GGAGTCAAGCGGTACAGCCGAGGTGGACAGGGAATTTCGATTGTGCTTTATTCCAGGTATGAACAGGTGCTTCACCGGCCCGCTTATCCTGGTCTTTTCCCCGCTTTGCTTGCTCGCGGCCGAGACCTTTGTCTTCGACCACCATGCGGAGGCCTATGCCGGCCTGGTCAGCAAAACCTTTTCCCTGCACGGCACGAACCTGACAGTAACCGCCGCCCTGGAAGATGCTTCGACGAATTCGAACGCCCTGCTGGCTGCGAATGCGTCGGGGCTTTACCTGGGGATCCAGTCGTCGGATGATCCCGGTGGGGGGGAGGGGCCACGAATCGCCAATACCCGCGATGAGCTGCTGTTGCTCTCTTTTAATCATCCCGTGGAGATTACAGAGATCCGCCTGCGGTCCTTTAACGCGTCAAACGGCAGCGAGCAATTGCGCATGCGGCTGGAGTCCGGACCGGACCCCTTCTCGGGCCTGAGCGGCTACAGCGGGGATTACAGCATCCAGGCTTCACCCATCCCGCGTTTGAAATGGGAAAGCACCGGGGGGGCAAATGGACCGAACACGGTTCCCTTTGGTGTCGCTGGCCAGGCCCCCCTCGTGGTTTCAACCGGGACGGTGTTCAGTATCTCGTCCACGGCGAGCGCGACCACCGGGGGCGGCTTCATGGTTGAGAGCATCACCGTGGAGCTACCGGGCCAGGTCACGCGTCCCCCGGCCTCCACCGGACCGAACATCATCATGATACTGGCCGATGACCTGGGCTGGACCGACCTTTCCACGGGCAAGCCCAACCTGGGGAACGGTTCTGCTTTTTATGAGACGCCCAACGTGGCCCGCCTGGCGGACCAGAGCCTGTGCTTCACGTCCTGTTACATGCACCCGAATTGTGCCCCGACCCGTGCGGCCCTGTTCAGCGGCCAGTACGCGCCGCGGGCGGGGAATGGCGTGTACAACGTAAACAACCTGAACCGCGGGAATGGGACCCCAATCCTGGTAGGTCCTTCGCAGAACGAGGACGTGCCGGCCGATACCTATAACCTGGCCGAAGCGATGCGTGATGCCGGCTATATCACCGCCCACTTCGGCAAGTTCCACGTCGGGGGCCATGAGGGCGGATCGGCAACCCTGCCGCTCAACCAGGGCTTCGATTTTAACTACGGGGGCCAGGCCAACGGGGCGCCCGGCAGCTATTTTGCCTCCAGCGGCACCTTTGGCGGGAATATCGGGCCGGAACTGGACCCCTATGCCTCACCGTACACGAGTGCCTACCTGGCCGATCGCGGCTTCGTGGATACCAACGCGCTTGTCGGGACCGACAAGCACCTCACGGACGCGATGGGGGATGCCTTTGTCGATTTCATGAACGACCATCGCAGTGGCCTCCATGCGGACTACCCGGTCTACATGCAATTTCACCTTTATGCCGTCCACTCACCCATCCAGCCCCGTCCGGATCTCCCGCCCAAGTACCAGGTGAAACCGCCGGATGGGGGCCATGACCATGCCAACTATGCGAGCCAGGTCGACTCCATGGACCAGGCTGTGGGGCGGATAATGGACTACCTCGACGATCCGGATGGCGACGGGAGCACCAACGACAGCATGGTCGCAGACACGGTGCTTGTTTTTGCGTCTGACAACGGCGGGTTCATCGGGCCGACGGATAATACGCCGCTGCGCGAGCGCAAGGGGAGCTTTTACGAGGGCGGGATCCGGGTGCCGTTCATGGTGCGCTGGCCAGGAGAGATTCCGGCGGATACCCGCACGGACACGCTGGTTCATCCGGTTGATTTTTATCCGACCTTCCTGGCCCTGGCCGGGGCCGCTGAACCGACCAACCAGGTGCTCGACGGCACGGCCTTTGCCGATCACCTGCGCGATCCCGCGACACCGCGTCCCCGCGAGGCCATCGTTTATCATTTTCCCGGTTATCTTGACACGCGTGCCTGGCCCTCGTCGACGGTGATCAAGGATATCGCCGGGGAACGCTATAAGATGATCTATTATTATGAGGACGGGAAGCGGGAGATGTACAACCTGAGCCAGGATCTCTCCGAGACGAACGACCTCCTGGACGGTGATTACTGGAAGTGGCTGCTGAATCAATCCGCCGCGGAGGACCTGGCGGAAACCATCACCCAGTGGTTGACCCGGGATGAACCGGACTGGGCGCCATCCTATCCCACGGTGCGCGCAAGCGGGACCGCGCTCAGTGCCCCGCCGCCCGGCGTCGACCCGGTCGTCGTGCCGCGTGACGAGCAATTTCGCATGGTCGAGCCGGTCGTGACAAATCCTCCAGCCGGCATACGGCTGAGCTGGCCGGCGATTCCCGGCCATACCTTTGGCCTGGAGGCTTCCAGCGACCTGGAGAACTGGACCTTGATCGTGGACGATTTGATCACGATTGGTAATCGTATCGAGTACACGTTCACGGATCCCCCTGCGGCCCTCGGGCGCCGCTACTATCGTGTCTTTGTCGACTAGCCCCGTGTGCGCATCCGGCGGCCGTTTTTTGTCGACCTGTACAGGCCATTCCCTACAATCCGCGCGCATGAGTGAGAAAGCCCCCGAAAAAACGCGACGCACCTTCATGAAAGCCACCGGCATCTCCGCTTTGTCGGGCGTTGCCGTTCCACATGTACTGGGCCAGGAGACCGGTAATACGATCCAGGTGGCGATCGTCGGTACCGGTGGCCGGGGCGGCGGGGCGGCAGCCCAGGCGATTTCCGTTCCCGATGCCCCGACCAAGATGGTGGCCATGGCCGATGTCTTTGAGCATAAACTCGATCGCAGCTACCAGTCGCTGGCGCACAAGTTCAAGGACCAGCCGGATTGCTTCGACGTGCCTGAAGACCAGCGGTTTCTCGGTTTCGCTGCCTACAAGAAGGCCATGGACTGCCTCAAGCCGGGCGATATCGTGATCCTGACCACGCCCCTGGCCTTTCGCTGGGTGCATTTCAGCTATGCCATCGAGAAGGGCCTGCACGTCTTCATGGAAAAACCACTCACCGCCGATGGACCGACCTCCCGGCGCATGATCGAACTGGCGAAGAAGGCATCCGATAAAAACCTCAAGGTCGGCGTGGGGCTCATGGTGCGGCACTGCCACGGTCGCCAGGAGTTGCACAAGCGGATCAGCGATGGCGAGATCGGGGATATCCAGTTCATGCGGGCGTATCGTATGCACGGACCGGTAGGCTCCGCCTTTACCGAGCGCAAGCCGGACAACATCAGCGAGACCATGTGGCAAATCCAGAAGTTTCACAGCTTCCTCTGGGCCAGTGGCGGCCTGTTCAATGACTTCTACATTCACCAGGTCGACGAACTCTCCTGGATGAAGAATGCATGGCCGGTCAAGGCGCATGCGCTTGGGGGCCGGCACTACCGGAAAAAATTTGTCGACCAGAACTTCGACACCTATTCCGTCGAGTACACCTACGATGACGGGACAAAGCTCTTTCTCGACGGCCGGACCATGTTGCGCTGCTACAACAACATGTCCAGCACCATCCACGGGACCAGGGGCTCGGCGATCGTCAGCTCCCACGGGCATACTCCCGGCAAGGTCCGCACCTTCAAGGGCCAGAAGCAGGTGAAGGAAGACCTCATCTGGGCCTACCCGCAACCGGAGAAGAATCCCTACCAGCTGGAGTGGAACGACCTGGTCGACGCGATTATCCACGACAAGCCGTACAACGAGGTCGAGCGCGGTGTGATGGCGAGTTTGGCCAGCAGCCTCGGGCGCATGTCCGCGCACACCGGGCGTGAAGTCGCCATGGACGAGATCATGAACAGCGATCACGAATTCGCACCGGACGTGGCGAACCTGGCGCCCGATGGTCCCGCCCCGCTCCAGCCGCACGATGATGGTTCCTACCCGGTTCCCGCCCCGGGCATCACGACGAAACGTGAATATATCTCCTGACGGGGTCCGGATGTAGGAAAACCTTGTCCCCCGGCACCGTTGGGGGCTCTTTTTTGGGTTTGATGCACCAATATGCGCCGGGGGATTCTTGCCTGGGGCAGAACCAATTGCTAATAGCCTGTCTATGTATAGTAAATTATTACTGGGTTTACTCGGGTTTTCGCTGGCTGCTAGCGGATCAGAACGCATTTTATACGAGGGCTCGGGGGGCCTGTCACCTACGGCGAGCGGTTGGGCCCTGCTGGCCACCCCCTTTTTCGGGAACAACGTCACGGAGACCGTCGGTCCGGGCGATGTCGTGCTGGATACGACCACGACAACCGGCGATTCCGGGGGATACTTCAGCAACCTGATTTCGCCAGGCATTGTGCTCGATCGTCAGCAGG
>JAYGFS010000636.1:0-6725 GCA_046581765.1 Verrucomicrobiota bacterium
AAACCAGGACGCGAGGGGCACCTACAACCTTGCCAGCCCCTTCCCCGTGCCCAACCGGGAATTTATGTGCAGCCTGCGCGCGGCCCTGGGAAGGTCCCTCGGTCTTCCCTCACCTCGCTGGCTGCTCGAACTGGGTGCACGGCTCATCCGGACGGAAACCGAACTCATCCTTAAGAGTCGAAAGGTGGTTCCCAGGCGGCTTGAGGACGCGGGATTTTCATGGACCTATCCACGGGTTAAGCAGGCACTGGATTCGCTGGTTTAAGCTGGATCCCCGGCGGAACGGCTGTGCCCCGGCCCTGCCTGCCTCGGACGATATCCCCGCTCCCGGGGCCAACATTTCGAGCGGGTGCACCGCTCGCTCATGCCGGTCAAATCGCCCCCGCTGAGGGGCGGCGATCATTTCCTCCCCTGCGGTATACCATTGCTAATCGCCAGCCCACTGTCTATATTCCCGCTCAAACAATGAGTCCGGCAAAGAAAAAGGCGAGGGGAGCCCGGTCCGCGCGGAAGAAGGTGCCCGCAGCGAAAAAGGCCCCCTCAGGGAAACACCCCGGGGACCCGGCGACTTCGCCAGCGGACCCGGCTACCCCTGGAACGGGTGACCTGCAGCAGCGGACAGTGCCCGGCGGATTCTTCAACGCACACCAGCAGTCGGTGGTCGCCTCCGCCTTCGCCCTCGCTTCGCTGGGCGTGATTGTTTTTATCGTGCTCGCCGCCTTCCGTTACCTCGTGCAGTTTTTCAATACCTTCTCAAGCGTCTTCATGCCCTTGCTGGTTGCGGGCTTGGTCGCCTTGATCTTGAAGCCGTATTACGCATTCATAGTCCAGCGCCTGCGGATGCCGCCAATCCTCAGCGTGCTGATCGTTTTTGTCACGGTGCTCTTGCCCTTCATGGCATTTATCTGGTTTTTCGGCGCCTTGGCCGTGGGGGAGATCAGTGCCCTTGCCCAGCAACTGCCCGTCCTGATCGACCAAATGCGCGACTGGCTGGAGATGACCCGCAAGGATGCGCACCTGCGAGACTTCCTCGTGAAATATGAAATCGTTGAACGGGCGAAGACCCTGGTTGCAAGCAAGGCCGACCTGATTGCCGGGGGTTTGCAGCGCCTGGCCTGGGGAACCGTGAGTGCCGGGGCATCCGCATTTGGAACCATCATCGGTTTCTTCAACTGGTTTGTCATGCCCATCTACCTGGTATTCATGATCATGGCCAAGCCCTTCCACAAGGAAGATATCGAAGGTCTGTTCCCTTTCCTGAACGAATCCACGCGCCGGAACGTGATCTATCTCGGTGAGGAATTCATCAAGATTATTGTGGCCTTCTTCCGTGGGCAGTTGCTTATCGCCTTCGCCCAAGGTATGCTTTACGCGCTCGGCTTCTCCCTGGTGGGCCTCAATTACGGCTTTGTACTCGGCCTGATGCTCGGCTTCCTGAATATCATTCCCTACCTCGGAAGCATGATCGGGCTTGCCATTGCCCTGCCGCTGGCTTTTTTCCAGCCGGAGGGTGGCACATTGACGCTCGCGTTGGTCCTCGCTGTTTTCCTGATCGTGCAGAATATCGAGGGGTACATCCTGACCCCGAAGATCATGGGTGATAAAACCGGCTTGCATCCGATGGCGATCATGGTCGCCCTCTTCTTCTGGGGTACCGCCCTGGGCGGAATCGTGGGCATGATACTCGCCATACCGCTGACCGCATTTCTCGTGGTGGTTTGGCGATTATTGAAACAGGAATATATACAGGAAGTGCTCTAGACGGCATGCAGGATGCTGTTCGAGAGCTCGTTGATCGTGGCCTGAAGATTCCTGCCCCTTCCACGGTGTACGTGGCGCCGGAGGTGACCTGCGACCGCATCGCTGACGATGTGAGCCTGCACCCTGGCTGCCGGATATCGGGAGAAGACACGAGCATTGGCCCCGGCAGCGAGCTCGGCGCCGAAGGCGCGGTGGTCCTCGATAATTGTCAATTGGGTGCCGGGGTTTCGCTGAAGGGGGGCTTTTTTTCCCACGCTGTATTTCTCGATGGCGTGCAGATGGGCTCCTGCGCACAGGTGCGGTCGGGCACCCTCATGGAGGAAGAGGCGAGCGCGGCGCATGGGGTAGGTTTCAAGCAGACGATCCTTATGCCCTTCGTTACCGCAGGCAGCCTGATCAATTTGTGTGATTGCATTATGGCCGGTGGGGTGGACCGCAGCCATCACAGTGAGATCGGGTCATGCTACGTTCACTTCAACTTTACCCCGCAGGGTGACAAGGCAACCGCTTCGCTCATGGGCGATGTCCCGCGAGGGGTCATGCTGGACCAGGCGCCGGTTTTCCTGGGCGGGCAGGGCGGCCTGGTCGGGCCGGTCCAGGTGGAATACGGGACCGTACTTGCGGCGGGTTCTGTGCATCGGCATGACATCACGACCCCGAACCACCTGGTCATGAGTCCTCCGAACCAGCAGATGGATCAGCCCTATGACATGACCGTGTACCCACGGATGGAACAACGGGTGATCAAGAACCTGGTTTATATCGGAAACCTATTGGCCTTAAAGACCTGGTACCTGCATGTGCGCAAGCCTTTCATGTCTGGGGACCGTTTCGGCCAGGCCTGTTACGAGGGCGCCTTGAAGGCCCTTGGCCGCGTCATCGCTGAACGGATTCAGCGCCTGGGCCAATTGGCGACCAAGGCCGAACGGTCCCTGGGAGGGCTACGCGCAGGTGATGCCGCAGCGGATGATATTGTCGCTCACGAAACATTGCTCGAGAGCTGGCCAGCCATGGAAGCACAATTGGCGGAACTGGAGGATGGCATCCCGGGTGCGCCCCCCCCGGCATCCCTTGCAGAGGCCCTCGGGTCGAGCGACCAGGGCTATATTGAAACGATTCGAGCACTGGGCGAAGATGTGCGGTGCTCAGGCACCGCCTGGCTGCAGGACCTGGTTAACGCCAGTGCCGCCCTCTGGCAAAGCAAGTCATAGTCGGGACAAGACCATATGGGACATATTTTTGGAACAGACGGCGTGCGCGGTATCGCGAACATCGCACCGATGACCGTGGAAGACGTGCTGCGCATCGGACGCGCGACTGCCTACGTATGCAAACGACACGGCACGGAGGGTATTCGCCAAAAGATCGTGATAGGAAAGGATACCCGGGTGAGCGGGTACATGCTGGAAAATGCCCTGACCGCCGGCATTTGCTCCATGGGTGTCGATGTGCTGTTGCTCGGGCCTCTTCCGACACCGGGTATCGCCTTTATCACGCAGTCCATGCGTGCGGATGCCGGGCTCGTGCTGTCGGCCTCGCACAATCCGTACATGGACAATGGAATCAAGATTTTTTCGCGCACGGGGAACAAGTTGCCCGACGCGGAAGAGGCGGAGATCGAGGAATTAATCAACTCGGGCCGTATCCGCGATATTCGTCCCACAGCGGATGAGGTGGGACGCGCCAAGCGCATTGACGACGCCATAGGGCGTTACATCGTCTTCTGTAAGAGTTCCTTCCCCGACGACCTGACCCTCGATGGTCTGCGCATTGTCGTCGACTGCTCCAACGGCGCTACCTACAAGGTGGCCCCGGTCATTTTTTACGAACTGGGCGCGGAAGTATTTGCTATCCACAACAAGCCGGACGGCATCAATATCAATGCGAACTGCGGTTCACAGCACACGGAAGACCTTCGCGCGAAGGTCCTGGAGACCCAGGCTGACCTGGGCCTGGCTTTTGATGGCGACGGGGACCGCCTGATTGCGGTGGATGAAACGGGTCAGGAACTCAGCGGAGACCACATCGTCGCCATCACTGCTGCGTTCATGAAGCGGTCCGGAACCTTGGCGGGTAATCGAGTCGTCACCACCGTGATGAGTAATTTCGGCCTCCACCAGTTCTTGAAGAAGGAGGGGATCCAACATGTAGAAAGCGCCGTGGGTGACCGACATGTACTGGAAAAAATGAAGGAGACCGGCGCGATTCTCGGAGGTGAAGCTTCCGGGCATATCATTCACCTCGACCATCACACGACCGGGGATGGGATCATCGCCGCGCTGCAACTCCTGGTGACCCGGGTTCGGACCGCTAAGCGCCTGTCGGTGCTCGCTTCCGGGATGACGCTCACCCCGCAGACCATTATCAATGTCAATGTCACCGACAAGCCTCCGCTGGAAGGCTTGGAAGATCTCCAGCAGGCCATGCAGAAGGCGGATGAAGAACTGGGCGGAGAGGGCCGGCAATTGGTACGCTACTCGGGCACCCAGTCGATGTGCCGGATCATGGTGGAAGGCCCGACCGGGGAAATGACGAACCGTTTGGCCAATGAACTTGCAGACATTGTCAAACGATGTATTGGATGAGACTGTGTATTGGAAGCGAGTCTGGGTTTTACTGCTAGTTGCTTCGGTCTTGCCGGGGAGGGGACTATGTGCCCTGCCCGTCCAGGTCGATCTTGGCTTCTTCACCGCCCTCTACGAAACCCTCGACGGAATGAAGCGAACCACCGCCTTCGGTCCACTTTACGAGTCATTGGAGGGTCCTGATGGGGAGACCTTCCAGGCCCTGCGACCGCTGTACAACCGGGTGGAAATTCCCGAGCAGGAATTGGTGCAGCAGGAATTCCTCTGGCCCCTGGGAACGGCACGGGTGAGGGGCGGCAAATCCACCTGGCGTTTCCTCAGCATCTACGGATGGAACGACGATGTGAATGATCCCCAGGCGCGCTCGCGGCTGTGGGCATTTCCTTTCTATTTTCAGGGCCGCGATAATGAGGGTAAGATGTCCTATGGCCTGTTTCCGATCTATGGTGCGATGAAAGGTTTCTTGAGTCGGGATGAGGTGAACTGGATACTGTTCCCGCTGTACGCGACGCATGCGGTGGGCGATGTCCGCACCGTGAACATACTTTGGCCCTTCTACTCGCGGACCCGGGGAGGCAGGGAGGATCGGCTCCGCCTCTTTCCCCTCTACGGACATTCCCGGCGGGAAGGCGTAATGGAGAAGCGATTTGTGCTTTGGCCCTTCTGGACGGACGTGCGTTATACCCATCCCGGGGCTTCAGGCAGCGGCTTTGTCTTTTTCCCGTTTTATGGAAGGTTGCGCATGGAAAACCAGGAGACAACCTGGATTCTTCCGCCCTTGTTTCGTTTTTCGAAAGGCGGCGGCAACACGCTGGTGTATGGACCCTGGCCGTTTTACCAGTCCAGCACGGGTAGGGTTGAGAAGAAATACTACTTCCCGCTCGCCGGCACGAAAACCGTGGGGAATGCCACGAGCAGTTTTTTCCTGTGGCCCATCGCATCCGGCGAGACCGTGCACCATGAGGATCATGTCATCGAACGTATCCAGGTCATCCCGTTCTGGCATCACGTCACCTGGACCCCCAAGACAGCGGGTGGGCTCGACCGGAAGTATTTCAAGTTCTGGCCGCTTATCCGTTATGAACGGGATGGTGAGCTGGTGAAATTCCATGCGCCCGCCCTCTGGCCCCTGCGCGACCCCGGGCCCATTCAGCGCAATTTTGCTCCATTCTGGCGACTGGTAAATTACGCGGAAGCGGGCGACCGTTCCGACCTGGAAATAGGCTGGGGGCTGTTTCGCCACCAGCGACGCGGGGACGCGTCGTATTGCTCACTTTTTCCGTTGTGGAATGCGGAGAAGGATCCCGCGCTGAGTGAAGAATCCTGGAGCGTATTGAAAGGCCTGTTGGGACGTAAACGAACGGGGGATACGGATCGCTGGCAATTGCTTTATCTGCTGAAATGGTAACCGAAGAAGTGCATGAGAATTACCCGCGAGCCTGAAATTTACGATCCACCCTCGACCGCCACGCGGCGGCTGGGCCGCCAGGTCTTGATCCAGTGGAAGGCGGTCGGTCGTGCGGCGATGTTTACGGGGATGGGCTTTCTTTACTTTAGGTACATGTTCTCCCACCGGAATCGCCACGAGGTTTTCTACCAGATGTTCATCACCGGCATTCGCAGTCTCGGGGTCCTTACCGTCGTCGCCCTGTTCACCGGCATGATTTTTGCCCTGCAAACGGGCCTTGAACTCGCCCGTTACGGGCAGGAGGTCCACGTCGGCGGCGCGGTTACCGTGGTCATGTTACGTGAAATGGGGCCCTTCATGGCGGGCATGATCCTCACCGCCAGCGTGGGGAGCTCGGTCGGGGCCCAGCTGGGCACCATGACCGTGTCAGAGGAAGTCGCCGCCCTTGAAATCATGTCCATTGATCCCATCCGGTTCCTGGTTATGCCGCGCCTGGTCGCCTTCACGATCATGGTTCCGCTCTGCACCTTTTATACCGACATCATCGCCGTCCTCGGCGGGGGCCTGGTCGGCTATACCCAGTTCGGCATTCCACCCTATTTGTATTATGATAACGCCCTCATTTACGCGGAAACCAAGGACCTCTGGGTCGGGATCCTCAAGGCCTTTGTCTTCGGGGTCATCATTTGCTCCACCGCGTGCTACCAGGGCTTCTCCACAACGGGCGGTGCGGTCGGTGTTGGCAGATCCACCCGCAACACGGTGGTTATTTCCTTCCTGCTTACCCTGATCGTTGGCTACATTATTACCCGGTTGTTCTACGCATGATTCGCTTCGACAATGTCATCAAGAAGTTCGGCCATCGCCTGGTCCTGGACCGGTTTAACCTTCACGTGAAAAAGGGTGAAACCATGGTGCTGGTCGGCACCTCGGGAGCGGGCAAGAGCGTTACGCTCAAGCACATGGTCAAG
>JAYGFS010000346.1:0-4547 GCA_046581765.1 Verrucomicrobiota bacterium
ATCAACACACCTATCACATGGGGAATAGCCTGCTGCTCCAGGCCTACGGGCACTCCACCTCGCGCGGGGGTAACGAGGGGTCGGCCATCGGTAACCATTACTGGGGCGATGCATACAATGCCCTGAATGCGGCCGCCCTGGGGGTGCCCACCATGACGCTATCGAGCTATAGCGGGACAGAGGACACCTGGTTTATCAACGGCCTTTCCGCAGGCACCCGCATCGTCGCATTGAATATCGGGCTGTCGCAGGTCCAGATCGGCTCGCGCCTGAGCGCCCCTGCCGAGGGATTTACCGGTGACCTGGCCGAGGCCCTGCTCTTCGCTGGGGTCCTGGGCGAGACCGAACGCAATGCCCTCGGCTATTATATCCAGGACAAGTACGGATTCACCATCCAGGATGCATCGATCCCCATCGCCTTTGACATCCGTTCCATTGCCTACGAATCAGGCCTGAACCCGGGGGATGCGGACATGATCTTCACCTGGGACTCAACCAGCAACAGCACCTACCGCCTCGAGGGGGCCGATGACCCGGAGGGGCCCTGGACCCTGTTGGCCAGCGGGATTCCCGGCAAAGCGGGCTCGACCACCTACACGAACAGCGTGATGGGTGCCCAGCTCCAGGTCCGGCAGTACTTCCGTATGGGCGAAGAGTAAGCCCAGCCCAAACCGGGGCTGCGCAGCAGCAGCATCACAAATTATGATTCACGAGCAAATCGATCGCACGGACGATATCCTTATGCCGAAACTGGAACCCCGCATCGATCAGGGCCTTGGGGACCACTTGCTGGCTCGCCAGCAAGGTTTCGTCAGCCAGGTCGCCAAGCATCATGCGCAGGACAAAGGGTGGAACGGGCAACAGGGCCGGCCGCCCCAGTGCCCCTGCGAGGACCTTGGTAAAATCCCCGTTGGTCACGGGATCCTGGGAGACCATATTGACCGGCCCGTGAATGGTAGGGTGCTGGAGAAGAAAGGAAACCCCCCGGATCACATCCGCCAGGGTGATCCAGGACATATACTGCCGTCCGGAGCCGAACCGTCCACCCAGCCCTGACTTGATGGGCGGGATCATCTTTTGCAGTGCACCGCCCCCCGCACTTAAAATCACCCCAAAGCGCATGTTGACCACGCGAATCCCGGCATCCACCGCGGGCTGGGTGGCCGCCTCCCATTCCTGGCAGACTTCGGAGAGAAAGCCTTCACCCGCGGTAGAGGATTCATCGAGAAATTCATCCCCCCGGTCACCGTAGTAGCCGATGGCGGATGCGCAGAGAAGCACCCGGGGGCGCAACTTAACCTCTGCACAGGTTTCGCTGATCAAGCGCGTGCTCAGCACCCGGCTGTCGCGAATCGCCCGCATTTTTTGCCGGGTCCATTTCTCATTCGCGATGGGTTCGCCCGCGAGATGTATCACGGCGTGCGTCCCTTCCAGTTTGGACTTATCGATGTAGTTCTCCGGCAAGGAATAGCGCACGACCCGGGCGCGGGCACTGCGGTGGCGGCGAATCATTCGTACGATATCATGGCCTTCACCCCGGAGGCTATTGCGAATACTGTCACCCACCAGCCCGTGTGATCCTGAGATTGCTATTTTCATGAGGGAGTCTAGGTTACTGGGCTTCAACCAGATGACAATCATGGATTTCGTGCCCGGAAGAAACAAGCCCGTTTACACCCCGCCCGGCGGTCCCCCGCAGGGGCTCTCGCCGAGCCGGGAAATCTATGCCTTGATGGGGGAGGCCAATATTTTTAAGCTGTGCGAAGCATTCTACCGGGAACTCGAGCAATCGGATATTCGTCCTCTTTTCCCCCAGGATATCGTCGAAGCCTCTAAAAAACAGGCCCTGTTCCTGATCGGGGTACTCGGTGGCCCGCCCGTGTACATGGAAACCTTCGGGCGCCCCCGTATGCGCGCGCGGCACCTGCCCTTCGAGATCGACGAGGCGGCACGCCAAACCTGGCTCGGCTGTTTCCGCAAAGTCCTCGAGCACCCGGGGCGTTACGCGTTCCCGGAAGAGCACCTGCCCGTCTTCCTGCACTGGCTGGACGACTTCTCCGCCTGGATGGTTAACACCCCATAACCCGATGCAGCTTGCCCTCAACAAACTCAGCTACAACGAAGATACCCCACTGATCCTGTTCGTGGGGTTCCTGGCCCTGGTACCCTGCCTGGTGCTCATCAAGCGGGTACTCAATGCCCGATACAACAAGCGCATTTTCCAGCTTATCCACGACGACCAGGGCGAACACTTCGTCGCGGCTCTCCGGCAAGACATCGAAACCGAGCCCAGCCCAGCCCTGCGCAGCAACCTGGAACTGAAACTCGGCATGGGCCTCCTGCTGATGGGTCGATGGAAGGAAGCACGCGCCGCACTCGCGCTCATCGATTCAAGTTACCTCCAGGGAAACTCCCGGCGCTGGTTTCACATGAGCAACCTCCAGGTCGTCCTGCGCACCGACCTTGAAGAAGCCCATCGATATTTTATCCGCAACCACGAGCAATTTATCCCGGACAGTCCCAAGCCGCTCATCAACCAGGCCATTCGCCTGCACAACGGCATGGTCGAATTCCTGATAATGCAGGATCCCCATGCAGAAAAAGTTTTTCTCGCGATCAGCCGCGAATGTCCGGACCCGGTGATCAAATCCGCTGCCCTGTATTTCCTCGCCCGGATCGAGCACGACCGCGGGAAAACGGATATCGCCGACGAGTATTTCAAGCAATCCCAACAGCTCACGCCACATATCATCCATGGCAGCGCGCCGGACCAACCATGGATTACGCGCGGGCGCGCCGCGCGGAAGAAATAAGAATTCGTCTTCCGACAAACTGCCGGCCTGGGCCTCTCATGACGGAGCCGGCATACACGAGCAGGTTGGGGGAAACGCTGGAACCCGGCCTCAGGCGGGCGTGAAGATGTAGAGCATCAGGTAGACGATAACGCCGGTGACGGAGACATACATCCAGACCGGCCAGGTCCATTTTACGATCCGCTTGTGCATCTCAAAACGTTGCCTGAGTGCACACACCAGCGCGGCAATGATGAAGGGCACCATGCCGGTGGCCAGGATGATATGGGGGACCAGGACGAGGAAGTACAGGGCCTTTAACACGCCCGTTCCCGGGTACTTGGTCGAGCCATGGGTATAGTGATAACTGAGATAACAGGCAAGGAAAACGACCGAGACGGCAAAGGCCCCCAGCATGATTTTCTTGTGGGTCTCCGCTTTGCCGGCTTTAATCGCTCGTCGCCCGAGAAACAGCAGGATCGCGGCAAGCGCGTTCAGGGACGCATTGATGGTGGGCAGAACGGGAATATCTATCATCGTGAGTCCAATGTTGTGTCTTTCGGGTGGCCGCATGGGTCAAGCCGCGCCATGTATAGGGGTTTTTTACGCGTGGCCACTACTAAAAAAGCCTCACACGAATAAATAATGTCCACCTTATCCCTCGGCCCGGGGCTCCACGTTCAACCGCGCCTTCAAGCCCCCGCCCTCTTCGACTTCAAGCTGGCTGCCCAGGTATTCCCCGCTGAAAAGGCCGCCCGCCTGGATCTTAAGCAATCCGGAGAGATGCAAACTGGCGCTCAGGGAGCCCGCAATGGTTGCGTTGCGATACGCGGCCTTATGGTCGCCCAGGTCGATCTCTGTCCCGACGGGGATGACCAGGTCGAGGGCCTCGATATCGCGCCATGGATACACGGCACTGGATGCGATGCTGAGCGAACGGGCTGCGCGGATCACCCCGCCCTGGACCTGTCCCTTGAGAAAGATGTTATTCCCGACAATGGTCCCCGCACACACGACCGCATCCACCGCTATGGTGATATCACCGGCGGTCTCGATATCTTCCGACCACTCACCCTCGATGGTGATATCCTTGAGCTCGAGCCGGGTCCTGCATTTGTGGCAGACGGTCTGGGTAAGCTTGCCCTTGACCTCGAGGGGATAGCTGCATTGCAGGCAGATAACCTCGCGAACACTGGGCATGGCGGTGCGCCGCGCCTTGCTGTACGCACTTTTCTCGGCGCGAGGCGGTGAGGTTCCGGAAACGGCGCGGTCCTGCGCGGGATCCGGCGGATCGGTCGACGCTTTCTTCCCGGCGCCGGCAGCCTGCTGGGCCGCCTTCATCACGGAGAAACCGTCGAGATCGTCTTTACGCTTTTTGCGGGAAGCCATGGGGGCGTCAACGAATGGCATTTCCGACCTGGGGCCGGGGATTCATCCGAAGCCAACGGGCCTTATCACCCGTCCTGGTTATGCTTAGTTCCCGTCTTCTTTCTTCGGCACTTCGCCGCCTTCTGCAGGCCGCGGGGTGCCAGGAATTGCTCCGCCGGAAGGATTTACTTCCGAACGACCGATAAAGGTGACGCCGTCTTCCACCGCCAGGCGCTTGGACTTGATATCGCCAAGCAGTTTGGCAGAGGACTTGAGCTCGATACGGTCCTTGGCCGTGATATTCCCGTTGATGGTACCTGATACCGTGATCGAATTGACATTGAAGTTGCCTTTGATCACCGCGGCTTTGCCGACCACTACATCGTT
>JAYGFS010000366.1:0-3614 GCA_046581765.1 Verrucomicrobiota bacterium
CCATCGTGACGTGTACCTCGTGCGTGCAAAGGTCCGTCGGGGAGTGCAGCACACCGTTGGGCATCACGAAGCCGTTATCAAGTCGCATCATTACGTGCGGAGACAAATGCCTAACCCCGTTGTACTCGCCCTGTCCGAAACACTTCATGCAGGCAAGAAACTGGTCCTTCGTGACGAACGGGTACAGTCCCATTGCCGTGGTGTGATAATGCGACGGACTGACGCCGGGATTGTCAAAGGAATTGATGTCATAAACTTCCCACTTCGACCAATGAAGGTGATGGGGAATCGGATTCAAATTGTCGAATTTCTTGGAGACGATCGGCCAGGTCGGGTCACCGTACAGGGATTTCGAAAAGGCCGTGATCTTCTCACCCATGACCGCTTCAGGATTGGCGAGGATCAAATCCTGTAACGAGATGACCTGTCCGCTGGGAGTGAGAACGTGGGATTCACCTTCGCGAAACGGGGCTTTGCCCGAGCGCGTGTCTATGACACCCGTAACGATGGGCACGGTACACCCCATCCAGATTTCATCGAGACCCGTACCGTCCATGTAATCCGGATAGTACGATCCCTCATCAAGGCGAAGGCGTTTCCCTGGGGTACAAAATGTTCGGCCGGCGTAACGGTGCAGCAGTTGCAACACCCCGTCGTTACGGTTAAGGCAGTCATCGAGAATCGAAGCCGATTCTCCGCCAGCTCCTTCGATAACATCTTGTTGGGGGTACTCGTGCAGTTTATCCGGGAGAATTGATGTCGAAGCAGTCATGGGCAATGAACCTTAGGTTAGTTAAAGAAGCGTATCGGTTTGGAAAAAGATTTATAGAGATTGCGTTATTTTCAATTTACTAAAACACAACGAGGCGGACTGCGAACTCGTATTCGAATGTGATACAAGTTTAAGAAAGAGAGTGGCAAGGGTGAATGGCCATCGATTTGCGACTACTGCCCTGTCCCGTTCCGGGACGATTTACCCAGCAAAGTAGCTGTAACAGTGTACTCGTCAGCCAGAAGTCTGGCCATGATAGATGCCCCTGGCTCCCTGCGCTCTTCGTCGGAAAGAGCCGTGCTGTAGAGAAACACGTCGCCGACCTGTCCATTGAGGGTCATCTGCTGCTGACCGTTTAAGGCTTGTCTGCCGCCAGGCTCGCACACACGATCTCTTCATCGCTGCGCGCGAATACGTGCCGGTAGGCGAAGGCCGGGTGCGACCAGGTCACCCCGTTGCCTTTGCGCTGTTGCCGTTTCGTCGGCTTGATCAGCCGGGCGCGGCTGAGCTCGTGGTAGCCGTCCGGCTTCAGGTCGCAGATAATCAGTTCGCCCTGGTTGTTGAAGATCCATTCGTGGTCGCGGTGCTTTACAATGTGCATGTTGCTGAAGCGAATCTGCTCGGTGGCGGTGACATCTTTCCACAGCCGGTCGCCGGTTCGGTAATCGACGGCGCGGAACACCCCGGTGCTGTTGGCGCCGTAGATGGCCTTGCCGTCGGTATAGGGCGTACACATCAGGAGGTTGAGGCCGGCGTCGTCCTGGTCCTTGCGCCACCACAACTTTTCGATGGCCGGCTTGTCGGAATGCAGTCGCAGCACCAGCATGCCCATGTCCGCCGAGGTGAAGATCATGCGATCTTCGTGCCGCACCGGGGTGGAGATGGCAATGACCCATCGGTTCGGCGTGTAGGGAAAAGGATGCTCCCAGGCCACTGAGCCGTCCACCGGGTCCAGCGCCACCGCCCGCGCCCCGGTCAGCACCACCACCAGTTTCCGCCCCGCCTGCTCGATAAGGGTCGGCGCGGAATAGGAGGCCGGGTCATCCAGTGCGCGCCAGCGCTCCATGCCGGTCATTTTATCCAGTCCGACCACGCAGGCGCCCTGGCCGCTCACCTGGAGAATGACCTGCTCATCTACGATCAGCGGTGAACCGGCGATGCCCCAGATCGGCATGTCGATCTCCAGTTCCGTTTCCAGGTCCCGTTGCCATACGACGGTTCCCGTCTCCGCCTCGTAGCAATGGATATGCCCGCGCGAACCGATGGCCCAGGCGTGAGCGTCCTGGATCGTCACCGAGGCACGCGGCCCGGCCGGGTACTTGACCGAGGCATACCCGCAGTCGTACGCATGTTTCCAGTTCACCTTCCCGTCCTTCGCGTCGAAGCACCATACCCGTTCCCGGTCCGGATTCAGTGCCCGGTCCATCACGTACACCCGTCCGTTCGCCACGGTTGGGCCGCAGTACCCGCCGGCGATGGGCCTGCTCCAGGTGATCGGAATCTGCCCCTCGGGCAATTGCTTGACGATCCCGTCCTCCCGCCACACGCCGTCGCGTTGCGGACCGCGCCACTGCGGCCAGTCGTCGGCAAGGGCGGTGGAGCTCAATATAACCGTAAACAGGAAGAGGTATTTCATGCGGGTAGTGTGATTGCCGTCTTCGAAAATTCAAGATTGGAACTGAGCTTAGTCGTACAGCGTAACGATCAGCATGTCGCATGAATACGGGCTATTCCAAGCCTTCGCCCGCACCCCACCTGATTGTTCAGCGGTACCAATAGCTTTACAAATGGCTCAACGGTTCGTCCGCTGAAGCCGCTGTTTGGAACTCATTCTTCTCCGCTGTGCCGCTTAAGTTAGTGTACGGGGAACTCAACGGTCAGATAGAAGAATTGAGATAGCGGATCGACGATGTAGGTGTTCATGGGCGGCGTGGCCGGAAGGCCGGTTTCGGTCGGATTCCATGCGCCGGTGAGGAGGTTGGGTCGTGAGAACACCGAATAGGCGCGGTTAGATAGACTGGGCCAGGTCAGGATCACGTCTGAGCCCTGTTGGTCTATGTTAACACGGAAGAAGTCGTTGGAATTTGATGAGCTTGTTCCGGCAATGGCTTCTTCATAATCGGTAAAGCCGTCGGAATCAGTATCCGCTTCTTTTGTTCCTGCAAAGAAAACGGTCATGGTTCCGCTGAAATTTCCATTCGCACCTGAGTTAGCGGCCAGGGATTCGAGCTTCATCGTCCAGTCGCCATCAATGATGACAGTGGCGCCGGGGCCGAGTGTTATGTTCAGTACTTCCGCCGCGGAATCTGTGGTGGGTGCGCCGAACGTACCTTGCGATATGCCGTTGAGTTGGTCGCCGTTGACAACATCGCTTTCGATATCGGTGAAAAACTTCTCACTTCCATTTTCATCGACGGTAAATTCCGAATGGACATATGCATCCGTTCCCGAAACGTCTACGTGTTTATTGCTGTCGAAGAGAAGGACAACATCATAGGTGGCGGTCACAGACGTGTTGCCCAGACTAAGCCGGACATCGACACCCGCTTTGGTTGATGCGTTGTTGATTGCGGATGCCGTTACATCCCGAATTGCGATCCCGTCGCCGGTATCCGTGAGGTTGCCCGCCAACGGATTGGATCCCGTGACCGCGCCGTTGGTAAAGCCTGACGCTGTTTCTGCGCCTCCTATGATTGTGGACATGGTGCCGCTGAGCGAGGCTCCGGAGCTGTTGGTTGCGAAGCCGGTGTCATAGGAGATATTCGCGGTGATCGTTAGATCTGCCGGAATGGGGGCGGCGTGAGCGGGAAGCCACGCTAGGAGCACTCCGAGGGCAATCAGC
>JAYGFS010000388.1:0-10400 GCA_046581765.1 Verrucomicrobiota bacterium
GATGGCGATGCGGACGAGGACCTGGTCGTCTACAATAAGGATAACTGGAGCACACAATACCTCGGGATGCTTCGATCGAACGGCAGTTCGGCCGCGGGCTTCACCGCGACCGGGAGCTGGCAGGCGGACTGGGTCAATGGCTGGAACCTCGGCTCCTCCGACGAACTGGTCGTCGCTGACTTCCGCGGTAGTGCCGGCTGGGATGACCTATATATCTTCAACGCCGGGTGGTTTGGCAAGCTACGAAGCTACCAGAACCATTTCCGTCTCGAGACGATTTACCGCAAGTGGATCTTCAATCACCGCTTCCACAGCCTCGGCTGGTGGTAGGCATGGTGTTCGTGGGGTTCTTCCTGTTCGCCATGCGCAGGCGGAAGGACGGTGATTCCCCCTACGGGTTGCGCTGGTAATGCGCCTTGAACCAGGCGTTGATCGGTGCCCGGCCGACAGTTGGATGGTACGGAACGTCCACCTTCGGCAGCTCGGCCTTGAAGCGCTTGACCAGGTCGGCGTATTCCGGGTGCCCGGCCAGGTTCGTCCATTCCATCGGATCCTTGTCGTGATCATACAGTTCCTCCGACCCGTCCTCGCAGCGGATATAACGATACCGCGTGGACCGGAGGGCATGGTTCCCGCGCGCATAGGTGGTCAGGGTGGCGAATCGCCACTTCGCCTCATCGCCGTCGATGATACCCGCCAGGCTCTGGCCCTCGAGTTCCGGCCGAGGGGGGAGCTTGCATAGTTCCAGGAGGGTGGGGTACAGATCGATCAGTCCCACGGGGTGCCTGGAGCGCTTGGCCTCCCGGCCCGGCTTGGCGATGATCAGGGGCACCCGGGTTGATTCCTCCCACAGGCTGTGCTTGCTCACCCGGTCCTTCTCCCCCAGGTGGTAGCCATGGTCGCTGAACAGGACGATGACGGTGTTTTTCGCGTGCGGACCCGCCTCCAGCGCGTCGAGCACCCGCCCGACCTGGTGGTCGACGAAGGTAATGCAGGCGAGGTAGGCCTGGACACATCGACTGAATTGCCCGTCCTGCTCGAGCACGTTCCAGGTTGGATAGCGTGGCAGCTCGTGCATGGCGCGGCTGGTCTCGGGAATGTCGTTGAAATCGTTCTTCCGGATCGCGGGCAGTTGGATCTCGTCCAGCGGGTAGCGATCGAACCACTTCTGGGGCACGTAAAACGGTACGTGCGGTCGATTGAATCCCACCGCGAGGAAAAACGGCTTGTCCCCATCCATTTTTTCCAGGTGTTCGACGGCCCAGTCCGCGGTTTGATGATCGGGCATCAGCTCGTCCCGGTCCGGGAAGGCCCCCCAATCGGTCTGGGTACCCGTGTACGGGCCCTGCGGGGTGTAATGGAAACGCCTCGTCCCGGGTTTCGGCCCCGACCCGCCCTTGGTCCCGAATACCTGGAAGAGGTCCTCCAGCTTGATCCCGTGGCCGACCTTCCCCACGCCGTAGGTCGCGTAGCCCGCCTGGGAAAAGGCCTCCGGCAGCATCTTGCCCCTGAAGAAGCGCTTGTCCGCGTACAATCCCGGTTTGCCCTTGGGCTGGTTGTACACGCCTGTGGTGTGGGGGTAGCGCCCGGACAGCAGGGAAGCCCGTGACGGCCCGCAAATGGGCGCGTTGCAATGGGCGTTCAGGAACAGCGTCCCTTTCCTTGCGAGGCGGTCCAGGTTGGGCGTCTGTGCCTGGGGGTGACCGTTCATGCAGCCGATCCAGTCGTTGAGGTCATCGATGGCGATAAAGAGCACGTTGGGCTTGTCGGCTGCGGCGCAGAGCGCGCCCAGCCATAGGGTGAGCAGCAGTCGCCGGGTCATTTGTCTTCCTCCATGATGCAGTAGAGGTGTTTGCCGCGGAGATACAGGGCCTTGCCCTCGATTACGGGAGAGGCGCTGAAGCGGTCGTCGAGCTGGTTCACCGCCAGGGTCCGGGGGGGCGTGCCGTGCTTGAAGACGTGGGTGGTGCCGTCCAGGTCGCAGAGGTACACCCGTCCCGCCGCCGCTACCGGTGACGCGAATACGCGGTTGATCCCCTCGAGCCGGAAGGGCGCTACGATGACTTCACCGCTCCTCACGTCGATCCCGGTCAGGATATTTGCGAGGTGGGAGAGGAAGTAGAGGGTATCCTTGTAGAGCAAGGGGGAGGGAACGTAGGACGTATTCTGCCGATGGCTCCAGGCCAGGTTCTTCGTCTTGGTGATGTCGCCCCTGGCGCCCTCGAGCGTGATCGCCTGGATGGCCTGCCAGTCGTAGCTGTTGGAGAGGAAGACGCGGCCCTTGCCGGCCACCGGCGTGGACACGACGTTGCGGGAGAGGCCGCTGCATTCCCAGACCACCTCCCCGGTTTCCAGGTCATAGGCGCGGCTTTTACCGGTGGCGGGCAGGATCACCTGGTGTCGTCCGGCGTGCTCGACGATCAGCGGCGAGGACCAGGAGGTCATTTCATCCCGGTCTGTTTTCCAGCGCTGCTTGCCGGTGCGCTTGTCGATGGCGGTGATAAAGGACGCGTCCTCGTGATCCCAGTTGATGACCAGGGTATTGCCGTGGAGGGCGGGGCTGGAGCCTTCGCCGTGCGCGTGCCGGGTATTCATATCCCCCCAATCCTTCTCCCAGACCACCTCGCCTTTCATATCCAGGCAGAACAGCCCGCGCGAGCCGAAGTAGGCATAGACGAAGGTGCCGTCGGTCACCGGGGAATTCGAGGCGAGGCTGCCGGTGAAGTGGCCGCCTTCCCGGGGGCGTTCCCGGGTAACGGTGCGTTCCCAGCGTTTCTTCCCGTCTTGCCGGTTGTAGGCGATCACGATGAATGCATGCGCGGAGGTCACGGGGAAGTTGTCGTGCGCACCGGGGGCGGTATCCTTCTTGGCGGCGAGGCGTTCTCCGTAGGGCACGGCGGTGGTGATGAAGATGTGCTCACCCGCGATGACCGGGGTGCTGTGGCCAAGCCCGGGGATGGCCTGTTTCCAGCGGATGTTCTCGGTGGCACTCCAGTGGATGGGCGGGTCGCCGTCCGGGGATTCGCCGGTGCCGAGGGGCCCGCGCCACTGGGACCATTCGCCCAGGGCCGCCTGCAGGAGCAGGTGGGCCAGGGCGAGCGCCAGCATGGTCCTTCGTTTTTGCATGGGGCCGATGGTACCGTGGGCGGCACATCCAGCAAAGGACAAATTCGCCATTGCCGGATGCGGGGATTCTGCTTACAAAGGGGGGATGAAAACCCTGTGCCCGTTCCTCGTGTCGATTTTCGTTCTCCTGCTGCCTGCCGCTGCCCGGGATACGGCCCAAAGCCTGCGCTTTGAGGATGGCCGTCGGTATGTGGGAGAAGTAAAGGCCGGCAAGATGCACGGGGAAGGGGTGCTTAGCTATCCGGACGGCTCGGTGTACAAGGGGGCTTTCGAGGACGGTATGCGACAAGGCAAAGGCCTGCATACCTTCAAGGACGGGAAAAGCACCTACCGGGGTGATTTCCTCCGCGACAAGCCGGAGGGGCAGGGCGTGATCGACATGAAGGGTATTTTCGCGATCAAGGGCGCATTTAAGAATGGCGTGGCCCATGGCCAGGGCATCAAGACCTATCCCAGTGGCGACACATTCGAGGGGACCTTTCGGGGTAACCTCCATATCGCAGGAACCTATACCTGGGCCAACGGCGACGTGTATGCCGGTCCGCACGATGGTCACCTGCCCCACGGCAAGGGCCGCCGTCGCTTCGCGAACGGCGATACGTACACCGGTGAATTCAAGCGCGGCGAAATCCACGGGGAGGGAAAATATGTTTACGCCAGTGGCGGTGAATATGAAGGTGCGTTCAAGCGGGGCCTGATGGAGGGCCGGGGGACGATGCGCTTTGCGGATGGCAGTACCTACAAAGGTGCGTGGGAGGCCGACCAGATGCACGGCGAGGGCGTGTACCGGTCGAAGACCGGCCGCGTGCTAAAGGGCACCTTCAAGGAAGGCGCTTTCGTCGAGTAAAGCCGTCGCCTTTTCCTCCGTCGCGGGAACAAGTGGTCGATTAGGGTTAAGATTCAGAAAAGGATTTGCCATGCTCCCCGGGCATGGATGAGCAACTGAAGGCCTTTTATACGGACGCGGAAGCCCTGGATGGAATCCTGGCGGCGGAGCAGGCCACGCGGGACCGGGCGGGCGCCTTCATTGAAGCACTCGCTGCCTTCGGCATTGAACAGAGTCACATTGTCGTCGATGACTTCGGCCTGTTCGCACACGAGGGCCTGCGGGCCTTGATCCAGGCCTTCATCGATGCGGGTCCCTTCGATGCGCTACCCCTGGCCTCGGTCAAGGTGCTTCGCTTCGTGTCGGCCGATTCGGTCGCATCCGATCTCGAATCCATCCGGGAGGCCCTGCACGCGCACCGGGATCGCATGGCCCACTTCTCCCGGCGCTTCAACATCGAGGTGGTTCTTCACCTGTACCTGGAAGACCTCCAGGCCGAACCCCTTGGCGAAATAGCCGACTTCGCCTGGTCGGAGAGCCTGGATGAATTGGGCCTCTTCTATCAATTCTCGGAACGCGAGGTGGCGCAAAGCCACGCATTGCAACGCGAGCTGGCCGCCCTTCTCCAGCTTCCGGCCATGAAGCTTCCGAACATCCGGCTCGGCAATTTCCCGTTCTGTTTTTATCCCGTCGCCGATTTCAGGTTCGCGTACCGGGATGCCGTCAGTGCACTGAAAGGCCGTATCGGCGGGCAGCGTGACGTGGTGAAGGAGGTCGGGCGGGCGGCCTTCGATTTTGCCGGCCCGTGTGCGGATTGTCGTTGTCGCCAGGCCTGTTACCACTTTACGGATATCGGGGAACATCCCGAGAAGGCCGATACCCTTTTCCCGCGGGCGGAATCGACCCTGGTCTTTGCCGGCGGCAGTATCACTGAATCGGAGCTCGAGGCCGACCCGGGCCGGGTCTGGACGCGTCCGGTGGAGCAGGGCGACCTGCTTGCGGCCGTGCTGGAAGGCTTTGAAACGGTTCTCCTCATCGACGGCTACTTCCACACGAAATTTCCCTGCACGACCCTCGAGGTCATGTTGGCCATCGAGCAGGGCGTGAATGTTTTTGGCGCGGCGAGCATGGGGGCGCTCCGCGCGGCCGAGCTGGAAGCCTACGGCATGACCGGGATGGGCTACGTCTTCGAGACCCTGAAGCAACAGGACATCATGGGCTATCACCTGGTGGCCCAGACCTATCACGAAGACGACCGCCCGCTCACGGTTCCCCTGGTCGAGGTCCGCTACTTCCTGGAACAGGCCCTCGCCGCGGGCCTGCTTGATGCCGAGGCCTTCCGGGAGTCCCTGGACCTGGCCGAGCAGATTCCTTTCATGCAGTTGACCTGGCGGGTCTTCTTCGCGCGGGTGTCGAACGAGGCCCTGCAATCGTTTTACGCTGAGCAGGGCGCTTCCGCGTTTGATGTAAAGCGCCAGGATGCGCAACTCCTGCTGCAGGCCTATAAACAAACCCTGCTCAATCGCCAGCCGGGCTGGGTGAAGCAGCACTATGCCGCCATGAAGGAGCGGATGATTACCCGGCTGTTCTCGAAGTACGACGAGTCCCCGGACCGGAGCCTGCCCACCGATTGGCGAGAAGAGCAGGGCGATGATGTACAGGTCAATCACGACCGGCGAAGCTGTTCCGCGGAGGAAACCATTCGGCGTGCCCGGCACTTTTTCGCCGACATGGATATTCCCGTGGCGGAAACGACCTACTACGACGAGGCGCGGGCCAGTTACATCATCAGTGCCTTCCTCGTGCCCTTCTACTTCCTTGATTATTATCCCTCCTCGGCCACCGGGAACGGGGCGCGACGCGAAGATGCCGAGGCCGGGGCCTGGATGGAGCTGGTCGAACGAGCCTCGGTCTGTGGTATGCATATTCGCGATCATGCCGAGCGCGACTGGCCGGATGCGCATTTCCCGGTGACGGACCTGCCCCAGTACGTTAACTGGGGCACGCGTGCCGAGGTGAAGGAGCATCTCACGCACCTGCACGGGCTTGTTCGTGTGAGTGATATTGCGACCGGGGACGCGGTGATTATTCCCAAGTTTGCCACGATGTTCCATTATTCGGGTACCGACGGCTACGCTTCCGGCAACACGCGCACGGAGGCGCTGCTCTATGCCTTGTACGAGTTGGTGGAACGCGATACCTGCCAGATGATGCTGCGGGATGAGGCGTTGCGGAACCGCCTGTCCGATTGCCTCCTGGATCCGAACCTGCTCGATGAAGCGTCGCAGGCACTGATCGGGCAAGCCGCCGAGCGCGGGTGCCGGATGCTGGTCTTCCTGCTGCCGAATCTCTACGACCTGCCCTGCATCATGGTCCAGGTATATGACGAGAACCAGCGGGTGCAGGTGCATGGCGGTGTCGCGGTGCGCGCGGATCTGCGGGCCGCCGCGTCCTCGGCCCTGCACGAAGCATGGATGCAGTACATCACCTATTACGCGGGCACCCGGGATGATTATCAACCCTTTGCCACGTCCAAGCGGGCGGCCATTGCCTATGCCAATGCGCGGGCCCTGTATTTTGACGAGGCGGGAAAGGGGCCCCTGCCGGAGCGGAAAAGCTTTACCGGCCTGGCCGATGAACTGGACCACCTGGTCCGATCGCTGCTCGACCAGGACATCGAGCACATCCTCGTCGCCGATACCAGCCCGCGGGAGGACTACCGCTTGCACAGCGTGAAAGTCATCGTCCCGCGCCTCGAACTATGGTTTTGTCCGAAATATCAACCTTCCCCTTTCCTTGCCGGGCGGGTAGAACGCCTGAAAGCCCGATGAAGCTTCAACCCGCTGTACGCCTTGAGAATGGATGGTGCGAGGCACTCGATCGAACGGTTGAGCGTCTCGAGACGGCCCTGCACCGGGTTTACACCTGTCGCTACGAGGGACACGTGGTCGCTGAGGGTTTTCACTGGGGCCGCCTGCACATTGACAGCCTGGAATGCTCGCCGATGGGGAAGGGGACCTCGGCCCTGGCGTGCAAGGCGAGCACCTATGCCGAGGCCCTGGAGTGGCTGGCCGTCCAGCGCCGGCGCGACGTGCCGGGCTACGCACGAATCGAGGCGCCTCCGGCGTCACCGGAGTCCCGGATGCTCGAGGGCTTGCTCGGGCATATTGACCTGCGTCCCGAACAAATCGACGAGATCAGGAGGAGCGAAAGCGCCCGGCACTGGGTCGATGGATGGTCGTTCAGCGCGGACGAAGCGACCCGGCTGCCCCTGGAATATATCCACGCGATCAGCGGTACCAACGGCCTGGCTGCAGGGAACTGCATGGAAGAGGCCGTCGTCCAGGGCATGAATGAAATCTTTGAACGCCGGGCGGTGATCACCGCGGTGAAAAACCGCTTGGTCCTGCCGAGTATCGATCCCTCGAGCATTGCGCATGGGGGTATCCAGGGGCAATTGAAGTTCCTGGAGGATCAAGGGCTGCAGGTGACGATCAAGGATCTATCCTTTGGCGGGGTGCTGCCCTGTGTCGGCGTTTACTTTCGCGACCCGGCGGTCGATCCCGGCTGGCAATCGCACCACGTGTTCAAGGCCGCTGCGCATTTCGACCGTACGCGTGCGCTGGTGAGTTGCCTGACCGAATATATCCAGTTGACGGCGTCTTCCCACGCGCTCGGCAGCGCAGCTGCGCATCACAGGATGCTCTGCGACGACGAGACGGATAACTTTCTCCCGCTCTTCTGGTTTGGCTATGTACCTTTCCAGGATGCCGGCTTCCTGGAGGAAGGCGACGGGATCGCCTTTGACCCGGGGACGGCTTACCCCAATTGTCTCGAGGATATCGAGCGGGGACAGGCCCTGCTCGAGTAGCTCGGGCTGGACCTGTTGGGGGTTGACCTGAGCGACCCGGCGATCGGCTTTCCCGTGGCCCAGGTCATCATCCCCGGATATTCCGACATTCTTCCTTATCATCCGGCTTCGAGTCCGGTATTGTTCACGGGGTGGACGCGCGACCTGCCCTTGGGGTACATCAAGGGTGTAGCGGATGCGCTTGAGCCCTGCAACGTGGCGGAGTTGTTCCCGGATTGGTAAACCAAAACCTGGTTAATAATGATACATAAGAACCGTACAAAAATCGCCCTGGTCAATATGCCCTTTGCCTCCCTGTACATGCCCTCCCTGGCCCTCACCCAGATGGCGCATCTGCTGGAGGAGGAATACGGCGACCGGGTGGATGTCTCCGTGCATTACCTGAGCTTCGACTTCGTGGATTTCATGGGCGATCTCGGGCTCTACAACCATGCGCACCTCGGCGAAGGCTTTATCACCGGGATCGGTGAATGGTTTTTCCGCCAGGCGGCCTTTCCGGATGCCGAGGATAACGCCGAGCGTTATTTCGACCGTTTTTACTTCGCCGACGACCCGGAGACGCGGCGCATCCGGGAGGCCTTCACCGAAAAGCGTGCCGAGTTAAATGTGTTCCTGGATGAGTTGATCGAGCGCTACAACCTGGCCCAGTGTTCTATTGTTGGCTTCACTACCCTGTTCTCGCAGACCGTGGCCTCTTTTGCGCTGGCCCAGCGCTTGAAAGAGCAGGACCCCGGGATCATCACCGTGGTCGGCGGAGCCGCCTGCGACGGGATCATGGGCATGGAATTCGCCAAGCTCGTTCCCCAGGTGGATTATATATTCTCCGGGCCCTCCCTGATAACCTTCCCCCGCTTCGTCGGTCATTGCATGGACGGTGACCGCACGGCCTGTGACGCGCTCAACGGCGTGTTCAGCAAGACCAACCGTGCGTGTTGGCCCCAGCCCGGTGGGCCCGCTGCCCTGCCGGAGCAAGCGCCCTTGCAACTCCTCGGCGATGACCAGGACATCAATCGCAACATCCCGCTCGATTACGCACCCTTTCTCGATGACATGGAACGTATGCTCCCGCCAGAAGGACAACGACCGGTCCTGTTGTTCGAGACCTCGCGCGGTTGCTGGTGGGCGGAGAAAGCAGTGTGCTCGTTTTGTGGATTGAACGGCCTGCAGATGAAGCACCGGCATATGCATCCGGACCAGGCCTTGAAGCACATTCAGTCGCTGTTTCCCTATGTGGAGCGCTGTCCCAATTACATGGCGGTCGATACCATTCTTCCCAAGGGCTACACGAGCGATGTTTTTCCCCGCTTGAATCCACCGGAAGATATGAGGATGTTTTACGAGCTCAAGGTGGATGTCAGTGAGGCGGAAATCAAGACCCTGAGCGAATCCGGCGTAGTCGCTTTTCAACCCGGTATCGAGTCGTTGAACACGGATACCCTCAAGCTGATGCGCAAGGGCACCTCGGCTTTTCGCAACATCATGTTCCTGAAGAACTGCGGGAAATACACGGTAAGCCTGGACTGGAACCTCTTGATTTACTCCCCCGGCGAACCGGAGTCGACCTTCGAAAAATACCAGCAGGATCTCCCCCACCTGATGCACCTCGCACCGCCCTCCGGGGTCTACCCGATCAGTTTCGCTCGTTTCAGCCGGTATTTTGATGATCCCGAGACCTTCGAGTTGGACCTCGCACCGCAGGATTTCTATGCGCTGACCTATCCCTTTGCCGCCGAATCCGTATTCAACGTGGCGTATCACTTCATCGATCGCGGGGCCGACTCCGAGCGGATCAATTTCTGGCTGGACCAGCTAAATGCCACGGTTGCACGATGGCGGGAACGCTGGACCGGCGGCGACGGCCAGTCCCAGGCGCGGCTGTGTTTCATGGAGGATGAGCCGGTCGTGTACGATTCGCGGGGCGGCATGGAAAAGGAATACGCGATCGGCGAAGCCGGTCGCCGGGTGCTTGAATTCTTGAACAAGCCGGGCGAGCTTGTCCATGTCGAAAAGGAATTTAAGGGTGAGCATGGTTTTAACCCGGAGCAGGTCATCGCCGGCCTGCTGGACAAGGGCCTGCTTTTTAACGAGTCCGGCCGGATGCTCAACCTGGTCATGGACGTATGAGGCGTTTCTCCGGTCCGGCGTGCCGCGGTGGGGGCATCCTGCCTGCCCGGTACTGGCTGGCCCTGTTCGTGCTGGTGTCGTCCGCATGTGCCCAGGATTTTCTCACCGGCCCGCGCAATACCTTCGAGGTGCATAAACGGGCCCTGGGAAAAACGTTCCGTGAAAAACAGGCCGCTGCGGGTGACCGGTACATCCAGACCCTGGAGGACCTCATCACCCGCATGGAAAACGCCGGCGACGAATTCGGCGTGCGCCCGGCTCAAGCCGAGATCAAGCGCTTCCGCTCGGATCGTTCCGTCCCCCAAGCACCCCCGGTGGGCACGCCCGAGATGATTGGCAAGGTGCAGGCACGGTATCATGAGCTCGTTGCCGCGGCAAAGTCGGAAGAAGACGCGCAGGTCAAAACGTTGAGCGAACGCTACGTGAAGGCCTTGCGCGGGGTTGAGCAGAAGT
>JAYGFS010000498.1:0-3338 GCA_046581765.1 Verrucomicrobiota bacterium
CGACGGCCAGCGGAGCGTGTTCCTGGCCTTCGAAGGGCAGGGGATCAACGCGGTGTTCCACCCGGGCTACCCGGAAAAGCCTTTTGTGTACCTGCGCTACAGCAGCCGGGGAATCAACCGGCTCGTGCGCTATACCGTCGACCTGGAAACACAGCCACATGCCCGGCCGGGTTCCGCCCTGCCCATCCTGGAATGGAAGACGGTCGGCCATCGCGGGGGCGGCCTCGCCTTCGGGCCGGACGGCTTCCTCTACCTCGCCACCGGGGATGCCCGCACCCCGGGGGACCCGGACAACTCCGGCCAGAAGACGGACAACCTGCGGGGATCGATCCTGCGTATCGATGTCGGCTCCAGCGATGCACAGGTCCCCTACACGGTTCCGGTGGACAACCCCTTTGCTGGACACGGGACGGTTCGCCCGGAGGTATGGGCCTATGGCTTGCGCAATCCCTGGCGGGTTACTTTCCGTCCCGGCACGAGCGAGTTGTGGGTGGCTGACAACGGGGATGAGCAATGGGAGATGATCACGCGCGCCACGCGCGGCAGCAACCACGGCTGGAGCGTATTTGAAGGCGCGCATCTCTTCCGTCCCGGCAACCGGCTGGAGGGGCCGACCCGGGTGCATACGCCCCCGGTGGTCGAGCACCCCCACCGGGAAATGCGCTCGGTGATCGGGGGACGCTGGTACCGGGGCAACCGCTTTCCCGGCTTGCGGGGGCACTATATCTACGGGGGCCACGTGACGGGTAAGCTGTGGAGTTTTTCGCTCGTGGAGGGCCGTCCAGGTGTCCCCCGCTGCGTGGCGGACACCCGGGCCCAGGTCGTCTCCTTCGCCGAGGACCCGGATGGTGAGCTCCTGGTGGTCACCCTGGACCGGGGGCTTCTGCGCCTGGAAAAATCCCCCCCGAAACAGACGCGGCCCCTTCCGCAGATGCTCAGTGAAACCGGCCTGTTTGCCTCGACCGGGGCGCACCGCCCGGCCCCGGGCCTGCTGCGCTATGAAAGCAACCTGCCCATGTTTCGGAATGGCGCCACCCGTGAACGCTTCCTGGCGGTGCCGCCCGGCCAGACGATCCGGGTCAAGCGCGCACCCCGCAAGCTGGAGCGGTTGCCGCCTATCCGGACCCGGGCCGGCCTGGATCGCTTTGAGTTTCCGCCGGGCTCGGTCCTGGTCCAGACCTTTGGCCTCCCGGCCCCGGGCGGGGGAAGCCAGCGGGTCGAGACCCAGGTCTCGCTGAATGACCAGGGCGAGTGGCGTTTTCTCAGCTACCGCTGGAACCCGGACCAGCAGGACGCGGTCCTGGTGCCCGAAATCGGGGCGGATGCGGACATCGCCGTGTCGGCGACCGGCACGCAGGCCTGGCGCTACCCCGGACGCGCGGAGTGCGCGGCCTGCCACACCCAGTTATCCATGTTTGCCCCGGGCATGAACCTGGCCCAGCTGAACCGCGTGGTCGATTACAGCGTGTTGGGGGGTAAAAGGGTCAACCAGCTCGAGATGTTCCGGTCGATCGGCTTTCTCCCGGACAACTTCCGCCTGCCCGCCGGGGACCTGGTCATGCCGGGACCCGGCCAGGCCGCCGCGTCCCTCGCGGACCGGGCCCGGGCTTACCTGCATGTCAACTGCGCCCATTGTCATCGGGAGGCGGGTATGGGGGGCCGGGCAACCTTCCAGTCCCTGAACTGGATGGAGCTCGAGCACCTCGACCTGGTTCGGGCCCGGCCGCTTGTCGGTCTCCCGGGTGGGGACCCGGCGGAGCCATACTTGATCGCGCCCGGCAGGCCGGAGCAGTCCGACCTGTACCGTCGCATGGGCACCCTGGGCCTGGGCCGCATGCCGCTGTTTGGCACATCCCGGGTCGACCGGGAAGGGCTCGCGCTGATCCACGAATGGATCCAGTCCATGGAGCCCCGCTGAGCCCACCCGGCTACTGGAACTCGACCCGGGCCCGGAGGAATAAACCCGCCTCACCCGCCGCCGGGGTGTAGTCGACCTGGACCGCGGCACCGCTTCCGGTTATCTCGGGACCCACCTGGATCCAGTTGGCAAAGGGCGTGTCGAGGGTGGCCAAGGTGTAGACCCGGTAGCGATGTCCCGCACCCGCGAGGAAGGAAATGCGCGCCGCCCCTCCTGCGCGCGGGCTGAGCGTGAGTGCGGGGATATGGCCCGAGTCGAACGCCGGCCGCCCTTCCACGCTGCCAAGGGATCCCGGGTAGGTGATGAAAGACTGGTCGGCCCCGGTAAAAACTTCCGAGCCAAAACTTGGCAGGGTTCCCTGGAACGCCACGTGCCCCATGCTGCTGCAGTTGCGAAAGGCGCGGCTCCCGATACTGGTGAGGCTGGTGGGGATGCTGACCCCGGCCAGGCTGGTGCAGCCCCGGAAGGCCTCGTTTCCCATGCTGATGACGCCCTCCGGGATGCTGATCCCGGCCAGGCTGCTGCAGGCCTCGAAGGCATGCGTCCCAAGGCTGCTGACCCCATCCGGGATCGTGATGCCGACCAGGCTGGTGCAGGTCTCGAAGGCATAATCCCCGATATGGGTGAGTCCATCCGGGATCGCGATACCGTTCAGGCCGGTGCAGGACTGGAAGGTCCGGTTCTCGATACGGGTGACCCCGGCGGGGATGGTGATGCTGAGGAGTTCGCTGCATTCGCGGAAGGCCCCGACCCCGATGCTGGTTACGCTGTACGGGATCGCGATCCCGGCCAGGACGGAGCAGCCGCGGAAGGCATTGTCCCCGATGCTGGTGACGCCATCGTGGATCGTGATGTCGTCCAGGCTGCTGCATCCCTGGAAGGTCGTATTCCGGATGCTGGTGACGCCCTCTGGGATCGTGATATCGTCCAGGCTGCTGCAGTCATAGAAGGCCCCTGTTCCCAGGCTGGTGACGGTATCCGGGATGCTGATCCCGGCCAGGCTGGGGGCGTCGCGGAAGGCATAATTTCCGATGCTGGTGAGGCTGGTGGGGAGGTTGATCCCGGCCAGGCTGGTACAAGCCCGGAAGGCCTCGTTTCCTATGCTGATGACGCCCTCCGGGATGGTGACCAGGCTCAGGCTGCTGCACCCGTGGAAGGTCGTGTTCCGGATGATGGTGAGGCTGGTGGGGATATGGATCCCGGCCAGGCTGGTACAAGCTCGGAAGGCATTATTTCCGATGGTGTCGACGCTGTTGGGGATGGTGACGCTGGCCAGGGTGCTGCAGCCCCGGAAGGCCCCGGTCCCGAAGCTGGTGACCCCATCCGGGATCGCGATATGGCCCAGGTTGGTGCAGTCCCGGAAGGCCGAGTTCCCGATCGCCGTGACCCCCTTGCCTTCCAGGGTGGCGGGAATAGCCAG
>JAYGFS010000591.1:0-10522 GCA_046581765.1 Verrucomicrobiota bacterium
CTCGTGATGCCCTTGAATTTTGCCTGGTCGCATACGCCCGACGCACCGCCCGCCCGCGCGTGGACACCGCCCAAAGGCCGCAACATTTCCGCAGGTGCGGACGGACTGACCTCCACCCTCGACTACGACAAAGCCTTTCACGCGATTGCGGCCGATGGCCGGGTCTACTACGCTTCTTCCGCCACTGACTCTATTTACTGTCTCGATCAAAACGGATTTGAACACTGGGTGTACACCACAGAAGGCCCCATACGCCTCGCACCCTTTTACTTCGAGGGTCACATTTACACCGGCTCCGACGACGGCTACATTTATTGCCTCGATGCGCAAACCGGAAAGGAAACCTGGAAAAAACTCGCCGGCCCTGAAGACCGGCGCGTACCGGGAAATGGCCGCCTGATTTCTGAATGGCCCGTGCGCAGCGGCTTGGTGGTAGACAAAGGGCAGGTCTATTTCTGTGCAGGGCTTTTCCCCTCGCACGGCGTGTACATGGGAGCCTTGGACGCAAAGACCGGCAAAGAAAGCTGGAAAAATAAAATTACCGTGTCCCCCCAAGGGTACCTGCTCGCGACCGACGAACGCATTTTTGTTCCCACCGGCCGCACCCCGTTTCAGGAATTCGCGCGCGATGACGGAAAAAGTATCGCCAAGCTGGGTCGCAGCACCTCTTGGGGAAAGCGGCTGCACGGAGGCTGCTTTGCGGTCGTGATTGATGGTCAACTGGCGTCTGGTCCGAGCGAGGACGGACAAATCGACCTGTTCAAAAAAGCCAAGAGTGTGGTCCGGCTCCCCGGATTGCAACTTCTTGTCCACGACGACATCGCGTATATTTTGACCACCGATGATCTCCGCGCCGTGGATCGGAACCAATTGGCGAGCGCGGTAGACCAACGCAGGGGCAAAGGCGGCGGCGACGCAGAATTGTGGGCAAGCACGATCGCACAACCCCGCTGCATGGCAAAGACCGCGAAGGCGCTGCTCGTCGGTGGTGTGGGCTGGGTCGCCGCCTACTCCGTCGATGCTGGAAAAGAAATCTGGCGTAGTGAAATCGGAGGCATGGTGGAGAGTTTAGCCATCAGCGATGGCCGGGTATACGCCAGCACCGACGATGGGCGCATTCACTGCTTTTCCGAAAAAGTAAAAGAGCCGGTAAAAATCGCAGCGTCAAGCCAGGCACTCGCGGCCTATCGTGGCGATGCGCGCGCGACTGCCGCGCTCGCCGCCACTCCCATTCGAAAAGGGTATGTCCTGGTACTCGGAGTAGCGTCAGGAAAAACCATCGCGGAACTCGCCGCACAATCCGAATTTCGGGTGGTGGGCCGCGATGCAGACCCCGCCAAAGTGCAGGCCGTGCGGGCATACCTGATGGCCGAGGGATTGTATGGATCGCGCGCGGTCATCCACCAGGGTTCCATGGATCGCCTTCCGTACACCGATTATATCGGCAACATTGTAACTACGGAATTACCTACGCCACCAACACCTGCCGAAGAGCTCGAACGCATGGTTCGTCCCCACGGTGGCGTATTTTTTGCTCGGCTTGCCAACGCTGCTGCGGCCGAGGACTTGGTCAAACAGTTCCCCTCCGCAAAACGGACACCCCGCGGCGATGAAACAGACTTTATCTGGCGACGTCCCGGCTTGAAAGGCGAAGGCGAATGGTCCCACTTTTATGCCACTCCCGCCAACACCGCTTGCAGTGGAGACACCTTTGGTAAATCGGCCATGCGCCTGCAATGGTTCGGACGTCCCGGTCCCGAGAAAATGGTCGACCGGCACAGCAAAACCAGTTCGCCCTTATACAAAAACGGTCGCATGTTCGTGCCCGGCCTCAACTTCTTTGTCGCCGTCGACGCATACAACGGTACCATCCTCTGGGAGAAAGATGTCCCGGATTCGGTGCGTATAGGTGCCATGCGCGACAGCAGCAACATGGCCCTAGGAGATGACGCCCTGTTTATAGCCACCCGCGACAGCTGTTTAAAAGTCGACCCACAAACGGGCACGATACGGAGTCGCCTCTCGGCGGATGCGTATTTCAAAGAAAAGGGAAACACTTGGGGCTACGTGGCCACGGTCGATAATTTGGTGTACGGCAGTGTATCCCGACCAAAAGCTATCGTTCGCAACGAGGTGCGAGGACGCGATGCCATTTGGCGGCGCGATGAACCGTTGGTGGTTTGCAGCGACCGGGTGTTTGCCGTCGATACGCAGACCGACGGATTGATCTGGGACTATCATCCCAAATCCGGGATGATTATTAATCCGTCCATCGCTATTGCCAACGGGCGTATGCATTTTATTCAAAGCGAAAACCCTGAGACGGTGAAGGTGACCAACGGACAGGTTGGTCTTCCCGCCTTGCTGAAAACGGCCAGCATCGTCGCACTCGACGCGCAAAGCGGAAAGCTTCTCTGGAAACATCCGGTAGAACTACAGTCCATTACCGATGCGATCTATTTGAGCAGTGGGCCGGATACGATCATTGTAACGGGAACGCACTATCGTCCGGTGAGTGCGGACGAACGCCGGGGACTCGCCAAGCCAGGCCAGGCCCTGCGCTGCCGCTACGAAGTCTTTGCCTACGATTGCAAGACCGGGAATCCTCTCTGGCAACGAATACTTGCACCCAATCGCGATCATGAACTTAAAGGCGGACACGGCATCAACATTCAGCACCCGGCCATTGTCAACGAGATCGTTTACGGCCCGGGATTTGCCTTTCACATTCGGGACGGACAAGACTACGCGGGTTGGAACTGGGAGGTGAGTCGCAAATGCGGCACGATATCCACCTCCGCAAACTTCGCGTTCAGCCGCTCTAGCCAGCAGAAAATTTGTTACATCTTCGATTTAAAAGACGGAAAGAACAAACCGCTGTCCGCCGCGTCGCGACCGGGGTGTTGGATCAACATCCTGCCCGCTGGCGGACTGGTACTGGTTCCCGAGGCCAGTGCCGGATGTACCTGCGAATACTCGATTCAAAGCTCAATGGCATTTCTGCCCGACTGGGCTGCGGAAAAGTAGAACGCGCCATTTTATTTAAACGCCGGGGTACAGGTTGACCGGGTGCGTTATGAGCATTGAAACCGAAATAAAGTTGACGCTTGACCCGGAGTTTTGCTCTCGCGTCCCACGACTCGAACCGGTGATCCGTTTTGCCCGGGGCGCACCCCGGGTGCAGGCGCTCACGAGCATCTATTACGACACCGTAGATTTGGAGCTGCTGGCCCATCGCGTTGCCTTCCGTATCCGGATGGATGGCGACCAGATCATCCAAACGGTTAAAGGGCGGCGTGCGAAGGCCGGCCTGCTCCACGCCCGGGTAGAATATGAGTGGGAGCTTTCGCATCCGCATCCGGACGTGCAGCGGGTACCCCGTGAAGCTCCCTTTGATATATTGCACGAGCGGGGCATCGACGTCCTTCGTGAAATATTTCGCACCGAGTTTCAGCGTACGGCCTGGTTGCTGGAGCCCGAGCCCGGCGTGCTGATCGAATGCGCACTGGATGTCGGCCAGGTCACGGCGGGTGAACGGATGACACCCCTTAGCGAAGTCGAACTGGAACTCAAAGCCGGTGAACCGCGGCATGTACTGGCGCTTGCGAAGGTCTTCGCAGATGTGCTGCCGATGCGGCTTGAACAGGTTTCCAAGGCGCAGCGGGGCTACGCTTTGGTGTCTCCACCGCCCTTGCCCGGGTCCGTCCGTGCACACCGGTTCAAGCTGTCTCCAACCGCGACAACACAAGAGGCTTTTCAAGGTATCCTGGATGAGGCCTTCCAACAGATCATCGCGAACGACCAGGCCGTGCGATGGAACGATGACCCGGAAGGCGTGCACCAGATGCGCATCGGATTCCGTCGTTACCTGGCCATTCTCCAGGCCTTTCGCTCCTTTTTGCAGAAGAAAGATCGGCGTATGCTGCGCAAGCAGATAAAACCATTCCTGGCCCTCCTCAGTGCCGCTCGCGATTGGGATATCCTCTCCGCCGGGGCACAGGGAGCCTCGCCATCGCTTGTCGATTCCCTGGCGCAGGAGCAGAAGCTTCGTCGCTCAGCCCTGCGCAAGGCCATGGACGAGCCCGCATACACTCGAATGATGCTGGCCCTTGCCTGCTGGATGGCCACCATGGAAACACCCGCAGAGGCCAGCGGATGCCAACCGCTTGCCGCCGTAGCCTCATCGGTCCTGGTGCGAGGACACCGGCAGATCCGGAAGCGAGGCCGGCAGGTGAAGAAGCGTTCACTGCAGGCGTGTCATCGTCTTCGCCTCGCGTGTAAACAGCAGCGGTATACGCTGGATTATTTCCAGACGCTGTACCCGGGTGACAAGGTGGTGCCGTATCTTCAGGCATTGCGCGATTTGCAGGACCTTTTAGGGGCCTTGAATGATACCGTGAGTCTCCTCGATCGCCACGCAGCGGTGATCAAGGGGATGGATGATAAAGCGGGTCAGAAGGCCTTGTTCAAGCAGGTATCGCAGCACCAGACGAAACTGCTGGAGCAGTTTCCCGTTGCCTGGACCGCTTTTAATCGCCAGCCAACAGGCTGGTAAGCGCGGCCTTAGGGGGTGGAGATGCCGTGTACGACGACGAACTCCTTCCGCTCATCTGTTGCGATTGTCGCCCCGGCGAGTTGGGGGTCGTGGCAGAAGAAAATGGGTATGTTTTCCGCCGCACAGCGGGGGAGCCAGGTGCGTTTCCAGCGTCGGGTATCCATGGGGTAGGTGTCGTAGGCTGTCTGGAATACGAGGCGTAAGTGACTCGCGGTCGGGCAGACGTCGCCCGCGAACAGCAGGCGGGGGCCGAGGGTGCCCGCATCTGGATGCTTGATTTCAAGTGCTTCGGATTCCAGCAGGAAGACGCAGTGCCCTTGCGTGTGACCGCCCGACCGAATGGCCGTGATCCCCGGCAGGATTTCGGTTTCATCGTCTTCGATGAACAAGGGATCTTTATAGGCATGCAAGGGATCGATCATTTCCGCCGGATACGATTTATGCAAGAGGGGATCCCCGCTGTTTGCATCCGCCCACTCCTTACGGTGTACAATCAACTGGGCATTCGGGAAGGCCGGGTTGCCTGCTGCATCGGTGGCACCACCCGCATGATCCCAATGCAGGTGCGTGAGCAGGAGCAGGTCGATATCTTCCAGCGAACACCCCACGCCCTGCAGGGCTTCCACCAGCGGCCAACCCGGTCCCAGGCCGTGAATCGCCTGTTCTTTTTGCGAAAATCGCTCTGCGGGACCACAGCCGGTGTCGATCAACACCCGCCGGCCATCCGCCAGTTCCACCAGCAGCGCATGTGCATGCTGCGGGATTCCGTTGCGTGCGTCGGGTTCTATCAGTTTGGACCAGATCGGCTTGGGGACGAGGCCGAACATGACCCCCCCATCACTGACGAACGTAGAAACAGTTAAAGGGTGAACACGCATATAACTCAGCTTTCCCGGCCTTTGCCGTTTGCATTTAAGGGAGGGTTGGTTAGTATTTTCCAGCTTAACGTGCACCTTGAGAGGCCGTATGGACGAACAAAAACAACCGGAAAAAGCAAAGAGCAGGGGCTGCATGGTCTGGGTCTGCGTGGCGGTACTCAGCGTGTTCTTGTTCATCTCCGTGATGGTCAACCTCTTTCAGGGTATGGCCCTGGTGGTCAAGGACGCGACGAACCGGGCTGGAGCGGGCACAGATGAATTCCCCGCATTCGAGCGGATGTCCTCCTGGGGTGATCCGGATGGGATACCGGTGGTACGCATCGCGATCAATGGCGTGATCATGCGGCAAAGTTCCGGTTCGCTGTTCATGCCCCAGATCGACAAGATCGAGTTGATCCTCGACCAGATCAGGGCTGCGACACAGGATGAAGACGTGAAAGCCATTATCGTTGAGGTAAATTCGCCGGGCGGAGGGGTGACGGCCAGCGATGAGATTTATGCCGCCCTGATGCGTTTCAAAAAGGATGACGATACGCGTAAAATCATCGTTTATATGAAAGACCTTGCCGCTTCCGGCGGCTATTACGTGGCCATCGCTGGCGATTGGTTGATCGCCGAGCCGACCAGCATCATCGGATCTATCGGGGTGATTATGCAGGCGGTAAACTGGAGTGAATTCACCAAAAAGCATGGCATTACGGATACCACGATCAAATCGGGCGCGAACAAAGACCTGTTGAATCCTTTCCAGGAAGTCACGGAAGAGCAGAAAGCGATTCTCCAGGAATTGGTGGACAGTATGTACAAGCGTTTCTTCGCTCTGGTCGCCAAGGGACGGTCGATGGATTCCGAAAAACTGAAGCCGCACGCGGATGGTCGCGTATTTGATGCTGAAAGAGCCCTGGATCTTGGTTTTATTGATGAGATTGGTTACTGGGAGGACGTCGTTGCGAAGACGGAAGCCCTGCTCGGGGAAAAAGTGAACATCCTTCGCTACGAACGGAAGACCGACTTCATGGAGATATTAGCGGGCGTTGAAACGCCGGTCGAAATCAATGCCGGTATCCAGTTTCCGGATCCGATGCAAACCGGAAGCCCACATCTTTTGTACCTCTGGCGGCCCTGAGCCATACCCTCTATGAAATGGGTATCCAGTGTATCGAGCTCGCCTGACGCGCGTCAGGCACTCGATGACGTCCTGGCCCAGGTACGTGCTGATTTCGGGGATCAGTCCCCGGACCTGGTCTTTTTTTTCGTCTCCCCCCGGCACGAAGCCCATTACGCCGACCTGCAGGAATGGCTGCGCGAAGAACTGTCCCCGAAGCATTTGGTCGGTTGTACCGCCCGTGGAATTGTCGGACGTGGATTGGAAATTGAAACGGGCCCGGCCCTCTGTGTGAATGCCGGGCTGTTGCCGGGTACTGAGGTGTTCACACGGCATACCGGGTTTGAAGACATGCCGGATGCGGATGCCTCGCCCGAGGATTGGCGACAGTGGATTGATCTCGACCCGGAGATTAACAGCATCGTCATGCTGGCCGATCCCTTCACCACCGAGCTCGAAAAATTTTTGCAGGGCATGGATTACGCCTTTCCCTTCGCCCATAAGATTGGCGGTCTGGCGAGTGCGGGAGGTGAGGCTTTGCAGAACGGACTTTATTGCGAGGATCTCATGCGGCATGAGGGGCTGGTACTCATCGCGTTTAAGGGGCGCACCTGCATGGAACCCATGGTGGCGCAGGGCTGTCGTCCGGTTGGGCCGGTCGCAACCGTCACGCGGGCGCGGAGTAACATGATCGTCGAGTTGGACGGCATGTCGGCCTTGGAATTTGTCCAGGCCGTGAATGATGGCCTGGATGCTTACGAGCGTAAATTATTCAAGAGCGCGCTCTTTTTCGGCGTCACCAATGACCCTTTTATCGACCAACCGGGACCGGGTGACTACCTGGTGCGCAACCTGATTGGCATCGATTATGATTCCGGCGCGATCATCCTGGCCGGCATAGCTGAGGAGGGTTCGCTGGCTCAGCTTCATTTGCGCGATCGCAAGTCCTCCCGCCTCGATTTGGAAACCCTGCTTGACCGCTACCTTGAAACCCATGGGGAGGCGGAGAACGCCCTGCTATTCTCCTGCCTCGGCCGTGGCCAATACCTGTATGGCACGACGAATCATGACAGCGACTTGATAAATGAACGCCTCGGCCCCTTGCCGATCAGCGGGTTCTTCTGTACGGGCGAGATCGGTCCCGTGGGGGCCTCCACCTTTATTCATGGGTACACCAGCTCCATCGCCGTATTCAAAGAGGGGCCAGCCGCGCAATGATGATGGTGCCGAACCGACCATCGTGAAGACCCGGCACCCTTCTACTCTTGCCAAAACAAGACCCCTTTGGCATAACCCGCGCGTCTATGCGTGATCTCATTCAACCTACCCTGGTCGTTCTGGCTGCCGGTATCGGTAGTCGATACGGCGGCCTGAAACAGATCGACCCCATCGGGCCTTCCGGCGAGGTCGTGCTGGATTACTCGGTTTTCGACGCGATCCGGGCCGGATTCGGCAAAGTCGTGTTCATTATCCGCCAGGATATCGAAGCGGATTTTCGCGAAGCGCTGGAGTCACACTATCTGGGCCGCATCGACGTCGACTACGCTTTCCAGAGCCTGGAGGACTTGCCCGCCGGGTACGATTTGCCCAAAGGCCGTACCAAGCCCTGGGGTACCTCGCACGCCACGCTGGCTTGCCACGACCTGGTCAAAGAACCCTTTGCGGTTATCAATGCGGATGATTTCTACGGCCAACGTTCCTTTCAGGTGCTCAGCGACTGGCTTTGTGCGCATGCCGCATCGAGAAATGTCTATTCCCTGGTGGGTTTCACGCTGGCCAATACCCTGTCGGAATACGGGGGCGTTTCCCGGGGCATCTGCCGTGAAGCGAATGGTCTGCTGGTCGAGGTCGAAGAATGTCACGAGATTCGACGGACCACCGAAGGCACGATCCAGGCGCGGCGCCGTGAAGGGATGACCACGGTCACCGGTGAAGAACCGGTGTCGATGAACATGTGGGGCTTCACCCCGGATGTGTTTCCTCACATGATGAATAATTTTTCTGCATTCCTGGATGACATGGCCGACCCCTTGAAATCCGAGTACCTCATTCCCTCGACCATTCAGGATCTGATTGAGGTGGGAACGGTTAAGGTGGATGTGTTGAATTCAACGGAGCAGTGGTTTGGCGTGACCTACCCGGAGGATAAACCCGCGGTGGTGAAGAGCGTGCGCGGACTGATTGACGCGGGTACCTATCCCGTGTCGCTCTGGACCTGAAAGATCGGCAGCATCGTGGACGAGAAAATTGGAATTGTTGGTTTGGGCTACGTGGGTCTTCCACTGGCATGTGCGTTTGCAGACATGTATGATGTCGTCGGCTACGATGCGCAAAGCGAGCGCATCAGGGAACTGCAACGTGGCGAAGACCACACGCAGGAGGTTGCGGGGGATGATCTGAAAAACCCTCGCCTGTCGTTTTGCGATCGGGTGGAAGGCCTCACGGACTGCACCTTTATCATTGTCGCAGTGCCCACGCCGATTGACGAGAACAATGTGCCCGATCTAGGGGCCATGGAAGGCGCCTCTGAAGCCATCGGCAAGATCATGAAACCCGGGTGCATGGTGGTGTATGAAAGCACGGTATACCCCGGGGTCTCCGAAGAGGTCTGCCTGCCGATTCTGGAAGCGCAATCCGGGATGAAGCTGGGCGATTTTGACCTGGGCTATTCACCTGAGCGGATCAATCCCGGTGACAAGGAGCACAGCGTGCGCGACATCGTAAAGGTGGTTAGTGGGCACAGTGCGGAGTCCCTGGCCCGGGCTTCCCAGGTCTATGGCAGTATTATTCGTGCGGGCATTCACGAAGCTCCCACCATCATGACCGCTGAGGCATCAAAAGTGATTGAAAACGTGCAGCGCGATCTGAATATCGCCTTGATGAACGAACTATCCAAGATTTTTGACAAACTCGGCTTGCATACGCCTGACGTGATTGCGGCCTCTGCCACCAAGTGGAATTTTCATCGCTACCATCCCGGCCTGGTGGGTGGGCACTGTATCGGGGTCGATCCCTATTACCTGACCAAGCGTGCGGAGGATCTGGGTTATCATCCCGAGGTCATTCTTTCGGGTCGCCGGATTAATGACGGCATGGGGACCTACGTGGCCGAGCAGGTCGCGGGACAGCTGGAGGATGAAGGGGTCGCGATTTCCGCGGCGCGAATTGCCGTGCTGGGCCTGACGTTCAAGGAGAATGTCCCCGACTTTCGGAATACCAAAGCTGTAGACGTCGTTAAGCGCTTAGCGGAGCTTGGCGCGGAGGTGGTGGCGTGCGAGCCCATTCTCGACGATGAACTGGTCCGCCGGGTATTTGATTTGGAGAACAAGTCCGTGAGTGAGTTGCAGGGCCTGGACGCCATTGTCCTTGTCAATGGCCACGATGCCTTTAAGAAAATCGATCTTGCCGAGCTCAAGGGCCATATGAAAACGCACGTGATCTTCGACGTGAAGAATTTCTTCGATCGGGATCAGGCGAAAGCACTCGGTTTCAACCTCAAGAGCCTCTAGTCCGTAAACGTGGCGCTTCGGCCGGCGTTCGCGTCCTGGAGCGCGAGGGGCCATTCCGGCATATGCTCCTGGATTACTTGGCCGGAATCGTAATTTTCTTTCGGAGGTAGGCGATGGCCCGCTTGTTCCGGAAATTTTTCCACGGGCGCAGGAGCTGCTCACCCGACTGGGTGTTCACCCAGCCATTGGGTTTCATTTTCCAGAAGCCCTGGCGGGGGAGCATATCGCCCTTGCTCGGCTGGGGGACCGTCTGCCAGACCGTGTTACTGTCCGAATAGGCATTTGGCCAACCCTGGGGCCGGGTTTCCGTACATTCCCAGCTGCCGTCGGCGACGAAATTCGTAGTCGAGGTCTGCAGGTGCAGGGAGTACCAGGCATCGGGCCGCGTGAGAACGACCTGGGCCGAGATCGCATGCTCACCCGGTTGAAGGGTGGTTGCCCGGACATATAAATCGGCCGGGTTGTCGATCTGGGT
>JAYGFS010000624.1:0-11964 GCA_046581765.1 Verrucomicrobiota bacterium
CCTCCGGGCGAAAGACGGCAGTATAAAGTTTGTCCAGGTGAACCAGTTGGTACAGGAGGACCAGGCCAAGATCGACGAGTTTTCCGGAAAGCCAACGGCCCCCACCCGAAAACTGGGGGAACGCTCGTTTGGCGAGCGACCCAAGTTTGGCGAGCGACCCAAGTTTGGCGAGCGATCCGCCAACCCGGCCCCGGCCACCCGTGCCACACCAGGTTCTGCGGCTGAAAAAGCCAATGCGCTGCTCGCGGCCTACCGGGCCCAGAAGGCGGAGAAAGAGGAAGCGCGCCGGAAAAAGACCGAGGAAGCGAAGGAGCGTTTCAAGCAACAGATGGAAGAACGCAAGCGGAAGAGCAAGCGGAATCGCCGGCGCTAGGCCCGGTCTTTTCCCATTAATCTACCCCGCAGCGAAGCGGGCCCTGCTGCGGGCCTCCCAACCCGCTCAATAAGCTACTGCGTCCACTTTTTATACAGGGCCGGGATCCCCGCCGCCTCGTGGTCCCCCGCGTGGAACACGAAGCGATACTTGAAGGTCAGGGACGTCCCTTTCTTGATCGTGTGATCCCCGGCATGCTTGCCCGCCCGCTGGAAATAAGACAGCCCGAAGGGGTTCGCGGCGATCAACCCGTAATCACGGGCATGCCAGGTGGTGGGATGACGCAGGTTGTCCGGGTGATCAAAGATCGCGATACCGCATAGGGTGCCCTCTACCGGGCCCCAGTAATCCACCCAGGCCGCCTTCTTGCCCCAGAGGCCCTTGTCCTTGTCACCCGCACTGTTCAGGGCCTTGGCCTTGGCCACCTTGCCGTTTACCCGGAGCTCCGGGTGGGTGCGGATCATCATCGTGCCCTCCTTGGTATCCTGGAAGGTGACATCACGCTTGCCCGCAATGAGTCTGATCTGGAAATCGATGTAACGATTGTGCTCGTCGGCGTGGCAAACAATGCGAGTTTCATCGCTCAGGATGACGGTTTTTCCATCTTTGCCTACCCAGTCGTTTGCAGAAGCGATCACCGCTTTACCGTCCACGACCTCGGCCGTCACGATGGCCGTGTTGCGAATGGTCCCGTTCCCCTTTGTCGTTTCATGCCAGAAATTCTCGTCGCTCACTTCCCCATGGTGGAAGGTGAAGGATTTATGGTGTGGATGATCTTCCGCCTCGCCGGCCATACCCTTTTTCATCGGGTAGTTGCGCGTCATCTCCGAGCCGGTCGGCCCGATGATCGGCCAGAGGATGGGCTTGGCATAGCTGGTGTAGTCGTAGGTCGTGAACCGTTTTCCATCAATGTTCACGTTGATCTTGCCCTCCATTGATTCAATCGAAATTTCAGCGAACGAAACATGGGCGGCAAGGACCAGGCAGGACAGGGATATCAGGGCGGTTTTCATCAGGCATTCCTCTCGGGTTATGCACGAATGAAACAGGGCCCGGCATTGATTCGCAAGACCCAAATAGCGCGCGATCAGGTCCCGGGGGGATTTCGCCAGGCTCCGGGAATGGCTCCGGACCCGATCGACCAGCCGAACCGCGGCTCCACCAGCTTATGCCCGGACGGGCGTATCGGTGCTTTCTACTCCAGGTTGCAGGATGAAGCGCAGGAGATGCCAGAGTGCGTGCAGCACATAAAGGCTGCCTCCGATGATCACGATGCTTTCCGCGACGGTCCAGAATTCAGAACCTGTATTCTCGCTGATGCGCCGGGCGACCAACATGATCACAACCGTCAGGGCCGCATTTTTCAATGCATGTGCCAGGTAATGCTGCTTCATTCGCGTATGCCATTTCTTGGGGGGCCGCGGGGATTCCGTGGCCAGGCTGGCGTTCGCGCCCAGCCAGCGCTTCACCTTGCCCCGGTAACCCAGGCGATGGAAAATCGACAGCGGATATCCGATCCACTCCACCCGCTTCAACAGCCGGTTGTCCACCCGGGTGTGTTTTGCTCCGCAAGGAGCGCAGCAGGGCAAGTCGGTCACGGTTTCATCCATCATGCGGTATAGATCCAGGATCAGGGGATTCATGTCGACGGAAACCGTGGCATCACAGGCGACAGATCCACAGAAGGGGCAGTCGGCACCCGGCTTGTACGTGTAGGTGCGGCGAATCAGGTCGACCGGCTGAAGGTCTTCCCCTTCCTCCTTTTTGCCTTTTCCCGACTGATCTTTTTTGAATGCCATGGGATTGGAAGATACACCTTTTGGCCGGGGATGCAAGGGAGGGGGAAACGAATTGAACCGGGAAGGGAATCCCCCGGAGGCCAGATTCCCGGGGATACAAAACATCCCGCTTCCGGATGATGGAAACCGGGTCGTTTTGAAACAGTCGGCCTCAAGCCCGGTGCCGCAGATCAGGGGCTACGGCGGCAGGATTTCGCGCCACAACATCCTCCTTTTCGTGCAGGCGTTTTTTCCGGCCGTTCTACGAGGCCTTGCGCCGGGTCTTCTTCTTGCCTTTCGGCTTCCGGGCACTGATATGCCGGTTGATACAATTCAAGTAGGCCTTGGCCCCGGCCTCGACGATATCCGTGCTCGAGCCTTTCCCGGTGACCGTCTGTGTCCCGAAATCCACCTGCACGCTGACCTCGCCGAGCGCATCCTTGCCCCGCGTGACCGCCTGCAAGCTGAAATCGAGCAGCTTGCCCTGAATCCCGGTGATGCGCTCGATGGTTTTCAATGCTGCATCCACCGGCCCATCCCCGCAAGCCGCATCCTGCATTTCCTCATCATCCTTTTTCAGGCGAACGGTCGCGGTTGGAACCGTGCTGTTGCCGGTAACCACGTGCAGGTATTCGAGGGTGTAGACGGCGGTGGCCATGTCCATCTGGTTCTGCATGATGGCCACCAAATCATCGTCGTAGATGTGCTTCTTGCGGTCGGCAAGCGCGATAAAGGCGTGGTAGGACTTTTCCAGTTGCTGGCCCGCCAGGTCAAACCCGAGCTTTTTCATGTGGTTGCCAAAGGCATGTCGCCCGGAGTGTTTGCCCAGCACCAGCTCGGTACCGGAGATCCCGACATCTTCAGGCCGCATGATTTCATAGGTCGTCCGCTCCTTCAGCATGCCGTCCTGGTGAATGCCCGCTTCATGCGCGAAGGCATTCGCCCCGACAATCGCCTTGTTTCGCTGCACGTGCAGGCCGGTCATCTGGCTGACCAGGCGACTGGTGCGGAATATCTCTTCCGTCTTTATCTGGGTATCTATGTTAAAGAAATCGTTGCGGGTACGCAAGGCCATCACGACTTCTTCCAGCGAACAGTTGCCTGCGCGTTCACCGATGCCGTTGATCGTGCATTCCACCCCGCGTGCCCCGTGACAAATCGCGTTCAGGGAATTGGAAACCGCCAGGCCCAGGTCGTTGTGGCAGTGCACGTGGATCACCACCTTATCGATGCCCTTTACATGCTCTTTCAGGTGGGCAATGCACGCTCCGAATTCTTCCGGTACGGCGTACCCCACCGTATCGGGAATGTTAATCGTGGTCGCACCCGCATCGACAGCGGCCTGCACGACCTCCACCAGAAAATGGTGTTCGGTCCGGGCCGCGTCCTCGGGGCTGAACTGCACGTCCTCGACATAGTTCTTCGCGTGCGAAACGCCTTTAACCGCGGTTTCGATAATTTCCGACTTTGCCATTTTCAACTTGTGCTGGCGATGGATCGCGGAGGTGGCCAGGAAGACGTGGATGCGGCCTTTATGGCCGGCAGGCTCCAGGGCTTCCGCCGCGCGATCAATATCCCCGGCGACACAACGGGCCAACCCGCAAATCGAGGGCGAACGACGACGCTTGGCCGCGGTACCGGCGAGCTCGGTGGCCACCGCGTGAACGGCCTCAAAATCTCCCGGCGAAGCAATGGGAAACCCGGCTTCGATGATATCCACCCGCAGGCGAGCGAGCTGCCGGGCAACCTGGATCTTCTCGGCCAGGACCATGCTGGCGCCGGGGCACTGCTCCCCGTCGCGCAAGGTCGTATCAAAAATCACTACGTGGTCCTTTTTCTTTTTTGCGGTCATCGTCGTTTTCCTGTTCGGTGCTTTTGTAATTTTGAGCCAGCGCACACGGTGGACAACAAAAAACCCACCGTGATTTCCGGTGGGTCATTCCTGCTGCGATGTCTTGAGCTCAGCGCATACGGGGATGTCCCACCGGCCTTGTAAGACCGAGGAGGAGCAATTCCAGCACTGACAGCAAAGGTTTCATCGCCCCCAAGGTAGACTTTTTCGTAAAAAAGTCAAGTTTTGGGGAAAAGAGCCCGTAAAGCCCTATCCCATAATCCGTGTCGGGTAAAAAACGAGGCGGATCGGCCACCTTCCCGACCACGGAGCGAAATTAAAAAACGCGGGTGCGCAAATCCGGATGCCTCTCCTGTTCGTCGATCAGCCCTTCATGCAGGGCCCTCCACACCGGGCCCGGTGCGCCATCACCGATGACCTGATCCTCCACCTGGACCACGGCCGTTACATCGGTGGTCGTGCCGAAGATCAAGACCTCGGCGGCATGCTGTACCTCGTCGCGGGTAATCGACCGGACCTCCAGGCCATTGATCACGCCGCGGGCGACCAGGGCCTCCGCCAGGTGCATCCCGCGCATCAGGGTTGTCCCGGTCAAGAGGGCGGCCTCTTCCGGGCGAGCGAGTATCCCGCCCGGCGTCACGATCGCGATGTTCTCCGTCGGTCCTTCGGTCACGTGCCCCGCTTCATCCACGCCGATGACGAAATCGACGTCCCGGTCGACGGCTTGTTTCTTCATCAGGACATTCGGCAAATAGTTACAGGTCTTGATGGTGGCAAAATACGGGGGCTTTCCGGGGATATCCGAAAAGGCACAGGTCGCCCCTTCCGGTTGATGTTCCATAAATGAAAGCTTCGCCTGGTACACCACGATGTACACCTGGGGCGCGATCGACTCGTAGGGATCCACGCTTAAGCCCCCGGGACCGCGGCTTACCAGGATACGCGCGAGGCAATCCGGATCGCCACCCGCGTGGATCGTGTCGCACGCAATCTGCCCCAGGGTGTCGCGATCGACCGGCAGTACCAGGCCAATGCGAACACAGGATTTAAGCAGGCGGTCGAGATGCTGGCCGAGATTGTAGACATGCCCGTGCCGACACTTCAGGGTTTCAAATACCCCGTCGCCACGATGCACCAGGTGATCATCCACGGGGACCAGCATCGCGCGTGGATCCTTCACAATCCCGCCGAAGAAGCTGGAGTAAAACGCGAGGTACTTCTGCTGCCACTCGGCAGGTTTCTCTCGCAGGGAGACCATGATGTCATCCAGTCCTACTTGTTTTGTTCGATCCATATCTTGCACTTGATTCGAGCGAAGCATAAACCATTAGCGGTGAGCGAGGAAGTAGAACTTGCGGATGCGGATGCGGAATATCCGTATCCAAAGGACGCATGGATGAATCACGTCCTGCCCTTTTTCGCCTGGATATTCTTCTTTAATATCCTTGGCGACCCCGCCGGCTGGAAGTACGCCCTGCGCTCGGTCATCTGTCTCGCCGTCTTCTGCTATTACAAGCCCTGGCAGTGGTATCCGAGACTGAACCTTAAGAACGTGCCCATGGCCCTGCTCATCGGCACCCTCGTATTCGGTTTCTGGGTACTCTTCGAGACCGATTATATGTCGAAATATGAATGGCTGCACCGCGGCTACTTGACCATCGGCACCCAACCTCCGTGGAAAATCAGTCCGCCCACCGTCGAGATGTATTACGCCCCGGAAACCTGCGGCTGGCTGTTTACGATCACCCGCCTCCTCGGCTCTGCCCTGGTGATCTCCTTCATCGAGGAATTTTTCTGGCGCGGCTGGATGTACCGCTGGGCGATCGATGAAAAATTCCTCCGCGTGGACCTCGGGCAATACGACAAGTTGATGTTTATTTTTATCGCCATGCTCTTCGGCCTGATTCACCACCGCTGGCTGGTCGGCGTGATCTGCGGTATCTGCTACGGGGCCTTTATCCTGCGCACGAAAGACGTCTGGGCCGCCGGCATTGCTCATGCATTTACGAATTTCCTCCTCGGCGTGTACGTGCTTATGGCCGAGAAATACGAGTTCTGGAGCTAGGCCCAAGGTGTTCTTGTTTCTCAGGTGCCCTGCTACGCGGAATCTTGTGTTCCTTTCACAAAAGGTATCTTGCAACAACTGGAACGGAAAATCCTGAACCTCAACCGGAGTACGATCCATGACCTACCACACGCGGTACCCAACACTTCTTCTTCTGGCTGCCGCCCTTGGCCTGGCTGGCTGCACGACAACGCAATGGGAGCAGGACGCCATCGCTATCCAGAAGATCGATACCCATATTCACCTGTATGATACGGGTCGGCCCGGCGGGGTGGATTGGCCCCCGCCGTCGGACAAGGTCCTGTTTCGGCCCCTCCTCCCGGAGCATTTCGATGCGCTCAGCAAGGCGGAAGGGATCGCCGCGGCGATCGTGGTGGAAGCGAGCAGTCGGGTAGAGGACAACCAGTGGGTGCTGGACCAGGTGAAGCATGATCCACAACGCTATGTAGGCGTGGTCGGGAGCTTGCCGATCGGTACGGATGCATTTGCGAATTTGCTCGATCGCTTTTCCGCCGACCCACGCTACAAGGGTATCCGCATGCGGTCCCGGCCCGGCGGCGATGCGTTCTTTGAGGATGCAGCCGTGTGGCGCGACCTGAAGCTGCTCGCAGATAAAGGCCTGTGCCTGGATATCCTCCTGGCCAACTTCTCCCTCGATGAGGTCACCCTGGTTGCAAAGCGATTCCCCCACTTGAAGATCCTGGTCAACCATGTGACGGGCCTGTCCATCACCGGCCGACCGGCTGAGGCCTCATGGACGGCTTCGGTCAAGCGCGTTGCCGCCCAACCGAACGTGTTCTGCAAGGTCAGCGGAATCTTCGAGCGCACGGGCAAAATGCCCGCACCAAAAGCGCTCTCCTATTACGCACCCACCTTTGACGTTGTTTATGAGGCCTTTGGTGAAAACCGTATCATTTACGGCAGCAATTGGCCGGTTAGCATGCGCGGTGGCGAATACGCGGAACAGTTTGACATTATACATGCTTTTTTTGCACCCAAGGGAGCCCGGGTCACCCGGAAGCTGTATCGTGAAAACGCGGTCCGGTTCTACGGCTTGGACTAAACGGTAGCCTGTACGCTTGACCTGGAATTGGAATCTCCTATATTCCTCCCGGTCCTAAAATTAACCCTCTATACGGAGAAACACATGGCCTTTGAACTACCTGAGTTACCTTACGCGTACGACGCGCTCGAACCGACCATCGATGCAAAAACGATGGAAATACACCACGGCAAACACCACGCCGCTTATGTTGCCAATGCAAACAAGGCCCTGGAGGGCACGGAATGGGCGGATACATCAATCTGTGAACTCGTTACGCAACTGGACCAGTTGCCGGAGGCCATCCGCGGGGCGGTGCGAAACAACGGCGGCGGTCACATGAACCACTCCATCTTCTGGGAAGTGCTCGGCCCCGATGCGGGTGGTGAACCGAGCGGCGATCTGGCGGAAGCAATCGACAGCGCTTTCGGCCGTTTCGACGCCTTCAAGGAAGCCTTCCAGCAGGCGGGAGCAACACGCTTCGGTTCTGGTTGGGCCTGGCTGGTGATCAAGGACGGGGCACTCGCCGTGACCTCCACGCCAAACCAGGACAACCCGCTCATGGATGGCAGCGGCACCCCGATCTTCGGGGTCGATGTCTGGGAGCACGCCTATTACCTGAACTACCAGAACCGCCGTCCGGATTACCTGGGTGCCATCTGGAACGTGGTGAACTGGAACAAGGTCGCGGAGTCTTACGAGCGGTTCAAGTAAAGGGATGAATCCGCCATTTTAAACCCCTGATGCATGGACGCGCACCGGGGTTTTTTGAGCGTAAAAGATGGCGGAACGGGAGTCGTGCCCGGCTCAGCGGCGTATCGGTGAGAACTGAAACGTGAAGTCTTCTTTCGAAGCCGACTTCGATTCAGGCTCCGGAGGGGCCGGCGCCTTGCTGAGGTTGGAGGCGAGGACGATCGGTTTATCTGCAGGCGGGTCTGCTTCCTTACGCTTGCCGAAGCCCAGAAAGCCCCGCTTCTTCTTTTTCGCAGGCTTGCTGGCGACTACCGACTGCTCAGGTGGAGCACTTAACGCCTTCCTGCCGATGGGTTGATCGTCCAATTTTTCGGGCGCGGTTGCAGGGATGGACGTACTTTTCATGGGTACCCTGGAATCGAACCTGGTCTCTTCAACCGGGACCGCAGGTGCGGCAGGTTTCGGCGCGGGTGCGGCCTCCGGAACCTCCTCGAATTTTACTTCCTGGAGCAGGGCATCCAGTTCATCGACCAGCGAGTCATCCACCGGCTCGGCAGGCTTGACAGCTTCGGGTTGAGCGGGGGGCTTGGTTTCGGCCTGGAGTGCTGCCGGCAGATCCTCGTCCAACAGGGCCTCAATGTCACTCAATAGATTGGCGTCCCCGGTCTGCGCGTCGGGCTGCCTAATGATCTCAACTTTTTCCGCTGCGGGGGCCGGGGTGGATTCGATGACTTCGATAATGTCATTCACTTTCACCACGGGGGCTTCCGGCGTTTCGGTATCCTTCATCTTCAAGGGATTGTCTTCCGGTTCCAGGATGGAGGGCTTGGTACTCAACGCCGAAATAAGGGCATCGAGATCCTTATCTTCCTCCGGGCTTTTCTTCGAAATCAAATCCGCTGTGGAGCTCAACGTTTCCGTATTCTGCTCTAATTGGGAGAGGATGGGCGCAAGGGGTTTGATTTCCTTCTTCGGTTCCATGGCTGCCGCGATCGCTGCCGCAGAGACATCAATAAGGGGCTCGTCGTTGCCCTCAATATTGTAGTGCTCCTGAAGCGAGAGGTGGAGGAGCTGCGCGAGAATCTCGCCCGGTTTCATCACGGTGGCATAATTCAGCGGATCAATCGAAGACCGAATAAGGTCAATCGCGCGCTCACTGTGGCTGGAGCGCTCGTTGAAGAGATCCTTGAAGGGAATGTCGTTTTGCCGCGCGTACACCAGCATATCCCCCTGCACGGTGTCGAGCAACTGAACCAGGGCGACCTGCGCCTTGTGATTCCTGAGTTCGTTGTTCACGCTGCGGTTGATGAGCTTGCCGATGATGGTCGAGGGTTCATTGGGGTTCGCCTGGGGCTCCAAGGCGCTGGTTACGATGATGTAGAAGCTGCTGCGACGATTGAGCACGGTCCCGGAAAAGATGTGTTCCTTGCCGGTGGTGGCGGTCTGTAACTCGCGCTTGACATCGTCATTCGCGTAGACGGATCCGAGCCCGACGGTTTCAAATCGGGTATAATACTTATTGTTGATCTTCAGGCTGCGGGTACTGGGCTTGCTCTTGAGGACATCCTTGAACACAATAGGTTTCGCCCAAACCCGCTGTGGGGCGTCCCTCAAGGTATCCAAAGGGACGTACAGACTGCTGTCACCTTGCGAATCCTTCTCCTCAAATAGGGCGGATTGTTGGCCATAACCCATTGATAGGGAAAAGAATATAGCAAAAATTAAGCTGCTTATGGCGGGTTTTCTACGCATCCATGCACCGGGTATGGGGTGGAACATCACAACATATTCAATTCACGCTAGATATGTCAAGGGCACCCCGGTGGATTTGCCCCGGGGTGCTGGGAAACCCAGCACCCTTATCCGGCTTAGCGGCGGCCGCCACCGCGACGATCGCCTCCGCGACCGCCACCCCCTCGACGTTCGCCCTGGGGACGCGCACTGCGTTCCCCGCGATCGTCGTCGCTCCGCTCCGTTCCCGGGGGCGGTGTCTGGCCCTCGTCTTCAAGTACCGCACGGCGGCTGAGGCTGACCCGGCCGTTGTCTCCGACGTCCAGGCACTTCACCTTCATTTTATCGCCGACCTTGCAGACGTCTTCGGTCGAGTTCACCCGGCCGAAGTCCAGTTCGCTGATGTGCACGAGTCCTTCGAGCCCCGGGATGATCTCGACGAATGCGCCGAAGTCCTTTGTCCCGGTCACGACCCCATCGTAGGTCCGGCCCGGTTCCGCTTCAGCCGTGATGCCCTCGACAGCGGCCTTGGCGGCGGCCATGTTTTCGGCATTGTTGCTGTAGATGGAAACCGTTCCATCCTCCTCGATGTCGATCTGGACCTGGTGCTCTTCGGTCAGGCCGCGAATAATCTTTCCGCCTGGTCCGATAACCGCACCGATCTTCTCCGGATCGATCTGGATTTGGACGACACGTGGGGCAAAGGGCGAAAGGTCCTCGCGGGGTTCGCTGATCACGGTTGAAATGAACTCGAGTATCTTCATACGGCCCTTGTGGGCCATGGAAAATGCAACCTCGACCTGTTCCCAGTCGAGCCCGTGAATCTTCATGTCGACCTGGAACCCGGTAATGCCTTCCGAGGTGCCGCAGACCTTAAAGTCCATGTCGCCGCAGTGGTCTTCCGTGCCGAGAATATCCAGGACCGGCACGCTCTTCCCGTCGCCGGTGAAAAGACCGACGGAGATGCCCGCGATCGGCTTCTTGACCGGGATACCCGCATCCATGAGGGCCATGGAGGCCGCGCAGGTCGAGGCCATCGAGGTCGACCCGTTGGAACTCATCACCTCGGACACGATACGCACCGCGTAGGGGTAGTCGTCGGGCATCATCGGCTTCAGGGAGCGCTCGGCCAGGTTGCCATGGCCGATTTCGCGGCGACTGGTCATGCCGAGACGTCCCGCTTCACCAACCGAGTAGGGCGGAAAGTTGTAGTGGAGCAGGAAGTCCTTTTCGGTGGGGCCGCCGGTCACGCCGTCCATGCTCTGGGCATCTTTTTTCGAGCTCAGGGTGATGGTCGCCATGGCCTGGGTTTCACCCCGGGCAAAAACTGCGCTACCGTGCACGCGCGAGGGCAGTACATTGACCTCACCCGTGAGGGGCCGCATCTCGTCCATAGCCCGGCCGTCGATCCGCTTGCCGTGTTCCAGCACGTTCTTGCGCACGACCTGGATTTCAAATTCATCAAACAGGTGAAAGTACTCCTCTTCCGCGAGGTCTTCACCGTACACTTCCGCGAGTTGCTCCCCGAGCTTCTCGCGCATGGCTTCCACCTTCTCCGAGCGTTCGGTCTTGCCCGCGATGGTCATGATGCCGAACATTTCCTCCCCGGCCAGTTCAAAGCACTTGTCGAGTTTCTCCTGGTCAACCGGCACCACTTCTACCACCTTGTCGGGCAGGCCCATCATCCGCCGCAGTTCAAGCTGGGCGTCGACGATCGGTACAATGGTTTCATGCGCGAGGCGCATGGCCGTGATCATTTCGTCTTCCGGGACCTCGTCCGCGTCGCCTTCGATCATCATCGTCTTCTCGCGGGTACCCACGTAAACGAGGTTCAAGTCGCTGGCCAGGATTTGTTCCTGGGTTGGTTCGATAACGAGCTCGCCATCCACGCGACCCACGCGTACGGCACCGATCGGTCCCATGAAGGGGATCTCGGAAAGCGTCAGGGCGGCGCTGGCAGCGTTGATGCACTGCATGTCCGGCTCGTGTTCACCGTCCACGCTCATGACCATGGCGTTAATCTGTACGTCGTTGTGATAGCCTTTCGGGAAAAGCGGCCGAATGGGACGATCCGTGACGCGCATGGTCAGGACCTCCTTTTCCGAGGGACGCGCTTCCCGCTTGAAATAGCCGCCGGGGAAACGCCCGGCCGAGTAAAACTTTTCACGGTATTCGACCTGGAGTGGGAAGAAGTCGATACCTTCCCGGGGCTTGGAGGATCCGCTGACTGCACAGAACAGGACGGTATCCCCGATTTGTACCATGACCGCTCCTGCTGCCTGCTGGGCGAGCACACCGGTCTCGATACGAAGGGTTTTGCTCCCAAGGGGGATTTCTACGAACTTAGCATCTTTCATTTCTTATTTTCCTTTTGGTTCCAAGGACGCTTCTTTGAAAATGGAGCATGCGCAACGGCGCACGAAGAGAGCG
>JAYGFS010000009.1:0-3070 GCA_046581765.1 Verrucomicrobiota bacterium
CGCACCCAGATGCCGCCGAAGGCCCCGGCTTCGCCTTCCGGCCCGGGCAGGACCGGCGGGAGCACCGGGGGCGGAAGGGGCGGTGGGGCGGGCAGCGAGCGAGCACCGGATATAGGGCCCGCGGCCCCGATGTCCCACTCGATGATATAGACCCACTCGGGGCCACCCTCCTCGCCACTCCCGGGTACGCTGGACTTGGTGTCGTCCCAGTTGCTGAGCGTTTGCCACATGGTGACGGCATCGCCGGTGTTGTCCGGTTGCCCGGTATCAAAACTGCGGAATGTAACCGGCTCCGTGGTACCGGCCCAGACCCACCCGGCACTGTTTGGGTCATTCCCCGCCTCAAATCCGCCCAGCGAATCATCGTCGGTCAAGCCGATCCAGGTCCTGATGTTCCGGGGCTTGATTTGACTGACGAAGTCGTTTTCCTCCGTGCTGCCGATGCTCACCAGGTGACCGGTCATCCCGCTGCCGGTCATGGGATCTACCGCATTCGTGGCAGCGACGTGCGCATCGTACCAGGTGGCGGTGTCCCCGTAATCGTGCCCGACCACCTGGTACAGGTTGTAGCTTCCATTCGTGCCATAGGGCCCGGTCCAGAACGAGGCGAGGTGGTTTGTAAAGGCACCGTAATCCCCGGCCATGAGCAGGTTCACCTCCGCCGCGTTCAGGCCGTAGTCGAACACCGCGACCTCGTCGAGTTGACCGTCGAAGGTCTCGTTCAAGCCGTTCGAGGTACCCAGGCGAAAATTCTCGGGCAGGGCCGCCAGCGCGTTGTTGCTGTTCCGCTGGCCGAGCAGGTTCCCGTCCAGGTAAATAAAGTGGTCGCTGCTTGCCGCCTGGGCACTGTAAACAGCCACGACATGATGCCAGTTGCCGTCCTTGAGGTTGCCGGGGCCCGTGTTTACGCTGAGGTCATTGGCCCACCAATAGTTAATGAGCCCGGTCGGGGTATTCATGCGGAAGGCCACGACCTGGTTCTTCGTCCCGAAGTTCCCCCAGCTGATCATCCCGTCGTTGTTCGCCGCCGCGGCATCCGGCTTCATCCAGGCCGAGATCGTGTAGGAACGGTTGGTCGGGATCCCGTCCGGGAAGGCCCCGTTGAAATCCCCACCGGTATCGCCGGGCATACCCAGGTAATCCGCCGCCCCGCCACCCAACTCGACCGCCTGGCCGAAGGCCCCGGACGGGGCGGGGGTCACGGTTCCGAAGGCGTCCAGGTGATTGCCGCGTGAACTGGTGTCCCGGCCGAGATCAGCCCCGTCTTCAAACTGCCACAGACCCACCAGCCGTGGCAGCTCGGCCTGGAGACCGGTTGCACCGAGCACAAAACCCATCCCAGCCGCTTGAATCATCGTTAATGTGTTCTGCATGCGATCACCCCTGGACCAAAGGTTCATCCGGATACCCTGTGAGAAACAGGAGGCGCAAAGCAAAAAGGTTTTGCTATGCCTGTACCTCCCTTATACATACCGATCATCACCAAAGCCCGTCAAGGATTTGCCATGTACCCAGCCCGTATAATCGCCTTTTGCCTGCTTACCCTGCCCCTGGCCGCCCAGCGAACCCCGCCCCGGCTACCGGTCGTCACGCCGGAAGCCGTAAAGGTCTCCCCGGAGAAACTGGAACAGATCGACCAGGTGCTGCAAAAACTCGTGGCGGACGGCAAGCTCGCCGGCGTCACTGTCGCCGCTGCCCGGCACGGCAAGGTCTTCTACTTCAAGGCCTTCGGCCAGGCGGACCTCGAGCGCAAAAAGGCGATGGAGAAGGACAGCATCGTCCGGATCTATTCCATGACCAAGGCGATCACCTCCACCGCGGTCATGATGGAATGGGAAAAGGGACGGTTCCAGCTCGAGGACCCGGTGGGCAAATACATCCCCTCGTTCAAGGACCTGCAGGTCGTAGACGGTGAGCATACCCGCCCGGTGAAGACCGAGATGAAAGTGGTCGACTTGCTGCGGCACAGCTCCGGGCTCGGCTACGGCATCGGGCAAAAGCCGCACAACCAGGCATGGGCGAAAGCGGGCGTCCTCCAGCGTGATCAAACCCTGGAAACCTTCACCGAAAAACTGAGCAGGCTGCCCCTCAATCACGACCCGGCGACGACATGGCTATACGGCGTATCCATCGACGTACTCGGTCGCCTGGTGGAGATCTGGTCGGGCGAGACCTTCGACGCCTACCTCGCAAAGCGCATCTTCAGGCCCCTGCATATGCGGGACACCGCCTTCTACGTGCCGAGGGAAAAAGCGGATCGTTTTGCCGCAAACTACCGGAGCAAAGGGCGCTTGAGCCTGATCGACGACCCGGGCAGGAGTCCCTACCTGGAAAACCCGAAATTTTCCTCCGGGGGTGGCGGACTCTGCTCGACCGCGGAGGACTACCTGAACTTTCTCGTCATGCTGGAACAGGGCGGCGAGCTCTTTGGCACGCGCCTGCTACGGCAGGAAACCGTGGAATTGATGACCCGGAACCACCTGCCGGAAAAGCTGATGCCTATCCGCTTCGGGAAGCAGATGCGCTGGGGCGTGGGTTTCGGCCTCGGGTTTAACGTGCGAACGGAAGCCAACGGGAAGTGGGATCCACCCGGGCGGGTGGGCGAATTCGGATGGGGTGGCAAGTCGAGCACGCATTACTGGATTTCACCGGCGGACGGGCTGTGCGTAGTCACGCTGGAGCAAACGGAGCCGTATTCTTTCATGACCGAGTGGGCGGTGAAGACCCTGTTCTACGAGGCGATGGAATAGGTTCCGCGAGCCACCCATCCAACTGGCATCAAGAAAGATGCCAGACGAGCATACGGATGACGGCTTCGCCCTGGAACCGGTAAAAACCATGAGTACACGACGCTGGAGAAAGACGATGAAGAAAACCATCCGCTTGATAAGCATAAGCCTGCTGGCCTGTTGCTTTTCCGCCTGTTCAACCGCCTATAACCGGGCCTGGACGACCTTCGAGGATCCAAGCCCGGACAATGCCTTCACCGGCAAATGGCGCGGCCACTGGACCAGCGGCCACAACGGGCACACCGGCGGACTCCGGGCCATGATCACCCATGAACAGGGGT
>JAYGFS010000148.1:0-1674 GCA_046581765.1 Verrucomicrobiota bacterium
AGGACGGCACCGAACGCCCCGCACGACAACTGAACGCGAAATCTAATCGTGTCTCATGAAGATTCAACATATTTTGAGATATTGGTCCCTTCAGTTGAGCATGCTTCTCCGCTTATATGCTCAGATGCCGGGAGAGAGGTCGGGCGTGCATAGCGATACACAAGGGCTGGACCGTCCGCCAACTTCCCGCGAGGGCCACTATCCCGAGTGATAGCTGCTTTCGCCGATGAACTCACGGACAATCGACGATAGTGGCACCGGTCCGGCAGGTGCGGTGATAATCATTTCCAGGAAGTCAATCAGTCGTCGCGCTTCGGCATACTCGTCATGAAAGGGCTTAATTTCCGCGAGAAGTGGTGAGACAAAGGGTTTCAATACGGCAAACTCGTAATCGAGTGAAGAGTTAAACGCGACGTCAGCCAGGCGCTGGAAGGGAAAGATCCAGCGCTTTTCGCCCCGGCGTACGCTGGGCCAGAGTTCGAAGGTCCTCAAGGCGGAATGGCCGCGGGTGCGATTGTCGCGAATGATGCGCCGAATCAGGCGCAGGTCGGTGGTGGATAGTCGGTTGTTCTTGTCCAGGGTGAGCTGGGTCAGGGCGCTGATGTAAATATAGAATGCATGTTCGCGTGGGATGCCCCGTGACATCACCGGGTCCAGGCAGTGGATGCCTTCGATGATCACCACCTGGTCTTCTTCGAGCCTCAGGGTTTCCCCCGGGAACTCCTGGCGGCCCGTTTGGAAGTTGAACGCAGGGAGCTCAATTTCTTCGCCGCGGTGGAGTTTCCCCAGGTGATCGTTAAAGAGGTCGTGATCGATGGCATCGATGTGTTCGAAATCAGGCTTGCCCTCGTCGTCGAGAGGCGTGTGTTCCCGGTTGACAAAATAATTGTCACACTCGATGGTCACCGGGTGCAAGCCGTTCACGCGCATGTGGACCGCGAGCCGACGGGAAAAGGTTGTCTTTCCCGCGGAGGATGGGCCGGCAATAAACACCCAGCGGATTTTCTCTTTTCGCCCCGCTATCTGGTCGGCGATGAGGCTGAGTTTTTTTTCATGCAGGGCTTCCGAGGTTTTTACCAGGTCGTCCAGTTTGTGGCTGGCAACGGCCTCGTTGAGGTCGCCAACGGTTCGGATCCCGATGATCTCGCCCCACCTTTTATGTTCCTGGAAAATCTCAAACAAGTGGGGCTGCCGTTCGTATTCGGGCATTTCCATGGCCCGGCTTTCTTCGTTCCAGGCCGGAAACTGCAGTACGAAACCGGGGTCGTGATCGATCAAGGTAAAGCCGTCGAGGCAACGGGTATAGGGGGCGAGAACGCCTTGGCCCGCATCGGAAAAATCTTCGCAGCGCCACATGGTGATGCGGGGCGGGTTCCGGTAGCGGAGGAGGTTCAGCTTGTCGGTCTGGTTTTCCCGTTCGAGTGCGCGATAGGCTTCCTCGAAAGAGACGTTCTTGCGCTGGATGGCGATATTCGATTCCACCAGTTTCCGCAGGTGGGCCTCCAGTGCATCAAACTCCTGTTTCGAGAGTCCCGATTGGTCAGCATGCTCAAACCGGCAGTAATAACCCGTTCCCAGGGAATGCTCGACGGCAAAAAAGGCATCGGGGAAGAGATCCTGTACCGCTTTGGCGAGGAGAAAGGTCAAGCTTCGCCGGTAGATCCGGGCCCCGTG
>JAYGFS010000154.1:0-20748 GCA_046581765.1 Verrucomicrobiota bacterium
GGTCTTCATCAGTACGGCGGAGGCCGGAAAATACCAGGCCCTCATGGCCTTCGACCGGACAAGTGGCGAAGCCCAATGGAAAACCGATCTCCACACCACGGGTGTCCAGGGCAAGATTCACGAGCGAAACAGCTATGCGACATCGACCCCTGCGTACCACGACGGTGCGGTGTACCTGCCCTTTTACAACGCGGAGAAGATCGTAATGAGCAAGGTCGACACGGAAGGCCGTATCATCTGGCAGAAACCCATCATGGATTTTGCCTCGCTCTGGGGCTTCTCGGTTTCACCCACGATCTACAAGGACCTCGTACTTCTTTCCATCGAGCATCTGGCACGGGGCGCGATTGTGGCACTCAAGCAGGACAGCGGTGACATCGCCTGGAAGACGGCTCGCTCGAAGGAGCCCAATCACGCCTCCCCGGTGCTGCTAAAGCTGAACGGAACGGACCAGTTCGTGATCAATGGGGCGAAAACCATTTCGTCCTATCACCCGGAGACGGGAGCAGAACTCTGGAGTACCCCCGCGACGACGGTGGAGTGCGTGGGTTCGGTCGTCGCGCTCGGTGACCTTGTATTCGGCTCCGGCGGCTACCCGGACCACATCACCTCCTGCGTGTCGGCCAGTCAGCCGGGAACCGCGATCTGGACCGTGAAGAAGAAGGTGTACGCGCCGTCGATGCTGGCGGTGAACGATCATCTGTATGCGGTATCGGACAGGGGCATTGCCTATTGCTGGGAAGCGAGAACCGGAAAAGAAAAATGGGTGGCCAGGCTCAAGGGGGATTTCAGCACCTCGCTGGTGCTGGTGAAGGACCGCCTGCTGGCTGTAAGCGAACAGGGTACGGCTTATTTCTTCGAAGCCCGCTCGGATAAATTCAATTTGCGGGCCAGGAACCAACTGGGGAACGACACCTTTGCCACCCCCAGTGTCTGTGGCGGCCGCATTTATCTTCGGACCGCCCAGCGGGGTGGGGGCAAACGCCAGGAAACCTTGTACTGCATCGGCCGCTGATGTCTCAGCCTAACGCCAAGCCACGGGTATCGACTGCATGACCCCGAAAGAACGCATAGAAGCCGCCATGAATCAGGAACGGCCGGACGAGATCCCGGTCATGTGCCAGATGGCCAACGGCCACACGGTGATCAATACCCGGATCCATCCGATCGATTATTTTCTCTCGGATGAAGTCTGGACCGACTGCCTGCTCCAGATGCGGGAAAACTACGATTTCGATGGCATCCTCTGCCATAAACCCGGACGGGTGCGCTCCCTTCCCGATATGGTGGACAGGAAAGATTACGATGCCGAGGTTCCCACCCTTTACCTGGACGATGGTTCGCGCATCGAATGCACCCGCGATGATGACAGCTACTACAAGAAGAACGCCGACTTTGTCTTTCCCGAGTTGGATGAACTCGATATCGAGAACCCGCTCGCCTGGGCGCCGGAGAGTTATATGGTTTTCCAGGCCAGCAAGGCTACGCTGCCGTACGACCGCGCCGAGGACATTCCCGACACGGTGTTCGGTACGATTGACCGGGTGATTGCTGCCATCGGGGATACCCATTCCGTGCACGGCGAAGTCCGCGCGCCCTTTGACCACATGATGAACATCCTCGGCATGGAGGAAGGCTTGATGGCCACGCTGGACGACCCGGAAAAGACCTTTGCCCTGCTCGACCGGGTGACCAAGTGGTCGGTTGCCCTCGCGGTGGCCCAGGTGCGTCGTGGGGCCCATGCGATCAAGATCAGCAGCCCTTTCGCGGGGATGGGGTTCCTCTCTCGCGACATGTATGCGGAGTTTATCGTGCCCTGTGAACGTCAAATCGCTGAGGCCGTTCGCGCCGAGGGCGGATACAGCTACACGCACACCTGCGGGGCCATCGGCGATCGCCTCGATCTCATGTGTGAATCCGGGGTATCCGGCATTGAATGCCTCGATCCTCCACCGCTCGGTAATGTCGATTTACCCGATGCCGTGAAGGCGTTGAATGGCAAGATGTTCATCAAGGGGAACATCGACCCGGTGAACACCCTGTTGCGCGGCGACCGTGAGAAGGTCACGGCCGACGTGAGCCAAACCATGAACATCGGGGCCAACGGAATGGACGGATTTATTTTATCCTCTGCCTGCTCCATTGCCCCGCCGGTTCCCCCGGACAATATCAAGTGCATGGTCGATATCTGTCGTGCGTTTAAACGGGAGGCCTAGGCCGCAGCCCCGGCCCGGGACGGGTCGGGGCGTCGACCGCCCCGGCATACACAGTACAAGGCCAGTCCGAGCAGCAGGGTAGCCACCCCCGCCAGGGATTCCAGGGGCCTCTGGGTAAATACCTGCACCAGGATGAACCCGGTGATGCCGAGGAACAGCAAGGGGGTGAGAGGGTATCCCCAAGCGCGGTAAGGCCGCGGTAGATCCGGTTCGCGGATGCGCAGGATCATCATTGTCAGCACGGTGAGGAAGGAGGACAAGGTGATCACGAATTGGATATAGATGAGGACCTGCTCGAAGGTGGCGGTCAGCAGAAGCAGGCCGACCAGTGTCGCCTGGAACACGGTGGCGTTCGCCGGTACGCCTTGTGCGTTCGCTTTTCCAAACCAGCCCAGGCGCGGGTAATCCTCCCCCATCATCTGGGTCACCCGCGGGCCGGCCCAGGTCAGGGCGCTGATGGCGCTGATCAACCCGAGGGCGATGAACAGCGCCATCACCTTACCCCCGGTGGGCCCGAAGATGGCCTGGCCCGCAATAAGGCCGATTTCCAGTTGGCCTTTCAACTGGTCGATCGGCACCGCCCACAGGAATGCGGCGTTCAAACCGGTGTACAAAACGGTCACCAGCGCGGTGCCGATCAAGAGCGAACGCGGGACATTGCGTTGCGGGTCCTTGATGTCGTTGACGATGTAGGTCGCCGCGTTCCACCCGGCATAGGCGTACATCACGTACATGAGCGACACGGCAAAGTTTCCTCCGAAGACCAGGCCTAACTCCGATGCGCGAGGCGCAAAGGAAACCGGCTGCGGGTCAACCAACATGAACGCCGCGCCGACAAGAATAATGATCAGGCTGATTTTAAGCAGGGCAAACAGCATGAGAAAGCGGCTGCCCGTCCGGATGGGGCGCAGGAAGACAAGCGTCACCAGGAGTACAATCGTAAAGGAGCAAGGCAGGGCCTGCAGGCTTGGAAACACGCCGGAGACATACGATCCAAATGCCATTGCCGCAAGCGCGACCGGTGCAGCGAAACCCGCGGTGGCCGAGATCCAGCCGGAGAGAAAGCCCGCCAGGGGGTGTAGGGCCCGGGAGAGCAGGTGGTACTCACCCCCGGAGCGCGGAAGCGCAGCGGACAATTCCGCATAAGAGACGGCGCCGCAGAAGGCGAGCAACCCGCCGGTCAACCAGAGCAACAGGATGACGAAGCCGGACTGGATGCCGAGCAATTGGAATCCAAGGCTGGTGAACACCCCGGTGCCGATCATGCTGGCCACGACCAGGTAGACCGCGCTGGAGAGCGAGACGTGGGCGGGTTTCACCATGGGCAAAGCTTAAGTGGACTCGTGGAAGAGCCAAGGTCAATCCCGGCAAATCAACCCTGCACAGAGGCTGGCCCAATCGATGTAAAACGCGATGCAGACGATGGGCATCTCATCCCCGCTTTGCCTGGCGGACTTTTTTTCGGTATTATGGTTGCCAGGTGAATAAGGTGTCAGGGGGAACCCGGCCCTTGCGAGTTCCTCGGCAGCCTGTTAGGATCAGCTCCATGTGGCGGTGTATCGCGATTCCTTTCCTGCTGGCTCCGGTATGGACCCGGGCATTTGATCCCACGCAGCTAAACCTGGCGGAACTCCGTGGAGATCCCTCCTTTCTCCACGCCGGTACAATCACCCATGTTCATGTACTGGCCGATGGCCACCGGGTGCTCACCGCAGCCCGGGATGGCACGGCGCGTATCTGGGATCTTGAGACGGGCAACGAGTTGCGGCGCTTTCTGCATCCGGAGGGTGCGGATGTCTGGTTTGCCTTGCCGATCCTCAAGGACGCCCAGTTGATCACCGCTGGCGGTCACAAGGCGGTGACGCTCTGGGATATGGCGAGTGGCAAGGAGCTCAAAAGCTACCCCCATAGTGATACGGTTTTCCGCCTGGCGGTGAATGCGGATGCGTCGCTGATTGCGGCAACGGATCGAGACGATCTCTGCCTGCTCTGGGATCGGGCCTCGGGTGAGAAGGCGATGGAGTTGAAGGGCCACTCTTCGTCGGTGTACAGCGTATTTTTTCTCGACGAAAAAGAAGTCATTACCGCTTCGAATGACAAGAGCGTGCGGCGGTGGGATGTCCGGTCAGGCGAGGAACTGGATAAAATAAACCGTAATACGGGCTGCATCTACACCCTGGCCCTCGCGTCGAATCGCAAACGGTTTCTGGTATTCACTGCAGATAGCGGGGTTGAATGCTGGACTAGTGATGGCAACAAGGCGGTGTGGACAGCGGCTTTTCCCGAAGACGTGCGCAATGGCGCCTGGTCGCCGAAAGGGGATCGCGTTGCCGCGATTTGTGACGATGCCCACCTCTATATCCTCGACGGAAAGACCGGGGCGGAATTGCACAAGATACCCTTGCCGGGCAAGACGCATTATGGTGTGGATTTCAGTATCGACGGCAAGCAGGTCCTTTGCGGTTGTGAACAACTTCTATGCCGCTTTGATGTCGAGAGCGGCGAACGGATGTATCCCGCTCCCGGCCCGGTGAAGCTGGGTTATGTCAAATCCTTCCACGAACTGCCCGATGGTAAACGCACCATCGAGATCGGTTCGGACAAGGGGATTCACTTGCGCAACAAAGCCGATCATTCCCTGATTGAGACCTGGTTGCCGGGAGTGGACATCAACAACTTGAGCCTGCATCGTGCATCCAATCGCCTGGTCGCCGCTGCGGAGGATGGTGTCGCCTACATGCTCGACCTGGCCTCGGGCGAAACGGTGAACAGGTTTAACCTGGGCACTGATGTGAACCAGGTGCGCTTCTATGATGAAGGGCGTAAGCTGGCAACCGCCGGAGATAACAAGCGCTTGGTGAGCTGGGACGTGGCCAGTGGCGAACGTATCCTCAAGTTCAAAGGGCATAAATCCAGCGTACGCTGGATTGAGGTCAGCCCGGACAACCGCCGCTTACTCAGCATTTCTTCCGACAAGACACTCCGCGTCTGGGACCTGATGTCCGGGACCTTACTCGCGACCCTCTCGGGTAACGAGGAGGTCCTGTCCGTTTGCCGCGTGCATCCCCGGGACCACCGGAGCATCATTGCTGCCGGAAAGAAGGCCTTGTACTACTGGCCGGTGAAGCCGCCCGAAGCCAGACGGATGCTACAGCCGGAAGACGTTGCGAAGCTGGTTTCCCAGCTGGGTGCTTCCCGGTTCGCTGTTCGGGAATCCGCCACCCGGCACCTGCTTACAGCCGGTGAAGCGATCATTGAACAATTGGCTGAAATGCAAAGTGATGACCCGGAAGTAAACCATCGGCTCGAACGAATTCGAGCTGCGAACTTGGCGAGCGACCTCTACGAAGCAGGGTCTCACGTTGTTCTCAGGCTGGAGGGCACCTGTTCGAATTTCAATTTTCATCCGGATGGCGTGCACTGGGTCTGCACGGAGGGGGCGGGAGCGAACGTGACCCTGGTTTTTGGTGCGATCAAGGAGGGAAAGTTGGTCATCCTGCACCGTATCCCGGATCCGAACAGTCCCCACGGCCTGCTGTTCGTCGACGAGAAGACCCTGCGGACGACGAACCGGAACGGGACCTTCGGGTTTTACCGGTAGGGGCCCGGTCCGGGGCCCTTCCTTGCTCCCGTTCGTACCAGGACCGGGCTTTCAGCCCGTCGCACCTTGTCCCAAGGCACGGTTCTTGCGCATACAAACCCGGCGCCCGGGTGGACCCGAAAAGTCCCCGTTTTCATCGATATTCAAGCAGCTTTGCACATGTGCCCAGTGATTTTAACAAAACTGAGAGGGATCCTGTGGATCCTGTGGGGGACCGGTGCTTTTTTATCGTCCTTAGCCGCGGTGGAACCGCCACCCCTGACCGCGTGGAAAGCGGGACGGAGTGGCCCCTTGTTCCCGGAGATGGACGAGGGTACCGCCGCTGTTTTTGCTCCACGGCGCAGCGGGGCGCTTGCCCAGGCGCAGCATCGTTTCACCGTGGCGGGGAATGGCCTGTATCGGATTTCACACGCGGCCCTGGTCGATGCGGGCTTCGCGGCGGATCAACTGGTGGGCGACCAGATCCGGCTGTACGGTCGTGATCGAGAGGTTGCACTTCTCCGTACAACCGAGGGGCTGTTCAGCGAATCGGACTATGTGCTCTTCTATGGCGAAGCGTTTCGGGGTGTCTACTCCGACGAGAATGTTTATTGGCTCGCCCTGGGCGGTCGGGGGTTGCGGATGCAGGTCGTCAATGGCGCGCCTTTGCCCGGCATTCCGGACGAAGCGTCGTACCGCGAGGTGGAGATACACGATCCAAACCGTTATATCATCACCGGCTACCTGCCCTATGACGATTCGTTTGATCATTGGTTCGCGGAGGTCATCGTCAACGACGAGGAACGGTCCGTGAGTTTTGCCACGGATCATGCCGCCAGCGATGCCGCGCCGGAGTTGATTTACCGGATCGCGGATCGGAACGCCACGCACTACAACCAACCCTTGCAGGCGGTCCAGGTGAAGGAGAATGGTGCGTTGCTGGGGTCGATGACCTTTTCAGGCACCGGGAACAGTTACCAGTCTTATCCTCTTCCCCTGACGAGCCTGGCGCCCACGACCAGCTTGTCTTTTCTGCTCACGCAGCCCGGGTTACAGGCGGGATACGTACAGGACATGTTGCTGAGTTATGAACGCAGCTTTGTCGCGCGTGACGGCCAGTTGATGTTTTGTGTCGCTTCCGGTTTTCGAAACGTGCGCGCCACGGGATTCACTGCGGGAACGACCTGGGTGATGGATATCACGGATCCCGTTGAACCCCGCCGGCTCATGCATACCCAGGGTGACGTAGCCGTTCGCTTCGGCTGTATAAACGAGGATTCCCGTTGTTATTTCATGAGCGATGAAGCGCATATATTGAGCATCGACGGTATTGAAGAGGTACCTATCGCGGGCCTGGCGAACCCGAGGAACCGGGCAGACCATCTGGTCATCACGCATCCGGGCCTGGCGACTCAAGCACATCGACTCGCTGATTATCGGCAAAGCCAGGGCTTGGAATCCCGTGTCGTGTACATGGATGAAATTTACCAGGAATTCGGGTATGGCCTACGCGATGCGGATGCCCTGAAGCAATTTATCGGCTACGCGCGACACCACTGGCAGCGCCCGGGTCCGCGCTATGTTGTCCTGATCGGCGACGCGACCTATGATCCGAAGAACAATCTGGGACAAGGTTGGGTTGAGTATGTGCCCACCCACATGGGGTCTGCCTCCTTTCATTGGGCAGCACAGGATATGTGGTACGGTGCGGTGGAGGGAAACGACATCCTGGTCGATATTGCCCTGGGGCGGATCGCCAGTGATCAACCCACCGTGGTCGATCAGGTCATCAATAAGATCCAGGCCTTTGAAGCGGTGCCCCCTTCAGCGACCTGGCAACGTCGTGTACTCTGGGTCGCGGACCAGAATGGTCCCGCCGGGAATTTTAAAGGGCGTTCCGAGGAGTTGAAGACAGCGTACTTCGATCCAAACGGGACAACGTCCTTTACCGCTTATCTGGATGATCAATCTGCTGCGACCGTTTCCCAGGCAATCGTGAATCATTTCAATAGCGATCGTCGCTTCATCAATTATATCGGGCATGGATTGCATAGTCGACTCGGCGGGGTGGACGATTTGTTTAACACCACAGACGCTTATAACCTGGGCAATAGTGTGTACCCGGTGGTGTCGATATTCGCCTGTCAGTCCGGTCATTTCCATGGGGGCGAATCCCTGACGGAGGCCCTCCTGGAGCAGTCGGCTGGGGCGGTGGCCTCCATTGCGGCGACCACGGAAGCCCTGGAAATTATTTCCGCTCAAATCGCCCATGGCTTTTACGACTCGGTGATGAATCGGAAGACGTATCGGCTCGGTCGAGCGTTGCAGGATGGATTCGCGAAGCTGTGGGCTTATAACTTCAACTCGCCGGAATTGTTGTTCTACAACTTGTTTGGCGATCCCGCCCTGGTGATTAATCCGATACCTGATCCGAATGCCGACAGCGATGGGGATAGTATGTCGGATGGCTGGGAGTCCCTGCACGGCTTGGAGCCCTTTCAATCGGATGCCGGGGAAGATCCGGATGAAGACGGATTGACCAATGCGGAGGAGGCGATGGCTGGCACGCACCCGTTGCGCGGGGACTCAGATGCCGATGGCTTGGGGGATGCGCAGGAAGTCCATGGCGCGACGCACGCGGATAATCCGGATACGGATGCCGATGGGATGCCGGATGGCTGGGAGATTATCCAGGGCCTGGACCCGTTGATTCATGACGCGGGGCAAGATGCCGATGGTGATGGTCTGAGTAATCATGCGGAGTGGCTGGCGGGCACCTCCGTGCAACAGGCTGACTCGGATTTCGATGGCCTGTCGGACCTCCTGGATCCCTCTCCCCTCGACCGGCCCTCGCCCGATGCACCACGGGGTGCTACAAGTGTCTTGGACGGTGACGCGGACCGCATGCCGGACGATTGGGAAATCGTTCATGGCTTGGATCCGCAGGTGGACGATTCGGAATCGGATGCTGATCTGGATGGCTTGGTCGCGGTCTTGGAGTGGCTGTACGAGACATTTCCCGGTGTGCCGGACAGTGATGGCGATGGTTTGTCAGATGGCGTAGAAGTCCATACACACGGGACCGATCCTGCAAATCCCGACACAGATAAGGATGGGGTCGACGACGGGGATGAGGTCTGGGTCTATGGCTCGCATCCAGGCCTGGTCGACTCCGATGGCGACGGCTTGCCGGATGGGTGGGAGGTCGATAACGGGATGAATCCTACGTCCGCCGATAGCGATGGGGATACCTTGCCGGACACCTGGGAAATCGCACAGGGCTTGAATCCCATCGCCGATGATCGACTTTACGACCTGGATAATGATGGCTTAAACAATCTGGACGAATACACCCGGGGCACGAAGGCCTATGCCGGGGACAGCGATTATGACGGCCTGCCGGACGGGGATGAGGTCTTGATTCATGGGACAAATCCATTGCTGGGTGACACGGATAATGACGGGGTGAATGACGGAGCGGAGGTGACCCTTTACCTGACCAACCCCCTCGTGCGTGATACCGATGGCGACGGCATGTGGGATGGCTGGGAAACCGCTTACGGGCTGGATCCGCATGTGAACGATGCGGCATCGGATTTCGATGGGGATGGCCTGAGTAACAGTGCCGAGTTTGCGGCCTATCTGAATCCATCGAATCCGGATACGGATAACGACGGGCTGAGCGATTTCTACGAACTGGCGAATGGACATCTTGCCCGGCTGGCCGATCGCGATCGTGATGATTTGTTGGATGGAGAGGAAGTGGCTGCCGGGACGAATCCCGCGGATTCTGATTCGGATGACGATGGATTAAAAGATGGCTTAGAAGTGAAAACCTACCTGACCAACCCCCTGTTGGCGGACACGGATGGTGACGGTATGCGTGACGATGTCGAAGTTCTGTATGGTACGAATCCCCGGGTTGCGGATGCAGGCGCGGATCCGGATGGCGATGGCCTGACGAATGAGGAGGAGTTGCTGGCGGGTGCTCGCCCCTTGCTCCCCGATACCGATGGGGACGGTCTGCCCGACGGCGACGAGGTGTTCATTTATGGCACCTCCGCATATTTATCCGATACCGATGGGGATGGCTTGTCCGATGGCGATGAGGTGCAGGTGCAGGGGACCTTGCCCCTGTCGCAGGACAGCGATGGCGACCGTATACCGGATGGTTTTGAAGTGGCACACGGCCTGGACCCCCGGGTGGCGGGTTCCTACAATGATACAGACGGCGATGGCCTGCTGGATCTCCTGGAATACCTGCAGGGTTCAAACCCGGTGTCCGGGGATACGGATGGCGACGGGCTAAGCGACTATCTGGAGATCCTGCTTGGCAGCGACCCACTGCGTACCGACAGCGATGGGGACGGTCTTCCGGACGGTGGTGAGTATGCGATTGGTTACGACCTCCTGCGTGCGAATGATCCGGCGAAGGACAGCGATGGCGACCGGATGAGCGATTACGGTGAGTGGTATGCCGGAACCGATCCCTTTTCCGTAGCTTCCCTGCTCCGGATTTACACAATTTTTGATGTGAACGGCGACTTGTGTATTCACTGGTCGAGCGCGGCGGGGAGGACATATCGGATTGTCGTGGCGGATGACCTCAAACTGGGTGAGTCGGCTTTACAGGTCCAGGCGAGCGGGATTCACGCCACACCGCCGGTGAACATATACCCCTTGCCGGATGCCCCCAGGGGGGTATTTCGGATTGAGGTTGAGTGAGTCCGAGGGTTGTACCGGCGGATCTCCTGCCGGTCCATCAGGACTGATTTACCACCCGTTGCAAGGCGTCCTGATGCTGCATGAAGCACTCGACCAGCTTGAACTGGGCACAGGCCCGATCCAGATTATGACCTTCCCGGTGAATCTTGAAATAGTGATCACCATTCAAGTGGTCGGTCAGGAATCGGATGCCGATCTCATACGTGATTAACTGGCCGGAGAAGGCCAGGAGCTCGATCTCCCCGGGTGTCAGGAAGTTTCGCGCAATGCTCAGGTAGCCACGGCTGATTGCGTCGAATACGTCCATCTCCACGTTAATCTTGTCGTGGTCGAGTTCGTCCTCGGTGGCAAAGCAGGTGGCGGTGCGCATCATGTCGCCAAAGTCATATAGGCTGCTGCCGGGCATGACGGTGTCGAGGTCGATGACGCAGACCGGTTCTCCGCTTCGGTCATCCAGCATGACGTTGTTCAGCTTGGTGTCGTTGTGCGTGGTCCGCAGGGGGAGGCTACCATCGGCCAGGCCGTCGACCACCTTCCCGGAGATGGATTTATGCTGCTCGGCAAAGGCGATGGCATCCCGCGCTTTTCCCGCGCGATTATATTCATCGGCATCTATGGCCCTTTCCAGGGCTTCCACGCGCTTCGGCGTGTAATGAAAATCGGGAATGATTTCATGCAGCGGTTCCGGTGAGAAGTCATGAAGCAAGTACTGAAATTCACCGAATCCCCGTGCCGCCTGGTAGGCCTGTTCCGGGTTCTGGATGATGTCGTAGGTGGATGCGTTTTCGACAAAATGAGTCAGGCGCCAGAAATTTCCCTTGTCATCAATCACGTAATCGAGGCCGTCAACTGCGGGCAGGCTTTCCAGGATCTCGCGTGTGCACAGGTCCGATTCCCGGGCGAGGCGTTCTCGTTTGTGCGGGAGAATGAGGCGGAGGTTGGCACAGATTTGTTCCGGCTGCTTGAACACGTACTGGTTGATCAACTGGAGGATGTACCGTACCTCGTCATGGCCGTGTTGCTGTCGAACGAGATAGGTCTCGTTGATGTGGCCGCTGCCATGGGGAGCGGCCTCGATGTAATGGCCTTCCGTTTCGAACCGGTCGACGACCGGTTCAAGCTCTATAGATTCCCGCACCGGCTATAATCCCTCAGAGGCGGTAATATCCGTAAGGATCATACAGGTAGTAGAAGTCGAAAGGGATCAAACGGGGCAGGCGTTCGTACGCCTCTTTGTCGCCCGCCTCATCTTCCAGCGTGGTGCGCGTCGGAATAGTTGGGGTCGACTTAAACTTTATGTCGGGGTTCCTCAGCAGAGAGGTCTCACGGATTTCCTCGATAACATGGTCCACCCACTTGAGTTCAACCGCCTTGTCTGCAAACTCCACCCAGTCGCCATCCGAGTTGTTCTCGTACATCCGGGTGATGAATTCATCCAGGGTCAGGCCCATCTTCTGGGCGATCGGCCCGGCCAGGCGTTGCCACCATTCCGCAGATTCGTCGAGCATTTCCTTCTGCTGGGTGAGGTTCCCGCGGATGCCGTATGACATCTGGTGGTGGAGGATGATCGCGTTCGGATAGGCGAAGGATTTATCCGCGAGGGTCGTAATGGCCGCAGCCATGCTCGCGGCGAAGGACTTCACGACAACGTAGACGGGAGCCTGGCTGCCTTTCATGGCCTTCAAGATCCGGTAACCGGACATTACGGATCCCCCGGGGTTGTAATCAATGATAATGAAGATCGGGAACTCGGTGCTCTTGTTGTTATAGAAGTTGATGCGTTCGCTGACGTGGTCGGCCGTGGTGTAGGTGATGACGCTGTTCAACTCGATCCTCCGGTCGCTGATCACCAGGGATTTACCCTGGAGGGGATTCTCCAGGTAGGTGATCTTGTTGCGATCGGCCAGGCCTTCAAATAGATTTTCCCTTTCGTGCCTGCGAATATCAAGCTCCAGCTTGGCCATCTCGGATTCCTGTCGGATCTTTTCCGACTTGAGTTCGGTGTCACGTATCTTCAGCTCATTCATCTTCTCCAGGTTTTGGGCCGTGAGGAGATCATTCTTGGCTTTCAGCAAGGCTTCCTCTTTCTTGATGTCGGCGAGCTCGGCATCCAGGATCAACTTCTGTTCGGCGACCCGGTGGGCGAGCTTTTTTTCGATCAATTCCGTTTCGGTTGTCAGCCGGGCGATTTCCATTTTGGCTTCAGCGAGTTCCGTATTGAGCCGGGCGGTTTGCATGCTCAGCTTGAAATCCAACGCTTCTTTTTCCAGGAATTCGGATTCGTGTGCGCGCCTGCGCTCCTCCTCCTCGATACCGGCTTCAAGGCTCATCCGGTCCTTCACCAGGGATAGGCGGATGATGTCGACCCGCAAGGCCTCGAGTTCGCCATCTTCCGCGGACTCTTCATCCAGCAGGGTGGCAAGCGGGGGCTTGGCGGCCTGTTCGGCGGCCCCCTCCTCTTCGGTTTCCTGCGCGTCGACGGCTTGGGGATCGGACAGATTATCCTTTGCCTGGGCTATGGACAGCAGCAGGCAGGGGATGAGGAGAAAATAGAATTTTACCTTCATAAGAATGCTCCGATATGCACGGGTTTTGGTAAGACCTTATGATTATAAGCCGTTCCGTCAGCCCTACAATGCGAAAAAGCGTGCATAATTGAAGCCAGATGTCCTGATTGTGGGTCAAGGATTGGCGGGGAGTCTGCTCGCCTGGGAATTTATCCAGCGCGGGGTGGACGTTCGGGTGGTGGATCGTGGGCATGCAGGTTCGGCTTCCTCGGTCGCTGCGGGCTTGTTTACCCCCATCACGGGGAAACGCTTCGTGCTGACCTGGAAGGCGAAGGAACTTCTCACCTGCCTGTTTGATTATTATCCGGCACTCGAACGCGCCCTCGATGCATCCTTTTTTCACCCCCTCGATACGCTACGTATCTTCCTCTCGGAAGAAGAAAAGGCCTTGTGGATGGAGAAGGGGGGCCACCCTTCCCTGGAGCTGTATCGCGGCCCGGATTTCGGCCCGGATGAACGCGATATGCCCGTGCACCATCCCTGGGGAGGCTTTGCGTTACATGGCAGCGGTTGGGTGGATATCGACGGGCTGATTGGTCGCATGCGGAAGGCTTTCCTGGCGCAGGGTATTCTTGAGGAGCGGGAGGTGAATCCGGTGGATCTCCCGGATGCCGAGCACGTTATTTTTTGCGAGGGATATCGATCGGCTATGAACCCGTGGTTCAGGCATCTTCCGTTTCGTAATGCGCACGGTGATTTATTGACCTTGCGGATTCCGGATTTGTCGAGCGACCACATTCTCAGCTCCGGGGTTTTCTGCTTGCCGCTGGGTGGAGACCTATTTCGTGTGGGTGCAACATTTAACTGGAATGTCCACGAGCCGGGGCCGACGGTGATTGGCCGTGACGAGTTGCTGAAACGCGTGCGCGGGTTGATTTCGGCCCCGATGGAACTGGTGGATAACCAGGGCGGGATCCGGCCGGTGGCTAAGCAGCGGGTGCCCGTCGCGGGCTTTCTACCCGATGATCCACGGATCGGTATTTTGAATGGATTCGGAGCCAAAGGTGTTTTGTATGCGCCTTATTATGCCCGGCAACTGGCGGACCATATGCTGGATGGAGAGCCGATTGATCGGGAGGTCGAGTTAGCCGGGCGGCTTCGACTTGATGAGCGCTGAGCGTGCCGTAGACGGTGATCCTCCCGGGCTTATGTTATCTTTCCCGTACGGAGGCCACCTGTTTCCGCCCGCCGAACCCGCGTTCGATCACAGCTTGGTCAGGGTACAGAACGCATGCGTGGGCCAGGTGTCGATCTCGGATTCGAATTGGAAGCCCAGGTCCTCAGCCAGGCGCTGCAGCGTGGCCGTGTCATGGAAGCGGAAAACCAGGCGCTCGGTTTCGTTTCCGGAATAGATGCCGGATTTATCCAGTTCATCCTTGAAGTACTGCACCGTATAATCGTTCTGGATTGACATGTAGTCGATAACGGCCTTGCCGCCGGGCTTCAGCACGCGCCAGGCCTCCTGCATGTACCCGTAGAAGTCTTCCAGCTCGAGATGCACGAAGACATCCAGCGACATGAAAAAATCCACGGAGGCATCCGGTATCGTGGGCATACGCGCATTGGCGCATTGCACCACTTCGATGCGCGAATCCTTCTTCTCCCGCCAGAGTTGACAGACGTAGGCGGAGTAGTCGACGAGATAGATTTTGCTCACGCGGTCGAGGATCGGCTGGGTCCAGCGCCCCGCACCGGGGCCCACTTCGCAGACCACATCACCTTCCTTAACCAGCGGTTCGTAGTAGCGCAACCAGTCCGGATCGCCCCAGGCGGCACGCACGGCCTCGTTAGGATCCTCGCCCGACTGCCGGGTGGCTTTCACCCCTTCCTTGAAGGTGTGGTCCCAGGGTTTTTCCTTCGCACCTTCCTTGCGGACCACCTCCGCATGCAGCGGTGCGAGCAGGGCGTTGACCAATCGTTTCAGGCTCATGATATCAGCTTTTTACCGCACGCATGGCTTCAATGCGCGCCAGCATGGGGGGGTGGCTGTATTCGAGAAAGACCTTCACGGGGTGCGGGTACAGGTTGCCCAGCGTGTCCACGGTCAATTTCTTCAAGGCGTGGATCATACTCTCGGAGTCTCCGGTGGTCGTGATCGCGTATGCATCGGCCTCGAATTCATGCTTGCGCGAAACCTTGTTCAGGAGGATGCCGAGGAAGAGGTTGATCGGGGCGAATAAAAACTGGAAAAAAATCAAGCCGGCGTAGATCGGGTGGCTTTCGCCAGCCAGTTTACCGTAGTCCATCCCGAAGGCCGCATACATCCCTTCACGGTGCATGAAGATGCTCAGGAGGAAAAACATCAGGCCAAAGATGCCGAACTGGACGATCATCATCTTTTTGATGTGATTCAACTTGCAATGGCCAATCTCGTGCGCGAGCACGTTGACGAGTTCCGGCACCGAGTGATTATTGATCAGGGTGTCAAACAGGGCGATCCGGCGGGTAGCACCGAGGCCCGTGAAATAGGCATTGGCCTTGGTCGAACGCTTGGAGCCATCGACCTGGAAGATGCCCTTGATCTTATAGCCCTGGCCTTCGGCGTAGGCCTGTACCGCTTGTTTTAGATCACCTTCTTCCAGTGGTTCAAACTTGTTAAAGAGCGGGAGGATCACTACCGGCGCGAGAAAGGTCAGGATTCCGACAAAAGCGGTCGTGATGATCCAGCAGATCCACCACGCATTCGTGCCCGCGGTATCGAAGAACCAGAGAATAGCCGAGAGAATGGCAACGAGCAGGATAGAACTCAGCAACAAGCCTTTAATAAAATCCAGGACAAAGGTTGCCTTGGTGGTTTTGTTGAAGCCAAAACGTTCTTCGATCACAAAGGTCGAGTAATAGGAAAAAGGCAGGCTGAGCAGCATCTGCAGGCCCATGAGAATCAAGGTAAAGAGCAACCCCGTTCCGATGAGTCCGAACCCTGCACTGCGGGCGATGCCGTCCACCCAGGGAAATCCACCGAGCAGGATAAAGGCAATGGAGATGGGCAGCATGATGCTGGAACTGAGTAGGTCGAAGCGGGTGTTGGTTTTCAGGTAATCCTGGGATTTTGCGTATTTATCAGCTTCGTAATACCCCTCGTACTCATGGGGAATGTCGGAACGAATGTGCTTCACGTTGAGGGTCTCGACGATGAGGTCCAGCAGGTATGAAAACAGCATGAGGCCGAGTACGAAGATCAGATACGGGTTGTCCATGGGCTTTCTATAGCAGGCTGCGGCAAAACCGCAACCAATGGAAAAGATAAAAAGGACCGCTGTTTCGGGGTCACTTGAGCGGGTCGTTCTTCGATCCAGGTGTATGCTTGGATACGCCCTCAAAGGCTACTTGCAGTTCCAGGATGCCAAGGCAGCTATCGTCTTCCGGGACCATATGAAGGCGTACGGCATCGCCATGCAGGGGAGCTGCCGGGTGCACGACGTTATACTGGTTCGCGCGCCGGTCATACCGGTCGGTGGTATAGAGTTGAAAGGGTACCCATTTGCCGTCCTGTTCGACTTCCACGGACCATTGCTTTGGAAAGCGAACGTCTTGTCGATCCTGCATCCAGTAGACACCGATACTGCGAATCTGTCTGGTCTCGTGAAAACGAGCCACGACCCATTGCGGCTTGCCGTTTTGCGGTCGGCTGGTCCACCGGGGCACCTTCTTTCCGCTGGACCAGCGAGGCTCCTTGCCGTCCCCGATTGCGGAGACGGTGTCGAGTGGCGAGGTGTGGGAGGCGCTGACCGCTGAAAAGGTGCTCCCTTCCGGAAGCGTGTGCGGATCGTAAACACACAGGGCTTTATCCCGTGGAAACCAGACGGTCATGGAGCCCGGCCCACGATTGTTCCAAGCATAGTAGGGGATAAGCGATAGGCTTTCTATATCTTCCGTACCCCCGTCGGCCGTTACCGCCTGCGCCGGCAGTCGGACCTGAAGGAAGGAGCCGGATGGGATCTTGATGGATGAAACCCTGGCTTCCCCCGTTGCGGGGGCATCCCCGAGGAAAAAACGTTGAGTTGCACCCCCGTTGTCGAGCCCTTCGGCGCAGAGAACGAAGGGGCCGCGGGTGAAGGCAAGGCGACCCTGGTTATCCTCAACCTTCCCGTGGCACCGGCTGAACCGTATGGGCATGGGGAGATCGAGCGTAATGCGATCCCCTTTCTCCCATTGGCGCTCAAGCACGGCAAAGCCGCGCTCAATCGCAGTGTTTGCAGGCTTTCCATTGACGGAAAGCTTCCAGGGTTCCGCTGAGGAATCGGCGTAATGATAGAGTTCACCGGGAACGAATTGTTTTCCTGACCAGGTGGGAATGCGCAGGTGCAAGCGGAATGTCGCGGATTTCTTCGGGTCCAGGATAATCGTGACCCGGCCCTCGTTCGGATAGGCCGTTTTCTGCCGGATGCCGACCTCCGTGCCCGCTATCTCGATTCGAGTTGCCGTTTCGGCATAGAAGGTGATGTAGAGGTCCTGGTCGTCATGAGCGTAGGTCATTCCCTGCACTTGCGGAAGAAGGCGGGCCATGTTGCTGGGACAGCAGGCGGTGCCAAACCATGGTGCGCGGCCGGCAGTGCCGTGATTGAAGGGGTATTTTCCATCGGCCGCCAGCGGGTTGACATAGAAGAAACGATTGCCTTCCAGGTTGACCGCGGCGAGGACGTTGTTGAGGAGTGAGACCTCGGCAACGTCCAGGTACTTGGCATCCCTGTGCACGAGGAACATGCGAAAGTTGAAGAGTACGTTCCCCACGGCCGCGCAGGTTTCGTTAAAGGCGTCGGCGTTGGGAAGAAGGTACTTGGGGCCGAAGCCCTCAATCCCATGAACCGCACCGAGTCCGCCGGTGATGTGCATTCGGGAATTGACGAGGTTGCCCCATATATGGTCGAGCGCCTTGGCATAAGCGGTGTTCTTTGTGAGTGTCCCCACGTCTGCCATGGCCGAGTAAAGGTAGGTGGCCCGGACGGCATGGCCAACGGCTTCCCTTTGCTCCGTTACCGGGGCATGCTGCTGGGCATAGGTGGGGGACATGACGCCTTCACCGTCCGGGATGTAGGTCACGCCGCGGATCTCCAGGAACTTTCGTGCCATGTCGAGATAGCGCGTCTTTCCCGTGACGCGGTAAAGCTTGACCAATGCGAGTTCCATTTCCTGGTGTCCCGGGGCCTGGCGAACAGGTTTCCCGCCGTTGTAAGCGGGATCGCCCTCAAAGAAGACCTTGTTGACGTGCTCAGCGTTCTTCTCCGCCACCTTGAGCAGCTTGTCCTTGCCTGTGGCCAGGTAGTAGGCCACGGCCGCCTCGTACAGGTGCCCCATGTTGTAGAGTTCGTGGCTGTGTACAACGAAGGTGTAGGGCGAATCACCCATCATGTTCTTGGATTTTCCAGCGCCCGTGGTGTGGGAAGGGTAGAGGTAGCCGTTAGGCTCCTGGGCTGCAGCAATCACGTCGACGATGCGATCAAAGCGGGCTTCCAGCTCCGGGTCATCCTGCAGCTGGGCAAGGTAGGCCGCTCCCTCCATGACCTTGTACAGGTCGGAGTCGATGAAGCGATGGGCTCGATGACCCTCCGCCTTCCTGCCGGCCAAATGGTCGGCGGCAGCCTTCAGGTGGGCGACACCGGGTTCGGTCTTCTCAAAGGCAAAGGGCACAAGCACCTTGCGTTGCGTGATGAGCCTGGGCCGCCAGAAGTCGCTGGTCATTTCGACCTGGTTGAAGGGGACCGGTCGTAGCGGATCGTCCGCCGCAAACAGGGCTATGGAGAAAAATGCTGCAAACAGAACTACGATGGGTGACTGGAAATTCATGGGGCCCTTACCTGCTGAGCGTATTTATCTACATGCGATGATTGCCTGCACGCAGGTTGAAACAGAACCCAGGTGGCAGCGGGAACGAGTCTGGCAGCTTTAGGTTCCAGTCGCAAGCGTGGAGGAATCAGGCGGCAGCGAAAAACACCACTTTTGTCCGTGCAAGGGTTGTTCCGAAGGTCGTTCGCGATCGAATTTGGGTGGGACCCGTTGCATTTCGGTTGCAATAATCATAAGGGGGAGGATGAAGTTTAACTATCCGGTTCTTGCGGTATCCTTGTTTGTCGCGCTGGGAGCCCCTTCCGCCCGCCAACCGAATATCGTTTTTATCCTGGCGGATGATCTCGGTTACGCCGAGCTGGGTTGTTACGGACAGGAGAAGATCAGGACGCCCCGCATCGATGCCCTGGCTGCGGAGGGGATGCGATTCACCCGCGCTTATTCAGGCAACGCGGTCTGTGCCCCCTCGCGATGCGTTCTCATGACCGGCAAGCATCCCGGCCATGCAATCGTTCGGAACAACAAGGGGATGAAGCCGGAAGGCCAATACCCGATCCCGGATGCGGAAACAACCCTGGCCGAGATGCTGGGCAAGGCGGGGTATGTTTCGGGTGCCTTTGGGAAATGGGGCCTGGGCAATACCCAGTCGACCGGCAGTCCGAATCGCCAGGGGTTTAATCGGTTCTTTGGATACAACTGCCAATCACACGCGCACAGTTATTATCCCGCCACCCTCTGGAGCGATGAGGATAAGGTTGCCCTGAAGAATCATCCCCCGGTTCCGGGACACGCCGGGCTTCGAGCGGGCACGGACCCGAAAGATCCTGCGAGTTACGATATTTTCAAGGGCCAGGATTATGCCCCGGACCGCATCAATGAACAAGCCCTGGCCTTCGTGCGTGCGCATAAGGACAAGCCCTTCTTTCTCTACTATCCCTCGGTCATTCCGCATGTCGCGCTGCATGTTCCGGATGAAAACCTGAAGCCTTATCTTGCGGAGAAATGGGAGGATCCCCCATTTACCCGGGACGGCGGTGGTTACACGCCGCATTTTACCCCCCGGGCTGCGTATGCAGCCATGATCACCCGTCTGGATACCTATGTCGGCCGCCTGCTCGATCTCCTGGTGGAGCTGGGGGTGGCGGGCAACACCATCGTGGTGTTTACCTCGGACAACGGGACCACCCACTTGCGGAAGGAGGTCGACTACAAATTCTTTGCCAGTGTCGGTGCACTCCGGGGGCTCAAGGGGTCGCTGTATGAAGGTGGTGTCCGGGTGCCGCTGATTGTCCGTTGGCCCGGCAGGATCAAGGCGGGTTCCGTTTCCCATGCCATCACCGGGTTTGAGGATTGGATGCCCACCCTGGTCGATCTGGTCGAAGCCAAGGGGATTCTCCCGGCCGGCCTTGACGGCGAAAGTATCGCCCCGGCGCTCCTTGGGGGACAACAACCGGCCCGGAAGTTCCTCTACCGTGAATTTACGGGATATGGTGGGCAGCAGGCCATATGGGTGGGTAAATGGAAGGCCATCCGCCAGAATATGCTTCGAAAAAAGAAGAATGTCGACCCGCTCCGGATTGAGCTCTATGACCTGGAGGCGGATGTGTCCGAGGCCCGGAATGTCTCCGCCGCGCATCCCGAGGTTGTCGCCAAGCTCAGGCAGTTGATGGAGCGGGAGCACCAGCCCTCCGAGGTGTTCCCTTTCCCGGTCCTGGACAAGACCCTGTAGCATAGGGGTTCATTGCCAGGTGCATGGCGATTTGTTGACGTGGAAACCCTACCTCCGGAATGGCTCGCTCAGCACCACCCCGGTGATTAGGTCCCGCATGCCGGACCCCGAGGCTTCCAGCTCGCCCAGCATTTTGTCGATATGCGG
>JAYGFS010000226.1:0-5463 GCA_046581765.1 Verrucomicrobiota bacterium
AGTACAGCTCGCAGGGGCTCGCCGAGGCGGAAATCATCAAGGCCGGTGCCGATGCCGACCGGGCCGAGATTCTCGCGAAGGCGGAGCGCGAGGCGAAGGAGACCCTGGCCGAGGCGGAAGAGGAGGCCATGGAACATTACAAGCCCTTCCAGCAGGACCCGGCCTTTGCCAATTTTCTCGAGGAGCTGGAAACCCTGGAGGAGATTTTTGACGAAAAGACGGCCGTGATCCTGGACATGGGCGAAGCACCGTTCCGGCAACTGAAGCGGGATCGTGAAAACGCCCTGGGCGGAACGGGTACCAACAGCACCCGGCAGGGGGTCGAAGATAAAGGAGCTCCCCCGAACTGATGCCTGAGCAGCCTCCACAGGATTCCTCTGAATTCTCGGCCGGACAGGCGGCCCTGTCCAGCGCCCTCAACGTCAGCTTCAAGCTGTTGCGCGGGTTTATGCTCCTGCTCTTCATCGGCTACCTGCTTTCCGGTATGTTCGTGGTCAAGCAGCATGAGCGCGCCTTTGTGCTGGTCTTCGGGCGCGTGGACGGCGTCGGCGAATCGCGCATCAAGGGGCCGGGTGCACACTGGACCTGGCCACGGCCCTTCGCGGAGATCGTTCGCGTGCCGACGGAACGGGCCCAGGAGGTCATGAGCCTGGCCTTCCTGTTTGCTGTCGAGGTGTCGGAGGACGGCACCTGGGTGCCCGCCCCCTCCGGCGAGACCTTGCGGCCGGGTTTCGATGGGTACTCGCTGACCGCCGATGCGAATATCCTGCACACGCGCTGGACTTTTCAATACACCGTGAAAGACCCCGAGGCTTTTTACCTTCGGCACAAGGATGGTGAAAGGCTGCTCACCCGCCTGTTCGAGGATGCGGTGGTCCAGTCCTCGGCCGGGTTGACCCTGGACGAGTCCCTGCGCTCGGCGGTCGAGCGATTGCAGGGCGATGTGCTCAGCCACTTGCGGAAATCCTGTGCCGCCTTGCAGATGGGGGTGCAGATCGAGAACGTCCGGCTCCTGGAAACCATCCCCCCCCAGCAGGTGTTCAAGGAGATGAACCAGGTGCTGGCCATGGCGACCGACGCGGGGACGAACGTGGCGGATGCCCGCAAGGAGGCCGACAAGATACGAACCACGGCCCTCGGTGAGGCGGAACGAATCCGGCGGGGTGGCCAGTCTGCCCGGCAGGAGTTGCTCTCGGAGATTAAGGCTGATGCGGTCTACTTCGAGAAGATATACGCCCAGTACAAGGAGAACCCGGTGGTGATCGCGCAGGCGCTTCGACAGGCCAGCGTGCGCCGGGCGCTCAAGCAGGTCAAATCACGGTACCTGATCCACACCGCCGGGGAGGGGAAACAGAAAATTCTCATCCCCCTGGGGCCGGAAGAGAAAAGCCCGCTGAGCCAACCGAAAAACGGGAGTCGGCCCAACTGATGCAGGCGCGCATGCATGGTGAAGAACTGGGCGTGCCCGATCACGCTCACTATGCGCCCTTGCCCTGGTTGTTCAGCGGCAGTGCCCTGCTCCTGTCCGCGGTCATCGCCCGCTGGGTGTACCCGGACAATCCCTTTGGGGTTGAAATCCTCACCGTCGTGGGGGCCATCGTGCTTGCGATCCCGATTTTCCTTACCGCGATTGAGGATATCCTGCATGGCCATATGCACATGGACGAGCTCATCGCCCTTGGCGTGATGGCGGCGATGGTTGACCAGCAGTTCGAGGCCGCGGGGGTGATCTCCCTGTTCATGCTGGTGGCCAACCAGATCGAGAGCCGCACCGCCAGGGGCGCGCACAAGGCGATCGAAAACCTGATCAAGCTGACGCCCTCGACCGCGGTGCGCCTGGACGCTTCCGGGACGGAGGAAGAGATCGCCGCGACGGACCTGGCACCCGGCGATCGCGTGCGGATTCGTCCCGGGGAGAATATCCCGGCGGACGGTACCATCCTGCTCGGCCAGACGAGTATTAATGAAGCGACGATCACGGGCGAATCGGTTCCGCGCGACAAGACCCTGGATGGCGAGGTCTTTGCCGGGACGCAGAACCTCACGGGCATGATCGAGATCGAGGTCAAGAAGGTCGGTGGCGACACCACCCTGGGGAAGGTCAAGGAACTGATCCTCGCGGCCGAGCAGACCAAGTTGCCGATCATGAAGATCGTCGATCGGTATGCGCGTTTCTATACGCCGACGATCCTCATGCTGGCCATCGTTGTCTGGTTTTTCACCGACGACTGGAACCGGGTCGTGGCCCTGCTGATCATGGCCTGTCCCTGCGCCTTCATCCTGGCGACGCCAACCGCCATGGTCGCCGCCCTGTCCGCAGCGGCCCGCCACGGGGTGCTGTTCAAGAACGTGGTCGACCTGGAAAGCGCCTCGCGCATCGACGCGGTGATCTTTGACAAGACCGGTACCCTGACCACCGGTGAGCTCGGGGTCGTCCGGGTGGAGCCGGCGGGTGGAGCGAGCAAGAGTGACTTGTTGCGCGCCGGTGCGAGTGCCGAGCAGTTTTCCAACCATCCCGCGGCCCAGGCCCTCTGCGCCCTGGCTGCCGAGGCCGGCATGGAACTCGTGGAGAGCGAAGATTTTCAGGAGGAAGCGGGCAAGGGCGTCAGCGCCCTGGTCGCCGGGGCCAGGACCTACACCGGGCGGGCGAGTTACCTGGAGCAGCAGGGAATCGAGGTTCCCGAGGCGGATGCGGAAGGCCTGAGCGTCATCCATATCGCGACGGGCGGGACCTACCTCGGCTGGGTGGGACTGCGTGACCAGGTGCGCGAAGGGGCGCGCCAGGCCCTGGAGGACTTGAGGGCACTGAAGATCCGCCGCGTGGCGATGATCACGGGTGACCTCGAGTCGGTGGCCATGCGGGTGGCGGCGGAGATCGGGGGCTGCGACGTGCAGGCCGAGTGCCTCCCCCAGGAAAAGGTCGCGTATGTCGAGCAAATCCAGCAGCAGGGCTACCAGGTCGCCTTCGTCGGGGACGGGGTGAACGATGCCCCCGCACTCGCAGCCAGCAACACGGGTATCGCGATGGGTGCCGCGGGGAGCGATGTCGCGATCCACAGCGCCAAGGTCGCCCTGATGAACAACGAGCTTTCCCGGATCCCGTTTATCCTCCGCCTCTCCCGCGCGAGCAAGTCGGTCATCTTCCAGAACCTCGCCATCGGCTTCCTGTTTATCCTCGTCGGCTTCGGACTCATTGGCCTGGGCAGGCTCAACGGCATCATGGCCGCGGTCATGCACAACGCCGGCTCCCTGATCATCATCTTCAACAGTGCCCGCCTGGTTCGCTTCGGAGAGGAGGCGGAGAAAGAAGAAGACTGGTTCGAGGCGTTCAAGGCCGCACCGGCTTCCGAGTAGCGCACCTTGACCGCGGGGTACGCAAGGGGGCGCGGGCGTGTAGAGCCGCCTCGCCGCACCCCCCAAGGGTATCGTCCTCGGCTTTTTTTCGCGAACCTGTCTCCACCGGGTCTCCATGCGTTGACTTATGGAACTGATTCTGTGAAATGTCCCTTTGCAAGATGCTGAAACACCCCCATCCATCGATCCCCTGATGATCATGCCGGTCTCTTCCGAGAAGATGCTCCCCTGGCTCGAGCGGGGGCTGTTCCTCCTGCTCATTGGCTGGCTGTTTGCCGCCGCCGCCCGGATGGAATTGGAATACTACGACGGATACGACTCCATGCTGAATGCCGATTACTTCCTCGGCGAGACCGAGAGCTACCAGTCGACGCGCGGGCCCTTGATGGGTTTTCTCCTGGTCCCGGCGCAGGCGTTCAAGCGATCCGCCGGCCTGCATCCCCTGGAGGTGCGACCGCACCACTTCACCATGGCCCTCCTGCACGGTCTTTACCTGCTCGCGGTGTACCTGGTGCTCATCCGGGTATGCGGGCGGAGCCTCGCGTCCTGGCTGGCCTTCCTGTTTGCGGTGCCGGTGTTCCTGTTCTTTACCTATGCGCCCTTTATCAGTCACGATATCCTGCCCGGGATCTTCCTGCTCGGCATGGTGTACCTCGCCGATCGCTTCATGGATAGGCCGGGGAAGGGGACCTGGACCGGGCTGGTGCTGCTCGGCGCGGGGGCCGCCCTGATCAAGCACACCTACGCCCTGTTCTGGGTCTTTATCCTCCTCGGTCCCGTGGTCCTGGCCCTGCTGGAGCGGCGGGGGGCCGGGCGAGGCCGGGCACTGGCGCTGCTCGGTGCAGCCCTTGCCAGTGGGCTCCTTTGTGTGCTCGTGCTCGGGTTTGTGCTCGAGGGGGCCATGCCCGAGTTGGGTTTCTTCGCCCGCATCGGCCGGCAGATCGGATACTTGAGTGGCGAGGCGCACGACAAGAGCCAGGTCAGTCCGCTCTGGGTATACCTGCGAAACCTCCCCGCCTTCGGGATTGCCGCGATGGTCCTGGTCATCCCCGGCTTGATCATGAGCTGGCGAGTCAATCGAATGCTGCGTGCCTGTGTCATCGTCTGGGTACTCGGGCTCATTGCCATGCACGTGATCAGCATTCGCCAGGTGCGCTATCTCGCCTTTCTCCTGCCGCTTACCGCCGTACTGATTGCCACCCCGATCCAGGTGCTGCTCAAGCAGTCCCTGGCGCTGCCACTCCTGTTGCTGGCCTGGGCAACGAACCTCTTCACGGTCTATTCCCCCCTGCGCGAAGCCGCGCATGCGTTCAGCACCTTCTATTGCACCAGCCCGGTCCGCGCCTTTCTCGAACCGGTCGACACCGACGGGGTGCTGCGCACGCCGATCATCGTGAACTGGAACCTGCTCAGCTTCATGCACGAGCGCGATGCGCCCCTGGTTGCCGATATTTACCATGATACCTTTCACCTGGGAACGCACCATCTCTCGCATCTCTACGACTGCGAGCGAGCGGACCTGATCCGGCTGGAGTCGGAACAGGTCCCGCAACTGGAAAAGTGGCCTGACCGGTCGGCCATGCTCATCACCACCAGCGGTCCCCTGTTGAACCCCGTGAGCTGGAAGCGGGTTCCGGCCCGTAACCGGGATGCCCTGCAGCAACTGGTCTTCCTCGCGGAGACGAAGGAGGTCGCGCCGGGGCAGGTCACGGCCCGTGCGTCAAACCAGGGGAATGTCGCCGCAGTCCAGTGGCCGGGCCTGGCGGATTTGACCCCGAAGGTTTTCCTGCCGCGCTGGGTTTCGCCCGAGTACCCGGACTCCCACCCGGTGGAGATGGTCGCGGAGGATTTGTGGGTCCTGCGCGGGGTACAGCGGTTGCCGCTGAGCCAAGCGGTGACGCTGCGGTATTTCCGGAAGGTGAACTGACGATTCGGCAACTGCAGTGCAGGCCGGAGCACGCTAGACACACCATAACCCCGGTAGTGGCAGGTCGCCGATTAAGGCCCAAGGCTCTTGCGCGTTTTTCAACAGCCTGCTAAGGTCCGCCACCTACCGGGAGTATTGTGTATGGCTGAAGAACTGACCTATCCCGAATTGACTGAAGACCT